>JASFPT010000267.1:0-5468 GCA_050115795.1 Desulfobacterales bacterium
GATTAGAATTTAGAATTGAGAATTGAGAATTTTACCTTGATTGTTTCGCGCGGCGAAACTTCGATAAAATCGCTCCGGCGATTTTAGGGTCCGAACAGGTCCTGCCAGAAGATGCCGCCCAGGATCAGGATCACAGCGGCCAGCAGCAGAATGTATTTCACGTAAGTTGCGATTCCGCCGGTGCTTCCCGTCTCCATTTCGCCGGGGGGGCCGTAGTAGTAATGTGCGTGATATTTGAAGTAATCGGGCCCCACCTCGGGCTTGACATTGTTTAAGATCACACCGACCACTTTGGCGTTGACATTGTCGAGGCTCATCTTGGCCCGGTTCAGAATCCCACGGGCAATGGCTCCGACCTTGTAGACGAGGATTACCCCGTCGCAGAGGGTGGCGATCTCCGTGGCATCCGCCACGGGCAGGACCGGAGGAGCATCGATGAAGATAAAGTCGTAGGTCTCGTAGGCCTCCGCCAGAAACTCTCGGAATCGCGGGGATCGGAGAATTTCCGAGGGGTTCGGGGGGTTGGTCCCCGCGGTTACGATGTGCAGGTTGTCCATGCCGGGGGTTTTAAGAATCTCTTCGATCTGAAACTCTCCGAGCATGACATCGGTGATGGTGGTGACGATTTCGGCCCAGTCGTAGTTGCCGAGAACATAGTCGGTGAGCCCGGGCGCTTTATCGATGCCGAACATCTTGTGGATCAACGGTTTGCGAAGGTCCCCTTCGACGAGCAGCACCTTGTCGCCGGCCTGGGCCATGCTCAGGGCCAGGTTGACGACATTGGACGTCTTGCCTTCCTGGACAAAGGAGCTGGTGATCAAAAAGGCCTTTCCCTTCCGCTCGAGGCTCACGAACTGAAGATTCGTGCGCAGGGAGCGAAAGGCTTCGGCCGCCAGGGACTTTGGATCAAAATGGGTCACCAGGTCCGAGCGGCGCCCCAGGCGGGCGGCGCCCCGCACCCCCTCTTCGCTTTCCCAGTAGGGGATGACCCCGAGCACCGGCACCTGGAGAAGGTTTTCGACGTCTTCGATCGTGCCGATGGAGGTGTCCAGGGTCTCTGCCACGAACGTAAAGACGATCCCGATCACCAGTCCCATGATCACCCCGGTGAAGATGATCATGATTTTAGACGGAATGTTGATCGGTTCGGTCGGGACAACCGCCGGCCGGATGATGCTGACCTCCTCCACTCGCCCTGAAGCCTTGATGAGCGTCTCCTGGTATCGCGCCTTGAGCTGGGAGTACAGATCCGCCTGAATCTTTTCCTCGCGCTCGAGGCGGGCAAGCTGAAGGGCTTTTTCAGGGATCTGCTGGTTCTGGCGCCGGATCTCCTGCAGGTCGGCCAGCAGGTTACGCTTTCGAAGGTCGAGTTTCTCGATCAGTGTCCCGAGCTCTTTCTTGATTTCGGAGATCACGGCCTGGATCTGTTCGTTGATCTCGACCACCTGGGGATGGGCTTCGGTGTAGTCGTACAGAAGCGATTCTCTTTTGAGGACCAGATCCCGCAGGCGCACCCCGAGGGTTTCCACCGGCGAGCCCTTGACCGCCGGTGAAACGGTTTGGGGGATCTCCCCCTTGAAATTCCCGTTGCGTTGCAGGCTTGACCGAAGGGAGACGAGCTCGGACTGCTCTCGTTCCACATCCTTGTATTCGGCCTCCAGGGCGGTGAGGCGGTTGAGCAAATTGACGGTCTGGGTGTCGGGGGCGACCAGGGCGTTGGTTTCCTTAAACAGCCGCAGACGCTCTTCGGCCCCTTTCAGCTCTTTTGACGTGGTCTCGAGCTGCTCTTCGATGAACGCCTTTGTATCGAAGATCTGCCGGTTTTTTTCTTCGATGTTGTATTTTCGGAAGGCGTCGGCAAAGGCGTTGGCCACGGTCTCGGCTTCCTTTGGATCCCGGGAGACCACCTGGATGTTGACGATATTGGTTCCTTCCTCCTGCTCGGCGGTGGCCATCGATTTGAGCCGCTGGATTACGGCAAGGGCCGCCTCGGATTTGCGGACCGATTCGGGGCGGGTTTTTGCCGGTATCCAGCCCAGTTCCTGGGCCGTTTTGACCAGCACCGGAAAACTGGTGATGATAAAGGCCTGGGTCACCATATTTTCGCCCTGGGTCCAGTAGGCGCCGGAAAAAAAATCGACCAGGTTCGTCAACTGCTCGATTTTAACCGAGGCTTCCGCCTGATACAGGGGAATCGGCTCTTTGAGCTTGGCAAAGCCGTAGGAAGATATGGCGGCCAGCACCACCATCAAGATGACGATGGTCTTCCGTTTTTGAAATATCCGCCAGTAGTCCCTCAGATCGACATCATACTGCGCCATGCGGTTGACTGCCTGTGCTGGGGTTCGCGTTTGCTGTGCCGTATCCGGTCTTTGGCCGGTCGATCAGTCGTTGTCAAACGGGGTACCGTAGTAGTCGGCGGCCCTGCCGTACTCGTTGACCACCTGTGCCGGATAGATGATCAGGCGCATGAGCGGGGAGATCCGCTTGAATAGCTGATTGAGGTCTCCGAAAGCGCTTCGGGGAACGTACACCAGGTCCCCGTTGGCCAGGGCGACGTTCTGCGTATAGTCCCCCTTTTCGACCAGCGCCTTCAGGTCCGCGTCGATCACCTTGGGTCTCGTGATGTCGCCCCGAACCACCTTGGTCAGGGCGGGCTTTCCGAACACGGTGTATCCGCCGGCCTGGGCGACGGCATCAAACACCCGCATCTCCGACCCCTCGAAGGTGTAGGCACCGGGCTTTTCCACCTCGCCGAAGACATAGACCCGGTTCGACTCTTTGGACAACGCCTGCACGTAGATCACATCCCCGTTGTCGAGCACGATGTCCTGGGAGACATCGCCCTGGGTGATCGCCCTGTAGAGGTTTACCGTGATCGACTGGTTGTTTTTTCTCCGGATTCGGATATCGCGCAGGTTGGCATCGGGCCTGGGCCCGCCCGCCTCGGAGAGCATCTCCGACAGCCGGGCCTTTCCCTTCAATTTGTACTGCCCCGGGCCTGTTCCCGCTCGGTAACCGACTGCTCCTAAAATCGTCACGGACTTGCTGTTGTATTCGTCCACCAGGACGTCGATCCGCGGATGCCGGATATAGGCTTCCAGGCGCCGGGTGAGAACTCGGTCGAGTTCGGTGGGCGTCATCCCCCTGACATAGAGATCCTCCACATATCCGAAAGAAATCTTGCCATCCGGCCGGATGGTAACCATTTCCTTGGATCCTTCGGTGCCCCGCCAGAAGGTGATCTGGAGGACGTCTCCGGAATCGAGCCGGTACTCGGGAAATCCGAATCGGGTCGTAAAGACCTCGTTTTCTTCGATCGATTCACCGGGCGAGAGCACCTGGGGTCCGCGCCTGGAATCGATGCTGCCGGCCTGGGAGGAAAAGCCCTCCGCCCTTCCCAGCCAGACTTTCACCCCCTCCCCGAAGCTTGCTGCAACAAGATCTTTCGCACCGTCTTCGTTTACATCGGCCGCCACAAGATCGTAGAAAACCCCGGCTGGGGCGTAGTCAGCCTGGAGCTGGACATAGCCGGCCGAATCCGGAGATTTTTTCCAGATTCGGATCCCGTTGCCGTCCAGGGAGCTGGCGGCCAGCTCCGGAACCCCATCGCCGTCCATGTCGATGGGAACGGCCTTCCAGAAGCTTTCGCTGGCCCCGAGATCGATGCGGGAAAAAGTGCCGTCCGGGCTTCCTTTGAAAACAGCGACGCCGGCCCTGTAAGAGCCGGCGAGGATATCCGTGTACCCGTCGCCGTCGATGTCTTCGGCGGTCAGGGCATACCAGCTTCCTTCGGCCACGATTCGGCCGACCCCCCACCCGCCGGCGCCGTCGCCGAACCACAGGCGAAGGGCATTGTTGCGCCCCCAGCCGGCGGCCGCGATATCCAGATGGCCGTCACCGTTGAAATCCGCAACCGCCACGTCGTTGTATTCTCCGGCGCTGTCCGGCCCGGTTTCCACCGGCCATCCGCCCCGTCCGTCTCCGAGCCACACCTGGACACCGCCCTGCAGTTCGGAGGTCCGGCTGGCGGCGATAATGTCCAGATAGCCGTCCGCATTGACATCGGCGGTTGTCACCCCCTGAAACACCCCGATTTCCGTGGGTCCGGACATCGTCACCCACTCTTTTCCGGCACGGTTCTGGAGAACCGCGACGCCGGACCCCTCTTTTTGGATCGTGAACACGATGTCGGTAAAACCGTCGCCGTTCACATCTCCTGCGGTCACCGACTGCACGGCTCCTTTCACCGGGATGTTGATCACCCGCGCCAGACCGCGGGGGCCCTTGCCTTCCCAAATCGATATCGTTCCGGACTGGGCGGCCCCGCCGATCACATCCGGATGCCCATCGTTGTTGAGATCGGCCACGGCAAGGCCGCGGTAAAGGCCCGACGTCGGCAGCCCGCGCGCCTCTGCCCACTGAACGGGGGTAGACGCCGCCTGGACACGGTCCTCCGGCTTCTCCGGTGCCGACGCGCATCCGAGATGGCCGATGATCGCCAATGACAGTAATGCCGCCGGGAGAGATTTCCAAATCAACCGAAAAGAGTGGGGTTGCTTTTTCATTTTCATGGTGCGCTTTTTTCAGGATTGAACACACCCTGCAGCAAGCTGCAGGGAATCTTCTACCGTAAGGTGTCCCGTCTAATTCGATTCGCTCGCATTCCCCGCAGCAAGCTACGGGGAAAGCGCTCGCTACTGCGGTTCAGCGGCCGGGAGTTGAGTCCCCCGGCTCATTGAAGATCGGCAATCGCCTCGTTGACGATCCGGGTGTCGACACCGGTGGCTTTTCGCATCATCCCGATGAGCAAACACCGGTCGCTCAGGTTGTTGATCCGGAGTGGAACCCCCCGTGAATAGTCATAGAGGGGGAATATCGACTCCCGGGTGAAGATCCCCCGATCGGCTCCGGCATTCTTGAGCCGAAACAGAATATAGCGGACCGAGTCTTTCAGGTCGAGCGGCTGCAGATGGTACTTGATCGAAATTCTTTCCTTCAGCGGGTGCATCGTCTCTATGTTTTCCAGCAGCGGCGGCTGGCCCAGGATAATCAGGGTAATCAAGAACTGATGTTCGGACTGCATGTTGAGCAGCATGCGCAACTCTTCGAGGCTGGCCCGATGTTGGATGAGATGGGCCTCGTCGATGATCAGAATGGTCCGCACCCCTTTTTGTTCGTTTTCGGCGAGCCGTTCGTACAACTGGGTCAGTAAAATGAATTTGGAGTCGCTGGCGGAGCGAATCCCCAACTGGAACAGGATCGAACGCAGCAGATCCAGTGGGCTCAGTGCAGGATTGGTGATGGTGCGCACCTGATAGCGCTCTTCGGGAAGGGCGTCGTTTAAAACCCGGCCGATGGTGGTTTTTCCGGATCCGACCTCCCCGGTGAGCATGGCCACCCCCTTGCGGTTTTCCACCGCATACATCATCCGGCTGAGGGCCTCCTCGTGCTGGGAAGAGCGAAAA
>JASFPT010000268.1:0-5450 GCA_050115795.1 Desulfobacterales bacterium
CTCGGCCGTCCGCAGGGCCGTGTCCCCCAGCAGATAGGGGTGGTGGCTGTGGATCAGGTCCGGTGAGAAGGCGTCGACTTTTTCCGAGACGACAAACGGCATCGGAATCCGGACGGAAAAATCGCTCCCGTTGAAATTCTGAATCGCCGGGAGCCGAATCACCCGGCCCGGCTTTCCGCTGTCCTGGTGTCTGGGGTATTCCGGGGCGACAATCAGGACCCGGTGGCCGAGGCCTTCCAGGTCTTTGGCCAGCACCGAGACCGAGCGCGCCACCCCGCCAACGTGCGGCAGGTAGGTGTTGGTGAACATGCAGATCTTCAAGGCTCCTCCTTGGAGAGAAGATAGCATTTGCCGGCCTGTGCCCCGACGATAGGCCGGTATCCCGGAACCCGGATTTCCGTCGACGGTCCGCCACCTTCACCGGTCCCGTCGATGTCGATCCGCACTTCAGGACCGCGAACCGTGGGATCGACCCGGACGCTGACCGCGCCGGCCGGGGTCGGCGTCGGCCCAAAGCCGAGGCGCTCCTTGCTTTGCATCCACTCGGAAAGCAGACCGGTACCGACCAGCAACCGGCCCTTTTCTTCGCGAACAAAGAGGTTCCGGATCATCATCACCCATTCTGCGGCCGCCCAGCCGTGCTGACCGTCTCCCATGCAGCCGCCCCCGGTCCGGGGGTGAATCGCCTCCGGCCACTGGCCGGTGGGCGATGCCAGCTCGGCGATGCGCCGCATCAGATCGCGGTAGACCGGGTCGCCCTCCCTCAGCAGGCTCTGGGCGACGGCCAGGGTCAAATAGGCGTTCATCCCGGAGTGGATCATGTCCTGGAAAAACGCGCCGTCGTAAAAGCAGTTGCGCATCAGAAAGTCCACCGTTCTGCGGATGCGGCCGTCGCCGGGTTTGGTGAGCTGAAGCGGGTAGTCGGCCACCAGGGAGCCGACGGCCCCGGCGTCCATCCGACGGTAGGGAGAGGCCGGAATCGCCCCCCGGCTTCGGTGTTCGGGCAGCCGCCTGATGATGCTCCAGATGCGTTGCTCCAGATCGTCGGCCCATCTCCGGAAGCGCGCGGACGCTTCGTTGTCTTTTGCCCTGTGAACAATCCGGGCCGCTGCCCGCAACCCGGCCACGGCCCAGAAATCGTCCCAGAAGTAATAATCGTTCGGCCCCAGATGCTCTGCACTGAAGCCGGCCGGCAGCAGGCCGGCGTGAAGCTCCCCGCTTTCAGCCGGGGTCCGCTTGTCCTGAATCCAGCGGGCCCCACGGCTCACGGCACGCTGCAGATCCGCGGACAGCTTTTCTCCGGTGAGGGTCTGGTATCGATCCAGGATCCACAGCACCTGACCGTTTGCGTCCCACTCGCCTTCCTGGGAGTGGAAAAAGCCGGAGCGTTTTTGCCGACCGGGAAACGCGTCGAACAGCCTGCGGCTGCGCGCGGTCAAATTGGCCGCCAGCATGCTGTGGATCATCAGGCAGGCATCCCGGAACCAGAAGCGACGATAGGTGAACGGCCCGGGCACCACGTCGTCTGCCGACAGCAGCACAAGGGTGGTCAGCGCGGCCCGGTACAAGAACCCCACTTTCGGATCGGGCACCTGCAGCTGCGCCGCCGGCGCAAGGGCCCGATCCCAGGATTCCGTTTGGACGGGAGGGGATCCAAAGCGCTTGCGGCCGTTGGCGTTCAAGGCGATCTTCACCTCGATTTGTTTATGCGCGCCCGCCGGCATCGCAAACAGTGCCGCGGCAGACGCCATCCCCACCGGGCATTTGACCGAATCGGCTCCGGGCCGGCGGTGCGGCATGTACCGGACGTCCCCGTCCCGATAGCTGGAGAACAGCACCTTTTCAGGGCTGTCGCCCAGCTGCACGAGCGCCTCTCCGTCGACGTCGATCCGGCGGTGCGCCGGGTCAAAGGCGATCTCTTCGATGAGCTGCACCCCTTCCGGGTTGTAGGGGCGAACGGCGCAGACGAGCCATCCGCCGGCATCGCTTCGGCCCTTGGCGGCCGCGTGCAGCATCGGCTCGGCAGCAGGGCCCGACACGTGTACCTTCACCGTGAGGTCCATGGCGCCCCTGCGTCCGCAGGTCACGAGGATCGGGCCGTCGCTCAGATCGAGGCGCTGCTCTATGGACGGCAGTTTCGAGGGAAGCAGGGCTTCTCCGTCTTCTGCGAGAATCCAGAAATCGATCGACCACCCGTTGTGAAAGGGGGTGATCAGCCCCCGGGGGTCCACGATCGGGTAAAGCGGCACATCGGGCCTTCCGACCGCCGTCCAGCTTCGATGGGTGAGATTGACATGGCTGAAGGAAAACGCCCGCGGGATGAAGGCCGGATCGTCCGGGTTGAACTGCCGCTCGACCCAGAACGGCCAGACCCAGTCCAGGTTGTGCTGAATCGCCTTGGCATTGATGACGCCCCGGGCGTGGAACTTGATCCCTTCCCGCAGCAGCTCCATCGGCTCCTGAACCTCCGACGGCTGGGAAAACCGCCTCAGCCGGGCCATCAGGGAGACCGGATCGATCACGCCGTAGGTCCGGGCCGCCCGGCCGATCAGGTATTTCCAGGGGATGAAACGCAAGGGGCTGTGATCCTTTCTTCTTCGGCTTCCGGCGGCAGACCGGTGCGCCTTTTCCCGGGAGGCGTCTTGGGGTCCTCCGGCGGTTCCTTGACCGGCGGTCGACCCGGCGGCGGAGGGCGTTTCTCCGGTCTGTCGTCCGGGGGTTCCTTGACCGGGGGACGGGGCCCCGGCGGTTCCTTCAAAGGAGCACCCACAGATAGCGTGTCCAGTCCGGTTGTCGGTTCTGCTGAGACATCGGCCCGTGATTCATGACTCAATTTCTCCAGAATCGTTCTTTTCTTTCTGTTCTCGAATTTTTACCGCGGTGGCGATTTTCGGCGGATCAGGGGCAGGCTCAAATCCGATAGCGTTCCGGAGGATGGCCGTCGGGATCTTCTTCGATGAAGGTCGCGGCCAGGGCGAGGATCTCCTCGAGCCGAGCGGTGTTTTTGGAAATGAAAAAATCTGCACCCTTCATCCCGGCCGCCTCCCGGTATTCGGGAAAGTCGTTTCCGGTGATCACGGCGATTACGACCTGGCTGTATTTCGACCGGATTTGCTCGGTGACCTGCAGGCCGTTGATCCCGGGAAGCGCCAGGTCGAGAAAAATGATCCGCGGACAAGTGCAGTCGCACTTTTCGATCGCCGCCTCCCCGCTTTCCACCGTCTCGATCTCGGCTTGCGGGAAGCGGGCAGTCAGACTTTCGTACAGTGTCCGGCGGAAGATCGGATTGTCTTCGACCAGCAAGATATCGCACATGGTGCACCACCCCGCACAATGGAATCGAAAATCGAATCTGATTTCGTCACCTGGACCTCGCTCATCTCGTCTACAAGGCTGTGCCTGTGCGGGACGACGCCGGTCTTCTCACGCAAAGGTAAGCCGGGGATGATCGATATGAACCCTTTACCCCTGTCTCTTTACCAACGGCTGAACCCGTGTTAAATACGGTGATGACCCCATTTGGCCCGCCGTCAGACCGAAACCGATCCATCCGCCAGTCCCCGGGATGCGGATCGCTGCAGGAGTCGATCGATGACCGAAAAAAAAAGGATCGTAATCGCCGAGGACCACACCCTGCTCCGGGAAGGGGTGATCGCCATGCTCGAGGAGCGGCAGGATCTTCAGGTCGTGGCAGAGGCCGCGGACGGCATGGAAGCGATCCGGTGCGTGGAAAAGCACGAGCCGGACCTGATTCTCCTCGATCTGGCGATGCCGAAAATGAACGGCATCTCGGCCATCAAGGACATCAGCAGCCGCTTTCCGAACACCCGGATCCTGGCGGTCACGATCCAGACCGACGACGAGTACGTCCTGGCCGCCTTCGAGTCGGGGGCGCACGGCTACTGCCTGAAGCAGGCGACCCGGAAGGAATTTCTAAACGCCATCGACAAGGTGTTGGAGGGGAACCGATACATCAGTCCGGAAATCTCCGACCAGGTTCTGGAAGGGTATCTGGAAGGGAAAAAGCACCTGAAAAAGGACTCCCGTTGGGATAGCCTGACCCAGCGGGAAAAGGAAGTGCTCAAGCTCATCGGCGAGGGATACAAGAATGCGGAAATCGCAGACTACCTGTTCATCAGCCCCAAGACGGTGGACAAGCACCGGTCCAACATCATGAAAAAGCTCGACCTTCACAACGCAGCAGCCCTCACGGCCTACGCCATCGACAAGGGTCTGGTGGTGCCGGGTTGACCCTTGCACCGGCGCTCCGGCGCTTCGGTTCATCGGGCGCCTTCCGCTCGTGCCGTGCCCCGAAAGCAACAGATCAAGGTCCGTCGCTCCCCCCAAATCGAGCGTCCAGGTCGAATGCCGCTGGATTCTCCTCCGACGTTGCTCAGGATAAAAAGCATGTCGAACCACCGCATTCGCGGGAATGACCGGCGGGGAACCCGCCGGCACACCTGTTTCAACATTTTGAAATGATCTGCAGGATGCGTCGTTAGCCAAGCGGCCACCGGCACCGGAACACGCTTCCTTTTCCGATCCTTGAGTCGATGGAAAGCCGGCCGCCGGTCAGCTCCGCCCGCTCGCTCATGCTCGTCAGCCCGATGCCCCCATGCGATTCGAGGCCGTCCCAGGTGGCCTTCGCGTCGAATCCTTCTCCGTTGTCCCGGACCTCCAGCAGGATTTCCCGGTTCTCTCCGGGCTTCAGATCGATTTGGATCCTGTCCGCATTGCCGTGTCGAATCGCGTTGGTGGTGCATTCCTGAACCATCCGGTAGATGACGAGCTGAATCCTTTTGGAAAGCCGTTGATCGTCGACCCGGATATCGGCATCGATGTCGAGTCCGGGGTGGTTTTCCCGCTGCTGCCGGCAGAAGGAACGAACCGCCGTGGCAAGCCCCAGGTCATCGAGGATGGAAGGGTGAAGGTTCTGGGACACCCGCCGGACTTCTTCGATGATCTGCTGGATGGCGGCGACAATTTCATCGGGCGGCGAACAGGTTGCCCCATCGGGCCGCTTCTGTTTCTCGAACCAGTGCTCGACGGAGAACTTCAGGGCCGAAAGGCTGGCGCCGACGCCGTCGTGAAGCTCCCGGGCCACTCGGCGCCGCTCGGCCTCCTGGGCCTCCACCAGCTTGGCGGAAAGGTTCTTCAGCTGGAGTCGGCTGGCTTTCAGGGCGGCCTGAATCTCCTTTCGGAGCGTGATGTCGATCATGGAAAACGCCCTGCCGATCACCTCTCCGCCGCCGGTCTGAACGTCTTTTTCCGAGACTTCCACGAAGAACATCTCCCCCCCGTGGTCGATCATGGCCATCTCGACCCGGTCTCCTTTCTGGGCGTCGATCGCCTCGGACAGATCGTCGATGGTGTGGATCTTTTCCGAGGCGAACAGATCGGTCAGCCGTTTGCCGAGCAGCGCCTCCTCATCTGGGAAGCCGCTCATTTTC
>JASFPT010000269.1:0-5375 GCA_050115795.1 Desulfobacterales bacterium
GATCGTCAGCCTGGACATGGACATCGGCTATCATCACCGGGGGGCGGAAAAAATCGGAGAGCGCCAGAGCTGGCACCAGTTCATCCCGTATACCGATCGGGTGGACTACCTTGCCGGAGCCGCCAATAACCTTCCCTACGTCATGGCCGTGGAAAAACTCGCCGGCATCCGGGTGCCGGACCGGGCGCAGTTCATCCGGGTCATGATCAGCGAGCTCTACCGGCTCAGCAACCACCTGGTCTTTTTCGGCACGTTCGCCCACGACCTGGGGGCGATGTCCCCCACCTTCTACACCTTCCGCGAGCGGGAGATGATCCTCGACATCGTCGAAATGATCACCGGCGGCCGGCTCCATGCCTCCTGGTTCCGCCTGGGCGGGGTGGCCGCGGACCTCCCTGAAGGATGGAAGGATGCCGTGGACCGCTTCTTGAAGATCTTTCCCAAGCGACTGGCCGAATACGAAGCGCTGGTCCTGAAAAACCCCATTTTCAGGGCCCGCACCATCGGTATCGGGAAAATTTCCAAGGAAGAGGCCCTGGACTGGGGCGTGAGCGGTCCCAATCTTCGCGCTTGCGGCATGGCGTGGGACCTGCGGAAGAATTTTCCCTATTCGGGATACGAAGCCTTCGATTTCGAGGTGCCCACCGCCGAAGGCGGCGACTGCTTCGACCGCTGCAGGGTGCGGGTCGAAGAGATGCGCCAGAGCCTGCGAATCGTCCGCCAGGCCGCGGAAGAAATGCCGCCCGGCCGCCACGTGACCGAGGACTACCGGTACGTGGTGCCGAAGCGCTCAGACATGCTCGAAGACATCGAAACCCTGATCCACCATTTTATCAACGTCACCCGGGGGCCGAAAATCCCCCGGGGAGAAGCTTACGCCAGCTGCGAAATCCCCCGCGGAGAGCAAGGCTATTATGTGGTCAGCGACGGCCTCGGCAGCGCCTACCGGCTGCGGATCCGGGGACCCGGGTTTGCCAACGTGCAGGTCATGCCGCTGATGACCGAGGGGCTGAGCATCTCGGATCTGATCGCCGTCGCCGGATCCATCGACTACATTCTGCCGGATATAGACAGATGAATGCCTAAAATGCCTGAAATGAGCTAAAATGCCTAAAATTAGAAAAAAACACCGGAGTATACGTTTTGCAGAGAATGCCAATAGCGCTTTTCACCCATCATTTTAGTCATTCCAGGCATTTTAGCTCATTTTAGGCATTTGAATACAAATACACAAAAATAGCATCAGAAAGAATGAAATACCCCGATTCCCTGATATCACAGCTCAAATCGCAGATCGCTGCCGCCGAACACCCCCGGGAACTGGCCGTGGACGTGCTGATGGCGCTCCAGACCCACAGCGGGCATCTCAGCGATGAGGCGGTGGAACAAGCCGCCGACATGCTCGGGATGTCCCCCCTGGAGCTGGAAGAGCTGGCCACCTTCTACACCTTCCTTTACCGGGAGCCGGTGGGAAAATACGTGATCCACCTGTGCGACAGCGTGATCTGCTGGATGGACGGCTATGAGTCCCTGCGCGACCACATGTGCCGGAAGCTCGACATCGAAATGGGCCAAACCACGGCAGACGGTCTTTTCACCCTGCTCCCGGTCTGTTGTATCGGATACTGCGACCGCGCGCCGGCGATGCTGATCAACAAGAAGGTATACGGCCCCCTGACGCCGGAAAAAATCGACGAGATACTGGAAAAGCTAAAGCGGGAGTCAGAATGAAATCGGTTCGCGATTTCATGGAGAGAGAACCGTTTTGAGCGACCCGAAAAGAGAAACATACCCCAGCGTCCTTTTGCAGAACCGCCATCCGGAACGAATCGCGACGATAGAAGAGTACCGGCAAAGCGGGGGGTACGAAGGACTGGTCCGGCTTCTGGACGACGGCGACGCCAAAAAGGCACGGGAGGTGCTGCTGGATGCCAATTTGCTGGGCCGCGGCGGGGCGGCGTTTCCGGCGGGACGCAAGCTGATGACCGTCCCTGAGGACGCCCCTTTCCCCCGCTATGTGGTCTGCAACGCCGACGAGATGGAGCCGGGCACCTTTAAGGACCGGGTGCTGATCTTTGCCGATCCGCACCAGCTCATCGAGGGGCTGATCATCGCCGGCTTCGCGGCGCAGGCCGCAGAGGGGTTTATTTTTATCCGGCCCGAATACGAGGGGGCGGCCAAAATTTTGGAAAGGGAGATCGAAGTCGCCCGGGATGCCGGGCTGCTGGGAAAGAACGTCCTGGGCAGCGGCTACGATTTTGACATCGTCGTGCATCGAAGCGGGGGGCGGTACATCTGCGGCGAGGGCACGGCCCAGCTAAACGCCCTGATGGGCAAAAGGCCCAATCCAAAGCAGCCGCCGCCCTACCCCACCGTAAAAGGTCTCTGGCAGCGCCCTACGGTGGTCCAGAACGTGGAGACCCTGTGCTGCATGCCGCACATTCTTCGAAACGGGTCGGAGTGGTTCAAGTCCCTGGCGTTGACCGAAACCGGGGCCGGCACGAAGATCTTCTGCGTGAGCGGACGGGTCAACCGCCCCGGCGCCTACGAGCTCCCGATGGGGGTGACGCTCAAAGAGATCATCGAGGTGCATGCCGGGGGAATCAGGGACGGCGGCCGCTTCAAGGCCTGCCTGCCGGGGGGCGCCTCCACCGCGTTTTTGCCGGAGCGCCTCTACGAGGTGCCGATGGATTTTGAAAGCCTCAAACAGCAGGGCCACCGGCTGGGGACGGCGGCAATCATGGTCTTTGATCACGGCAACTGCCTGGTGGCGGCCACCGTCAACCTGCTCGACTTTTTCGTCCGGGAATCCTGCGGCTGGTGCACCCCCTGCCGGGACGGGCTGCCCTACATCCGGGACCTGCTTGCCCGGATCGAGGCGGGAACCGGGACCGAAGAAAACATCGCCAAGATCGACACCATGTGCCGGCACCTGTGGAGCGCCTACTGCGCCTTTGCACCGGGCGCCGTCTCCCCGGTCCAGGGCCTTCTGGCCGATTTCAAGGCGGAAGTGATGGCCCACGTGGAGCAGGGGGGGTGTCCGTTTGAAAAAAGATAGTTGCTGGGTGTTGGGTGCTGGATGAGGACCGGGCGGTGATTATCAGCGCTATTCGTATGTCGAGGAGGAGCTCAGGCCGGGGATTTGGAAATGTTTTCTTTGCCGGAACCGGGGATCGAGGACCCGGGATCGGTTCAGATTTCTGATCCGTTGAAGTGCGGCATTCAATATCGAACCACCAAGAAGAGAGTCGACAACCAACCGTCATGCCAAAGCTGATCATCGACGACAGGACCGTGGAAGTGCCCGAGGGGACCAAGGTGATCGAGGCCGCCGAAAGGGTCGGGATTCACATCCCGCGGTTTTGCTATCACCCGGCCCTTGGCAGCGTGGGCGCCTGCCGGGTCTGTGCGGTGAAATTCCTCCAGGGGCCTTTCCACGGGGTCCAGATGAGCTGCATGGTCGACGCGGCGGACGGTATGGTGGTCTCCACCACGGACGAGGAGGCGGTCGACTTCCGCCGCCACGTGATCGAATGGCTCATGATCAACCACCCCCATGACTGTCCGGTCTGCGATGAGGGCGGGCACTGCCTCCTGCAGGACATGACGGTCTCCGGGGGCCACGGTCTTCGCTTCTACCAGGGCAAAAAACGCACCTACCGGGACCAGGACCTGGGCCCGCTCGTCGCCCACGAGATGAACCGCTGCATCCAGTGCTACCGGTGCTCGCGGTATTATCAGGAGTACGCGGGCTACCACGACCTGGGGGTCATGGGGATCGCCTCCCGGGTGTACTTCGGACGGTTTCGGTCCGGCGCGCTGGAGAGCCCCTTTTCCGGGAATCTGATCGACGTCTGCCCCACCGGTGTCTACACCGACCGTCCCTCCCGGTACAAGGGCAGACGGTGGGACTATCAAAGGACCCCGTCGGTCTGCATCCACTGCTCCCTGGGCTGCCGTACCACCGTCGATGTCCGCTACCGGGAGGTGGTGCGCATCGAAGCCCGTTTCAGCCCTACCGTAAACGGTCATTTCATCTGCGATCGGGGCCGGTATGGATTTTTCTACGCATCTGCAGAAACCCGCCCGCGGCGGGCCCGGGTCGGCGGAGCCGAAACCGCATACAGCGATGCCCACGCCGATACGGTCCGCCGGATCTCGAGCATCGTCGCCCACCACGGCCCTGAAACGATCGCCGTTGTCGGTTCGGCGCGCTCCACCCTGGAGACCCTCTCCGCAGAGTCCCGCATCTGCCGGGACCTGGGTTGGCAGGGCCCGGTCTTGTTCGACAGCGCCGCCGAACATGAGGCAGCCCGGCGGGCCGCCGGCCTTTTGACCCCGGAGCTGGCCGTGAGTCTCGAGGGCGTCAAAAGTGCGGATTTGGTTCTGGTTGCGGGGGTCGATCCGATCAACGAGGCGCCGATGCTGGCCATGGCGCTCCGGCAGGCGCAGCGAAACGGTGCGCAGATCGAGGTCTTCGATCCCAGGCCGGTCTCCATGCCCGTGGAATTCCGCCACTGGCCGGTCGACGGCGCCGGGATCGCAGCGCGTCTGCGCCGCCTGGCCGAAAACCAGGGAGAAGGATCCGAGCTGCATCGGGACCTGATCGACCGGCTCGACCGATGCCGCAGGCCGGTGGTGGTCTGCGACGCGTCCGGAATCGCCGGCGCATCGACGGTGGAGCAGGCGGCGGGCCTTGCCCGAATGCTTTTTGAACGCGGAAAGAGGGCCGGGCTCTTTTATGTCATGGCCGGGGCCAACTCCTTTGCCGCCGCTCGTCTTTCGGGGACGCCGGCAGATGTGGATACCCTCCTGCCGCTGATCGAAGAGGGCGGCGTCCGGGCCCTCGTGATCGTGGAAAACGATCTGCTGTCGACCTATCCGGACCTGGCCCGCCTCACCGATTCCCTTGCCGGGCTCGATCTGCTGGTGGTCCTCGACTGTTTGGACAGTGCCACCGTGAACAGTGCCCATGTCTTTTTCCCCACCCAGACGGTTTTTGAAACCGGCGGCACGTTTGTCAACAATGAGGCGCGCATCCAGCAGGCACCGGCGGCATTTGCCGGCGGAGCGCCGATCACCCAGACCGGGGGCGGCAGCCATCCGCCGCGCGACTTTCGGCCCGACATCCCCGGTGCCGAACCGCAGCCTGCCCGATCGATTCTGCTCGATCTGGCCTCGGCCTTGGGCGGCGGTGCTTCGTCTTCGGCCGGTGCCCCGGAAGACGAACTGGCCGGGATCGCCCCGGAGTTTTCCGGATTCGATCCGGTCGAGGCAAGCGGGGAGCGCGGCGCATGGACAAAGCTGCCGCTTGCGGCGTCGGCCCCGGCTTCCGCATCGGGAAAAGGCGGGGAAAAGCCGCCTGGGGAAGGGGG
>JASFPT010000270.1:0-5340 GCA_050115795.1 Desulfobacterales bacterium
CGACGCCACGACAGGTCAAAACGCGCTTTCCCAGGCGAAGTTGTTTCATGAAGAACTCGGGGTGACGGGGCTGGTGATGACCAAGCTCGACGGCACCGCCAAGGGAGGCGTCGTTGTTTCGGTATGTAGCACCATGGAGCTGCCGCTTTGCTATATCGGCGTAGGAGAAACAATCGACGATCTCCAGCCCTTCGATCCGGAGCAGTTCGTAAACGCCTTGATCTAGAGCGCTTGCCAGGCAAGCGCTCCGCTACCACCTTCGGTCCTGACGATTCCTGCCGGACCGAGTGGTTGGCATCCGCAGGGTTGGAGCGAATGAAGAGCGGAAAGCGGGTGCAGAGCACCGGCATGAACGTTGGAGAGGCTTGTGGCCACCGGCAGCGTCCGTCATCGGGCCATCTGCAGAGAAAATCGACCGGCGACACTGAATTCTGTTGACACCGGTGACGGGCTGCTGTTAAATGCCTTGCCAATCAAGGTGATAATCGTATCATTAACAAAGGGGGAAAAAGATGACCAAAGCCGAGTTGATTGAAAAGATGGCCAAGGATGCGGGAATTTCCAAAGCCGCCGCCACCGATGCCCTGAATGCCTTCACGGACGGGATCACCAAAGCCCTGAAGAAAAAAGAAGGCAAGGTCACGCTGGTCGGCTTTGGCACGTTCCAGAAGGTTCGGCGCAAGGCCCGCAAGGGGCGCAACCCGCAGACCGGGGAGGCCATCAAGATCAAGGCTTCCAACGCCGTGAAGTTCAAGCCTGGCAAGAAGCTGAGTGACGCGGTTTAACCCGACCGGATCCTGCTTTTGGAAAGGGGCGGCAGACGCCAGCAGGCTGCCGCCCCTTTTCTTTTAGTAAGCGATGCTGAATCCGACGTACTCGCCTGAATAGTCCTCCCATTTGACATGAACGTCTTTCACCGCCGCCGGCGGGTCGCCTTTTTTGCACCAATCGAGGACGTCCGCCACCGCACCGGATTCTCCTTCGAATATCGCCTCCACGGTTCCGTCCCTGCGGTTTCGCACCCAGCCGCTCACACCGCAGCGTTCAGCAGCCTGCGCGGTGTTGGCCCGGAAAAAAACGCCCTGCACCCTTCCGGTGACAATCACGTGGGCCCGCACCTTTTCATTTTTTTGGTTCATGAACGCCTCCTGAAGATCTTTCAAATCCGAAATTCGAATATGGGCCCCCAAGATCACACCCTATTTCGCCGACTCCGATGCATCGAGGTCTCTTCGCCCCACGGCGGATCTCATTTTTGAAAGAGGGCCTCCAAAGCTTCCCGGTCTAAAATCACGATACCAAGCTTCCGCGCCCGCTCCAACTTCGAACCGGGATCGTCGCCCACGACGAGATAGTCGGTTTTACCGCTGACCGTGCCGGTGACTTTACCGCCGGCGGACTCGATCCGCCCCTTGACTTCGTTCCGGGTCATGCCTTCCAGTGCACCCGTGAGCACGAAGGTCTTCCCCTGCAGGGCACCTTCCTTGGATGCCGCTTTTTCATAAACGATCTTCACACCGGCGCTTTTCAACTGCTCGACCGCCTCCCGATTTTCATCGCGGCTGAAAAAGACTCGTATGCTGGCGGCGATGACCGGTCCGACACCTTCAATGGCGGCCAGGTCGTTTTCGGAGGCCGCGATCAATTCGTCGACATCTTCAAAACGGTCAGCCAGAATCGACGCCACATGCTCTCCCACGTGCCGAATCCCTAATGCGTAGACGAAGCGGGCAAAGGATACCCGCTTGCTGGCCTCCAGCGCCTGCAGCAGGTTCTCTGCGGACTTGGCCCCCATCCGGTCCAGGCGGCCCAGCGCCTCGGCATTGAGAAGAAAGAGGTCCGCATGGGTTTTCACCAATTCTTTTTCCACCAGTTGGTCGACCAGTTTTTCTCCGAGGCCGTCGATATCGAAGGCCGCCTTCGATCCGAAATGTCGAATCCGCTCTTTGAGTTGCGCCCGACAGCGGCTGTTCATGCACCGCGATACGGCTTCTCCTTCCATTCGAACGGCGCGACTGCCGCATTCCGGACAGCGGCTGGGGAATACAAAAGGTTGTTCCCTTCCGTTGCGGACCGACGCGATCACCTTCACCACTTCCGGTATCACATCACCGGCCCGCTGCACCAAGACCCGGTCTCCGATTCGGATGTCTTTTCTTTTGATCTCGTCTTCGTTGTGAAGGGTCGCCCTTCGCACGGTGACGCCGCCGATCTGGACCGGATCCAGAATCGCCACTGGTGTCAGCGCACCCGTTCGACCGACCTGGACTTCGATATCGAGAAGACCGGTGGTCTCCTGCACAGCGCTGAATTTAAAGGCGACGGCCCACCGGGGGCTTCTGGAAGTCGCGCCGAGACGCTGTTGGGCCTCGATCGAATCGACCTTGATCACCTCACCGTCGATGTCGTATTCGAGCCGATGCCGCATTTCCGCCAGCTCCCGGTAATAGTCGAGCGCTTCTTCGATGGTGATGTCCGATCGAACCAGGGGGTTCGGCCTCAGGCCGAGGGAATGCAGGGTTTTCAAGAGCGTTCCATGGGTCTCGAATGAAGCGCCGCGCACCGTCCCGACACCGTAAAAGTAGATCTCCAGCGGCCGTTCGGCGGTGATCCGGGAGTCCAATTGCCGCAGAGAGCCGGCAGCGGCGTTTCTGG
This sequence comes from Desulfobacterales bacterium, assembly GCA_050115795.1. Lineage (GTDB taxonomy): Bacteria > Desulfobacterota > Desulfobacteria > Desulfobacterales > CAFBRK01 > JAIPEL01. The sequence continues at coordinate 2,656 of JASFPT010000270.1, forward strand.
GATTGGCAAAAGGTTGAAGTTCACGCTTGCGACGCTCCTCGTTGAGCCGCTGAAAGCCGCTCTGTCCGATGAAGACTTCGCCGCGAACTTCCAGCAAAGAGGGAACCTTTACCCCGCTTTCCGCATGAAGAATGAAAGGGACGCTGCGAATGGTTTTAACGTTGGCCGTAATCAACTCTCCGGTGACACCGTCACCCCGGGTGGAAGCGGTTTTCAGAACACCGTTTTCGTAGACCAGCTCGACGGCCACCCCGTCCATCTTCGGCTCGGCGGTGTATCGAACAGGTCCATCCGACGCCAGGAGACGACGGACCCTCCGGTCGAAATCGTAGATATCTTTCTCCTCAAAGCCGTTGTCCAGGCTGAGCATCGGCACCGTGTGGGAAACGGTCTCGAATTTGTCAAGGGGAGGCGCTCCGACACGCTGGGTGGGAGAATCGTCGGTGACGATCTGTGGAAACCGCCTTTCCAGATCCTTGAGCTCACCCATCATCCGATCATAGGCGGCATCGGAAATCTCCGGGTCATCGAGCACGTAGTAGCGGTAATTGTGGTGGTGAAGGGCCTTTCGAAGCGCCTCTGCCTGCTCGATTACCTTGGCGTCTACATCGTCCGGCATAATGCTGCAATCCCTTCGCAGAGGGCCTGGCGCCCTCTTTCAAATCGGGGATCGTGAAACCCGTGCCGCCACACCAACTCGGACAGATCGTCTGAGACCACCATGGCCGCACCCACCTCCACGCCCCGAAAACGACCCACCGAAAACAGCGCCGAGGCTTCCATCTCGACGGCGACCGCCCCCATCTGCCGGAAGCGAAGAACCTGCGACGGCGTCTCCCGGAAAATGGCGTCGGTGGACCAGACAGCCCCTGTGCGGAAGCCAACGTCGACGGTCTGCATCGCCGCTGCGATGCTTCCCTGCATCCGGGCCGACGGGGCACACCGCTTCTTGTCGGATGCGCCGGGAGTCGGATAGTGGACGGAGGTGCCCTCGTCGATCAAGGCGGCATCCGGCAGCAGCAGCGCGCCGATCGGAAGCTCGGGGGAAATTGTCCCGCACCAGCCGACGAATACAAAGCGGTTGGCCCCCCAGGCGATCAAGGTCTCCATGACCATGGCGGCGTAAGGCGCACCGACCATCGGCCCGATGACGGCGGGTCCGCCGTCCTGGAGGATCAGCCTGCTGGTATAAAGCCTTCGGCCGCTGCGTGGATCCCGGCCCAGCAACCGGCACAGATCGGAAAAATCGGTTCGGGTCGCGGCCATCACGGCCAGCGAGCCGAGCGTCGGAGAAGAGCGCCCCCGAAGCGGCCTTACGATTCCTTGTTCCATCGCCTCCCCGAATCCATTCTCGCGCAGAGGCGCCGAGACGCAGAGAAAAACCATGGAAAATCTAGGATGAAAAATCATCCATGGCCTGGTAAAAATTCTTTCCCCGCACCTCCGCGCCGCTGCGCGAGCGTGACTTTTCCGGCGCAGGCAAGAGGTCCCGAAGGCCGACCGCTACTGCGGCGCCGCCAGGGCGGAAAGTTCCTCTTTGATCTCATCGATGATGTCGTAGAACCAGAGCAGATCTTCGATGCTCAGCCGTCCAGCCTTTCGCTGGCTCTCCTTTCCGTCTTTACGCTGAAACACCCGTGGGCCGATCTGCAGCTTGGGTTCTCCTTCCGCATACCGATTGATGGTGACCACCAGTCCGGTCTCTTCGCACTGCCACTTTTTCAGAATCTTGTCTTTGGAAGGATCAAAAGGCATTTTTCATCTCCGTGTCGGCCCCACCGCTTCGCAGCGGGCCGACCGATTAAGCGGGTAGAAACCTTGTCCGTTAAACCGTTAAGGGGCCGGTCGGCCTTCCATTCTGCCGCCAGGCCCCTTCGGATCGCGGGCGATGAGTTTTCTGTGGCGCGGTGTTTTATTCTCCGCTCCCGTTGTTCGAGGCCTGCCTGATTCGACAACCGTGAACCGCAGCAGCAAGCGCTACCCCGCAGCAAGGTGCGGGATTGGTCAGCGGATCTAAGCCAGGCAGCATACCTTAGCGTAAAATCCCGCCGTGGCGGGCCTGCTGCCTGCTGCAGGGCGTGTTCAATACAAGCGGCGGAGTTGCTCTTTATAAAATCGCGTCAGCGATTTTATGTTGAAATCCTGGAAAAATCGGCGAACTGCTCGAACAGTCCGGCAATGGCCTTCAGCAGGGCCAGCCGGTTTTTCCGAATGCGGACATCTTCGGTGAGCACCATCACCCCTTCGAAAAATGCGTCCACCGGCCCCCGCAGGGAGGCAATCTGCCGCAGCGCCTGATCGAACGCCCCTTCGGCCAGCTTTCGTTCTACGTCAGCCGCCACCTTCTCGAACGTCTCGTAGAGGGCCCTTTCACTTTCGTGGCTGAGCAAAGCGACGTCGACCCGATCCGCCCCTTCGGTGTCGGCCTGGCGGATGATGTTGCCGACCCGCTTGAAGGCCGCCGCGAGGGGCTCGAAATCCGGGTCCTTGCGAAGGCCGTCCAGCGCCCGAACCCGATTCCAGACCTCGGGGATATTGTCGGCGGACACCTCCAGCACGGCGGCGATGGTGTCCTTTGCAAACCCCTCTTCGGCGAGCAGATGGGCCATCCGGTTTTGCAAAAAGCGGTAGACGTCCGCGGCGGTCTCCCGGGGCTGCCGGTCGCTCATTTCGGCGAACATCGCC
>JASFPT010000271.1:0-5293 GCA_050115795.1 Desulfobacterales bacterium
CTTGGAGCCAAGGTCTACATCCTCGACATGAACCTGGACCGCCTCCGGTACCTGAGCGACGTGATGCCGGCCAACTGCTTTCCGCTCATGTCGAGCCCGGAAACCATCCGGGATCTGGCGATGCAGGCCGACGTCATCGTGGGGGCGGTGCTGATCCCGGGCGCCAAGGCGCCCCGGCTGATCACCCGGGATATGCTCAAGACGATGAAGCCGGGCTCGATTCTGGTGGACGTGGCCATCGATCAGGGCGGATGTTTTGAAACCTCCAAGCCCACCACCCACTCGGACCCCATCTACATTATCGACGGGGTGGTCCACTACTGCGTGGCGAACATGCCCGGGGCGGTTCCGAAAACCTCCACCAAGGCGCTCACCAATGCCACCCTCCCCTATGCCGTTCAGATCGCCAACAAGGGATGGAAAAAGGCGATGACCGACAACCCGGAGATCAAGCTGGGGGCCAACGTCATCAACGGCAGCGTAACGTGCAAAGGAGTGGCCGATGCCTTCGACCTTCCCTTTGAAGACATCGACAAGCTAAGCGGGTGAAAGCCGTCGTATCCCCGCAATACGGACCATTTCCAATTCGAGCGGTCCTGGGACGCTGACCCGAACGACCACCGCGGTCCACCTTCAAGAAAACAAAAGAAAGCCGCCCCGTTTCCGGGGCGGTTGTCTTTTGGGGGATCGAGCCGCCGGTTGCCTTCCCGCCCGGGCGGATTCGGACCGCTCGATGACACCGATCCCTCTTTTCGCACCGGTTCAAGCCCCCCGCCGCCGGGCGCTTCCGATACTTATTGCCACGCTCGCGCTGCTTTTCTGGGGCTGTGCGGCAATGCCCACCGCGCGGCTGGACCCGGCATCGCTGATCCTGCCGTCCAACAGCCGCATCCTGGCAATCGAAGCCGAACCGATGGGGCGGGTCGATCCGGTTTCGCTTGCCCCCGCGGGATGTCCGGAAAAAAGCGACGCCGACGTGGTCATCGACGAGTTCGATGCGGCGGCCCGGTGGCTGGAGGAGCGGATCCGGGTCGCCGATCTATAGGCAGGGGGATCATCCCCCTTTCGCGGAATATGGATTCTCGAAAACTGAGTCGCTGCTGACTGCAAACCGGCGGTCATTTGGCCGCCGTGCGGCCACGCTTCCGGGCCGGTCCGTTCAGTCGTCTTTTCCCTTCCCGTAGCCCGACTTGCAGTCCGGATAGCTTTCCGAGGCCGGGGCGCCGAGCACCTTGAGCTCCAGATCGTCGATCCGCACCTGAGCGCTCTCCACATAAAAGCCGAGACGGCCGCGGTGGAATCGGTCGTCTGCCAGCGTCAGCAGAACGTATCCGTCGAGTGAAAACTCGATGTACTGCTCGTAGGCCAGCAGGCAGAAGCGGTGGGGATCGTCGATGGCCACGGAATACCCCGCCTGGAGCTGGTCATAGGAAAAGGCCTCCTCGAGGCCGCCGTCGGGCCGGTGCCCCCAGGCCCGGATCTGGGCAATGCCCTTGAACAGATCGAGGCTGAGGTAATACCCGTCGCCCTGCTCGTCGATCCGAAAGACCAGACCGCACTTTCCATGCCCTTCCATGCTCAGCGCGCCGTCGAGCATGAAATCCCGGTATACGCCCCTCGTCAGAAAGGCCTCGAACCCGCTTTCAGACCCGAGCCGGCAGGCAACCGAATCGGCTTCACCGGCAGCCCGGGGATTGTCGAAGAGCCGGTCCAGGGGCTCCAGGTCGGACGGGCGCAGCCGCTCGACGACCAGGTTGTCGAACCCCCAAAACGTTTTGAGCCGGAGATGGCCGCCGGGGTCGACGACCAGCTCCTTGGGCGGGGCCAGCAGGTGGCTGCCCCGGGTGGTCAAACCTTTGAAAAAAAAGTTCCATACCAGGTGGCGCCCGTTTTCCTCGCTGGTTCTGGCGGCGTAGTTTCCCTGGGGCATCAGTACGTTGTCGAAAAAGTTGTGATAGGGGCCGTCAAGGTCGTCTGCATACCAGTAGTGGACCTTCACATCCTCCCGGATCGAGGCGATCAGAAAATACCGGCCGTTCAGTCGAACCAGATTCGGCACTTCCATATCGTCGTAGTGCATGGGGTGAAACAGCGGCGGATGAAAGGCAAAGCGGTTTTCGGCGGTCTCTTCGGCCAGGGCCACGCAGCCCCGCCGGATGACCGGCCCCTTGTTCACCCGGGCCGCGGCCAGCAGCCAGGTTTTGCCGCCGTCTCTGAAGCAGAACGGGTCCCGGAAACTGACCCATTTCCTGCCTTGGTTCACGCTGTGTTCGTAGTGATCCTCGGATATGGTCAGGGGGTATCGCCCCGAACCGTCCTTTTCCCAGTGGTACAGATCCCGGCTATGGGCCAGGCCGACGCGCTGCACCCTTCCCCGCTCCTGCATGCATAGCCCCGTGTAGAACATGCGCCAGCAACCCTCCCGATAAGGATCGGCAGAGACGTGCATGGTCCAGAGCATGTCGTCGTCCCATGCGGGCGGATCGCTGATGAACAGGGCGTTTTTAACCCTCCGCCATTTGAGCCCGTCCTGGCTGACGGCATGGGCGATGTAATCGTGGTTCGGCAGCGTGAGGTGAAACAGATGATAGAGGCCCTCATGGTGGACCACATCCACATCGCCGATTTCAAACTCCCGAAATCCGTATCCGGAATACATGGCCGTCTGCGGCAGCGGGGGGGTGGGCATGGGTTTTTCCTCTGCGGTGCCAGGAATTGATCTTGACACCAGAGCAGTTCTCCGCCGAGGCGGCTTTTGCCACAGGGCATCAAGCTGTTGAGCTGATAAGCTGTTAAGCTGCTGTATAGCTTAGTACTCAACTTTCTGGGTTCATGATTCCGCGAAAGGGATAATTTGCCGGCACTGTGCGAACTCGCTCCCAAGAAACCCTACGATCAGCGCAGGCTGAAACGTCACTATTTCATTGAGACAATTGGACGCCAGCATCGGTCAAGCAATACCCGGTCGGCGCTGATCCGAGGGTTTCTAAGGAGCTCAGACAGCGCACTGCACCGGCAAATCACCCCTTTCGCTCCCTTGACGCCAGAGCCCGAAAGCAAATGAAAAGAACAGCCAAAAGAGCAATGATCCCCATCGTCCCGCGCCGAGCATCGCAGAAACGGGCGGGAAAAGGCCCTTTCCCTGTTTGAGGCCCCTGTTCTTTAGGGGCCGAGTTCGAAAGGACCCCGCCCGTTTCGAGAAGCACAGGGAGAAGCGGGGCGCAGGGCGCCCTTTCTTTTGCATACTTTTCTTTGGGCGAACAAAGAAAAGTATCGATAAAAATAAAAAGATTCTAATAAGTTATGAAAAACCACTTCGGCGCGTTTCGCTTCAAGGCATTCGAACCGCGTCAAGGCTGCAATGATTGAAATGAATCCCGAAAGTTGAGTTAGTAGCCTATCAACTTATCAGCTGAATCGGGCGCAGACGCGCCCGATTTTACTCCACCGGTGTCCCGTCGCGGTCGACCCGGATCCCGTAGGTCTGGATCTTGTGGCGAAGGGTCCGGGGGCTGATTTGAAGAAGCCGGGCTGCGCTCTCCTTGTCGCCGCGGGTTCGGTAGAGCATGCTCACGATGGCCTGGGTTTCCGCGTTGCGGCGCACCTCGGCAAGGGCCAGATCACTGGGCGGGTCGGCAAAATGCCATAAAAAATCGGAGGGCAGATCCTCGGGTCGGACGATTTCCCGTTCATTGACGATGAAGATCCGCTCCACCAGGTTCTTCAGCTCCCGGACATTTCCGGGCCAGTCGTATCGAAGGAAGATATCCCGCACTTCCGGTGCAATGGCCGGTTTCGGTTTCCGGTACTTGACGACCAGGCGCTCCAGAAAGTGGTCCACCATCTTCGGTACGGCTTCCCGGCGCTGCCGAAGCGGTGGAAGATAGATGGGGACCACCTGGAGACGGTAAAAGAGATCCTCCCGGAACCGGCCGTCGGAGATCCGGGCTTTCAAATCCTTGTTGGAGGCGGAAATCAACCGGACATTGACCTGAATCGGGTCGGTCCCCCCGATTCGAACGAACCGGAAGTCCTCCAGCACCCGCAGAAAATCGACCTGGTTGTCGAAGGGAAGCTCGGAGACCTCATCGAGAAAGAGGGTGCCGCCGTCGGCCAGCTCGAAACAGCCCTTTTTCCGATCGACCGCCCCGGTGAAGGCCCCCTTTTCGTGTCCGAAAAGTTTGTCCTCGAACAGGAGCCCGGAAAGGACCCCGCAGTTGATGGGGACAAAGGGCTGGGGCGCCCGGGGGCTGAGCAGGTGGATGATCCGCGCCAGCACCTCCTTTCCGGTGCCGCTTTCGCCGGTGATCATCACGTTCACGTCGAAGGCGGCCACCTGCTGGACCACCTTCATGATCGACCGCATGGAATCCGATTCGAGAATAAACTCCTCCAGGGCGGCGTCCCATGCATTCAGATTCTGCGGGGATTGGATTTTCATCGGTCTCTGATCCAGGGTTGGATTTTTCAGATGTTGCGTTCGCATTGAACCAGAGCCGCCCCTGTTTGGCAAGTTTTTTCCCTCGCCGGCAAATATTTGCCGGATCCAGGGAAAAACCCATCGGATTGAAAATGGGTTGAGTTAATAATAAATATATAAATTCAAATTGTTATAAAAAAATTGCCGCCATGGCACAATCTTTGCGCTGTAGATGGCAGGGATGCTGTAAGGAGAAAACATGCCGTTTGAAAAACCGATCGGACAGCTCATGCACCACCTGTTGCAGTATGGCGTCCTTTTGGCCGACGCGACGATTCTCGACGCCACGGAAAAGATGCAGCAGGCCATGGAAAACAAACGACCGGCCCACCTGATCGTGGTCTCCGATGCCTCGGCCGGCAACGAAACCATTCTGGGGTTCGTCACTCCGGAGGATCTCGTGTTCGGCATCGCCGGCCCGTTTCTGCAGGGCGCCGAACGCACCGGGGCCATCTTTTTTGAGGGGCTGCTGGAAGCCAAATACCGGCAGGCCCAGGAAAGAACCGTGACCGAGATCATGTCGCCGGTGTCGGCCAGCATCGAGGAGGACGAGATGATCATGGAGGCGATCTTCCTGATGAACCACCACAACGTCCGGCTGCTGCCGGTCACGCGAAACGACGAGGTGACCGGCATCGTCCATATCGAAGATGTGCTGCGGGAGGTCCTGGAGCGGGCCACCCGGAAAGTTTAGAACAGGTTGAAAGCTCCGCCCGCATTCGATCCCGGCTTCGGGCCCGCCGGAACCCATGGGCGGACAACAGGTCAGCTTACGGGAGGAAGTATGGAATTTTTCGCGGTAGAGGATCTGAT
>JASFPT010000272.1:0-5268 GCA_050115795.1 Desulfobacterales bacterium
GTTCTACCTCTCCGAATCCGAGGTCCAAGAGCTCAATTTCGACATCTTTCCCCACTGGATGAAAGCCAACATTCTGGAGGTGGCCAGAGATCGGGCAAGAGAAAATGGCGGCCGCGGCCATCTTCGACAGATCCAACTGCTTCAAAAGCTGGTCTTCTTCATGACCAGCAAGGTCCAGTGCATCTCCCACACCATCCCGAACTTTCAAAAAGCCCTCACCAAAGGACTTCTGGGCACGATCGCAGAAGCCGAAGAAAAGCGGGCCTCTGCCGGCACCCCGGAGCAGCGGGAGTTCTACGAAGCGGTGGCGGAGGTTCTTTACGGGATCGTTGCCTACGCAAAGCGACTGGCCGATGCGGCGCGGCATCTCGCCGCCGGCGCAAGCGATCCGGAGGAAAAAAACGAGCTGCTGGAGCTGGCGCGCATCTGCGATCGGGTTCCGGCATTGCCTGCGCGAAGCTTCCGGGAGGGGCTGACCACCGTCTGGATCTGCTGGACCGCCATCCACCTGGAAAACCCGAATATCGGCCTGAGCCTCGGCAGACTGGATCAACTCCTCTACGGTCTGTACGACCGGGACATCGAATCCGGCGCATTGACCGTAGAACAGGCTGTGGAACTGGTCTGCTGTCTCTGGCTCAAGATCGGCGACCACGTGCCGGCCATCCCGATCACCGGCGAAAAGCTTTTCGGCGGGTCCGGCTCGAACCAGGCCATCACCCTTGGCGGCGTCGATGCAGACGGAGCCGATGCCGTCAACGACCTGACCTACGTGATGCTTCGGGCCACCGAACTCATGAAGCTGCGGGACCCCAACCTCAACGCCCGGTATTTTTCGGGCGTCCATTCGGACGACTACCTGAAACGGATCTGCGAGGTGAATATCGAAACGGGAGCAACGCCCGCCATCCACAACGACCGGGCGGTCATCCGTGCGCTGATGGACAAGGGGGATTCCCTTCAAGAAGCCAGGGACTACGGCATCGTCGGCTGTGTGGAGCCGGTCAGCAACGGCCGGTGCTACGGCCACACGGCAGCCATTTTGCTGAACCTGACCTCTGTTTTGGAACTCACCCTGTTCAACGGAAGACATCGGCACACCGGATTGGACCGATTGATCAGCTTCGAATCCGGCACGCCGAACCGCTTCGAGGACTTCAAGGCGGCCTTTCAAGACCAGTTGCGCTGGATGGTCGATCAGACCACGGATCTGAACAATTTTCTCGGAACGATCCACCAGGACGTGTATCCGACCCCCATCCTGTCCTCGCTGTTTGAAGGCCCCATGGACAAAGGCAAAGACCTGATCCAGGGCGGGGCGGTCATCAACTCCTCGGCGGCCACCATCATCGGGCTGGCCGACGTGGCCGACTCCATCAGTGCCATTCAGAAACACGTGTTCGGAGAAAGACCGGCCGTCTCTTACGGCGAACTGATCGACGCCGTTCAAAAAGACTTCGTCGGCTATGAGGCCCTGCAGACCCGCCTGGCCAACCCGGACAAGACGCCCAAGTTTGGAAACGACGACGATGCGGCCGACGCAAACGTGACCTGGCTCGTGGAGACCATCGACGCCCTGTTCGGCGCCAAGGCCAACTATCGGGGGGGCCGGTATCGCGTGGGCTACTGGACCATGACCAACCATGCCGGGTTTGGAAAGCTCATGGGGGCGATGCCCAACGGCCGCAAGGCCCGTGAGAACTTCACCAGCGGCATCACCCCGGTTTCGGGGGTGACGCCCGACCTGGTCTGCGCGCTGCACTCGGTCTCCAAACAGCCGGCACGGTGCCTTTCCGGAGGGGTGGCACTGAACCTGAAGTACACGCCGGAGGCGGACAGGGAGCGAATGCTGGCCGACTTTATCGCCTCCGTGAAGGGATACTTCGACGACCATCAGGGAAACCGGGACGGGGGCATGGAAATCCAGTTCAACGTCCTGGACCGGGAGATGCTCGAAGACGCCTTCCGGCATCCGGATGACTACCGGGAGCTGCTGGTGAGGGTCTCAGGATACACGGCCTATTTCAAGGACCTGAATCGGCAGATGCAAAAAGAGATCATCAACCGCACCCAGTACAACCTCTCCAGCGGCAAAATGGTCCCGTATCCGCCGTTTACGCTGTCCTGAAAGGGGGGGGAGGTTTCATGAAGAACCCGTTTCTGACCCGCTGGCTCGAGACCCTTTTTCGCATCTTTCCGGAGCGCTCGGGGGTGCCGGATTTTTTCACCCGGCTTTTTTCCGGCCGGCTCAGGCGGCAGATCGAAGAGAAGGTCACCGACGACCTGATGTGGCTACTGCTCTGCCTCTTGAGACTGGCGTTTGTCTTCTCCAAGGGGTTTCGGAAAAATATCGAGGGGTTTGAAGGAAGATACGTCTTTGCAGCCGAATCTTCCGGCAGCGGCAGCCCTGTGGTCGAATCGGCCATATTTGCAAACGGGCGGCTGCACCAGGAAAGAAACGCCATCGACGACTACCACGTAAAGGTTTCCTTTTCAGACCACCAGGCGCTCCGCCGCTATCTGCTGGCGCCGGATCAGGACATCCTCGACCTGATGCTCGAAAACAAGGTGACGGTGGAGGGAAACGTCAACTACATCTACAAGTTCCTGTTCATGACGAAGGACCTCTTCAGGCGCGTCGGAATCGGATAGAAGGGGTTTCAAAACCCCTCTCGAACCGAATTTCGGCATTGGGGTCCCCCGAAAAATGCTCAGATGCTCCCGTGTATGCTGCGCTTTTTGGATCGGCCCGCGCCTTGAACTTCAGCCCGATATGAAGCTTTGAAACTACTTCTAGTGTCGTGTCCCGGAAATAACGATCATAATCGATTCGGCCGTTTTCTGAAATTTTTTCTTTTTAATCGTTCATTTTCTTTGCTCGCCCAAAGAAAACGAACCAAAAGAAAGGGCGCCCGGCGTCCCGCTTCTTCCTGCGCTTCTCGATCCGGCCGGGGTCCTTCCGAACTCGCCCTCCCGCCTGCCGGCCGGAGGGCTCAGACAGCGGAAGGCCCTCATCCGTCCGGCTCTTGCGATGCTCGGCGCGGGACGAGGGGACAAGCCCTCGGGCCCTAATCATGCCGATATAGGGCCTCTGGACTTTTTACATACACTTCTGGGACACGATACTATTCATGGGAACACGTCCGCTGGTCGCCAACATCCGCCGCCACAGCCGGGCAGACGGCCCGGGGATCCGCACCGTGGTCTTCTTCAAGGGGTGCCCTCTTCGCTGCGTCTTCTGCCAGAACCCGGAAACCCGGCAGCCGGGGCCCGAGATCGCATTCTCCCCGGATGCGTGCCTGCAATGCGGTGCCTGCGCCGAAGCCTGCCCCAGCGGGGCAATCGACCTTCACCGCATAGAGCGCATCGACCGTCAGCGCTGCGACGGCTGCGGGGCCTGTGCCGAAGCCTGCCCCGGAAACGGCCTGCGTCTCGTGGGGCGCCACTACCCGGTTCAGGATCTTTGCGAATTGCTGCTGCGCGACCGGGTGTTTTACCGGCACTCCGGCGGCGGCGTCACCCTTTCCGGCGGGGAGTGCACCCTGCACGTCGATTATCTCGAGGCCCTGCTGAAGCGGCTGAAACAGTCCGGCATCCACGTGGCCATCGAAACATCCGGATACTTTTCCTACCCGGATTTCAGGTCCAGGATTCTGCCCTACGTGGATTTGATCTACTACGACGTCAAGTTCGCAGATCCGCAGATGCACAAACGATATACGGGCAAGGGCAACGAGCGGATCCTGGACAATCTCCGGCGGCTTCTAACCGAGAGAGGCGTCGTGGTCCGTCCCCGGATTCCCCTCGTACCAGGCCTGACCGCCACGGCACAAAACCTTTCGGGCATCGTCGACATCCTGTGCCGATTCGGGGCCGAAACCGTCGAACTGCTCCCCTACAATCCACTGGGGCTTTCCACCGCCCCCCGCCTCGGCAGGGCGATGCCGGCGATGCCGGCGCGCTTCATGCAAAACGCCGCAGAAGAAGAAATCTTTCGCCTCTTTGAGAACATCGTCCGGGAAAAGAAAATCAAAGGCGACCGACGTCTTGCGGCGGTCGCCCTCGAAAATGGATCGTGATCGAAGCTTGGGCGGGGGGGAAAGATCGGATCGCAACCGTCTGTTTCCGGCGGATCACTCCACAGGAAACGCCACGTTGCACTTGATGCCGGCGCTGATCCGATACTGGGGATTGGGCAGCTCCAGGCGCACCCCGAAGGTGCTGCTGGCCGCGTCCACCACCTTGTCCACCACCGTAACCTTGGCCGCATAAGATCCGCCGACCGGTTCCTGGGGAAAGACCTTCGCCGTCATCCCCTCCCGGACTTTTCCCAGGTGTTCCACAGAAATGATGACCTCCACATTCAGTGGATCGATCTGGGCCACCTTCAGAATCGGCCGGTCTTCCACGTACTCCCCGGGGGACAGATAGCGCTCGACCACCACGCCGCTGATCGTACTGCGAATCGTCCGCTGATCGAGCGCCGCTGCGGCCCGCTCCATTTCCAGTTCTGCCATCTGCTGATTCTCTATGGCCTGTTTAAGGCCCAGTTCGGCCAGGGCCCGGTCCGTTCGGGCCTCGTCCATCTTCTCGAAAGGGACGGCCTTGCTTTTGTAAAGCTGCTCGAAGCGGTCCTGTTTTCGCGTCATGAAAGCGACCTGCTCCTGCTTCTGGTCGATTTCGGCAACCAGCTTCGCCCGGGCGCGGGCAAGCGCCAGGGTTGCCTTTTCCACCCCTGATTTGAGTGTGGCCAGAACCTGATCCCTCTTGACCGTGTCTCCCCGCTCCACGTCGACCGTCTCCAGCACACCGGGTACGCTGCTGCCGATTTCAACGACTCGTCGGGGTTCGATCAGTCCGTCGACCATCAGCGGATCGCCGGGCCCTGCCGCCAGCAGCGCTCCGTGCCCCACACAGAAAAAGGCGGCAAAGCCGCCCAGCAAGGCCATCATCTTCCATCGCATATGCGTGTTCTCCTGATCCGACAGCGGAAAACATCCCTTCACTGCCGCACTGAAAAACGCCTCTGTCTTGATGCGAACTGAGGATCGAAACGATGTGGATCACTGTATCGTTGCTTCAGCCGACTCCGCCGGCGGTTCGATTCCCTCCAGGTTCTGAATGATCGACCAGATCACGGTGATCAGGGCATTTCGAACGTTCGTAAACCGCTGGATGAAACTGTCCTTGGTGAGACCGTCCAGGTAGATTCGCTGCGTGACCTGCACCGACCGCATCGGCTCGGCAATACCGGTGAAATCAACGTTC
>JASFPT010000273.1:0-5257 GCA_050115795.1 Desulfobacterales bacterium
CGATGATCGGTCACACGAAGGCCGCCGCCGGTTCTGCCGGGCTGATCAAGGCGGCCCTGGCCCTGTACCACAAGGTGCTTCCCCCGACCCTGAAGGCGGATCCGGTCGATGCGAACCTGGGTCTCGAACAAAGCCGTTTTTTTCTTCCCGGCGCGCCGAGGCCCTGGATCGGCTCGGATCGACATCCCCGCAGGGCCGGGGTGAGCGCGTTCGGCTTCGGAGGCAGCAATTTCCATGCGGTACTGGAGGAGGCCGGGTCCGAAAAGCCGGTTCCGGCCTGGCACGGCTCCTGCCAGATCCTCGCCTTCAGCGGCCGAGACCCGGCCGCGGTCCGACGGAAGGTGGCCGCGTTTTGCGACCGGCTTGCGGAACATCCCACACGGGAAGCGCTCCTGGCGCACGAGGCATCGAGGCTTCGAAGCCGGTTTTCCGCTTCCGATCCGTGGCGGCTTACGGCGCTTCTCGATCCCGAGAAAGATGTCCCAGGCCGCATCGAACAGCTTCGTTCCGCAGCCTTCCGCATGGCCGAAGACACCGCTTTTTCCCCTTCTTCTGCTGACGCCATATACAGCGGCGGTCCGGTGTCGGCGGGCGGGCTGGCCGTCCTTTTTCCGGGCCAGGGAAGCCAGTACCCGGACATGGGCCTTGAGCTGGTGCTCACGTTTCCCGAGGCCTTCAAGGTCGTGGAGCGCTTCTGTTCGAAGGGGCCGGAGGCTTTCTTTCTGTCCGAGCGGATCTATCCCTTTGCACCCGATGAGGGATCCGCGGCCCGGCTTCGCCCCACCGACGTGGCCCAGCCGGCCATCGGTGCGGTCAGCCTTGCGATGTGGCGGGTGCTGGAGCGCTTCGGTGTCTCCCCGTCCGCCTTTGCCGGCCACAGCTTCGGCGAGTTGACCGCTCTTTGCGCCGCCGGTCGGATGGAGGAGGGCCGGTTCGCCGAGCTGGCCTGGACCCGCGGACGGCTGATGGCAGAAGCCGGGGCCGGCCGCGACCCGGGCGTCATGCTCGCCGTCCGGGCCCCGCTGCTGGAGATTGAAAAATTGGCGGCGCAAGGGTCTCCGGATCTGCTGCTGGCCAACCGGAATGCACCGGATCAGGGGGTTCTGGCCGGAACCGAGGCGGCGGTGTCCGAAGCCGAAAGGCGATGCCGGCAAAACGGCTGGCAAACGGTCCGGCTGCCGGTGGCCGCTGCTTTTCACACCCCCCTGGTGGCCCGGGCGGCAGTGCCTTTTTCTTCGGCCGTGGGCAGAATGGATCCGGTCCCGGAATCGGTGCCGGTCTACAGCAACACCACCGCCGCCCCCTATCCGGAAGATCCGGAAGAAGCCGGCCGCCTGCTCGGACGGCAGCTCGCCCGCCCGGTCGACTTCGCCGGTCAGGTCGAAGCCCTCCATCGGGCCGGCTGCAGGGTCTTTCTCGAAGTCGGCCCCGGCCGGGTCCTTTCCGGGCTTGCACGCGCCACGCTGTCCGGAAAACCGGCCGCCGTCTTTTCCATGGACGACCCGACCGGCAGGGGCCGAAGCGGCATCGTCGATCTTGCCCGCACCCTGTGCCGGCTTTCAGCACTCGGGCTGCCGGTGGATCTCGCCCAATGGGAGCCCGCGGAAAAAGCCCCGCGCTCCCCGAAAATGGAAATAATGCTCAGCGGGGCCAACCTGCGCCCCCCCGACCTTCCGGCAGCCGAACCGGCGTTGCCGAAAGAACCGGGAACACCTCCGTTGCCCCTATCCCCGGAAAAAGAAATTACCCCGCGATCCGAACCGGAACCACGGCCCATGCCGGATCCGACCGTTGCGGTCCGCGGCGTCGATCACCCTCAACAGACCCCAACAGTGAACATGACGATGAAATCTTTCCAGACCGAGACCCCGAAACGACCTTCGGCGTTGGCAGATGCCTTCCGGGTGGTGGAAGAAGGAATCCGCTCGATGCAGGCGCTCCAGGAGCAGACGGCCCGGGCCCATGAAAAGTTTCTCGAAATCCAGGCCGAGGCGGCAAGAAACCTCCAGCGCCTGATCGAAGGCACCCGAAACCGGATCGATTCGCCGTCGGACCGGCAGGCCGCAGGAGCGCAGCCAATACCGACACCGGCGCCTTGGGCCTCCGAAGACAAGATGGTCCCGGCAGCGGCCGGCGCTCCGGTCGAAAACCCCCCGCCGGTTTCACATCCGGCCGAGGGCGATCCCGAACCGCCGCAGGAGGCGGTTTCGACCGCCGAACCGCCTGAAAACGCGTCTTCTGAAATCAAAGAGACCCTTCTTGCCGTGGTGGCCGAGCTCACCGGCTATCCGGTCGAGATGATCGGTCCGGACATGGACATCGAAGCCGACCTGGGGATCGACTCGATCAAGCGGGTGGAGATCCTGGCGACCATGGAAGAAAAGATGCCCGGCCTTCCACCGGTCACCCCGGAGATGATGGGCACCTTGCGCACCTTGAACCAGATCACCGCCTTTCTGTCCTCCGGTCTGGGCGAAGACGGATCCACAGGCACCGACGCATACAAAGAACCGGACCATCCTCCGACAGAGGCGCCTTCGCCCGAACCGCTGCCGGCAGAAACGCCTTCCGCGGCCCCGCTCCTGCGCCGTACGGTGGCCATGGTCGAGCGCCCGCGAGGGAAGAAAGAATTGCCCGGCCTTGCCGAGGGCCGCAGGATCTATGTGACCGAAGACGGATCGGGCCTTTCTTCGGCCATTGTCGCATCGCTTTCTGCCGCCGGGCTTGCCGCACGGCAAGTACCGCTGACCGATTCGCCCCCGGATTTTTCCGATGCCGCCGGTCTTGTCATCGTAGCCCCTCCCGGCATGAATGACGCTGCGGCACTGAAACGTTCGCTGGCGGCCGCCTCGGCGGCGGGAAGGGCCCTGGAGGCTTCGGCCGCGGGCGGATTCGCCCTTTTCGCCGCCGTCGTCCGGCTCGACGGCGCCTTCGGTTTTGGACCCGCAAAGGGCCGATTCGATCCGACGGCCGGCGGACTCTCCGGGCTGGTCAAATGCGCGGCCATCGAATGGCCGGCGGTAACGTGCCGGGTTCTGGATGTGGATCCGACCTGGTCCGATACGGAAGCGATCGCCGCCGAGGTGACGGCCGAGCTTTTTTCTCCCGGCCAAGAGGTCGAGGTGGGGCTTTGTGAAGACCGTCGCCGGGTCCCGGAACTGCGGGACGCCCCTTTTGCCGCCGATGCCCCCGAAATTCCCGATTTTTCCCCTGAAGACGTGGTGATCGTCACCGGAGGCGCCCGGGGGGTGACAGCCGAGGCCGCGGTCGAATTGGCCCGCAGCGCTCGTCCGACCCTGGTCCTGCTGGGGCGGTCCCCCGCCCCGGAGCCCGAGCCCGCCTGGCTGCAAGGCGTCGAGGGCGAGGCCGGGATCAAAAAGGCGCTGCTGGCGCAGGCCTTTTCCGGGAGACGCCCCTCCCCGGCCGAGCTGGAGACAGCCTATCGCAGGGTCGCCTCGGCCCGCGAGATCGCAGGCAACCTGGCTCGGATGGAGCAGGCCGGCTCACGGGTCCGCTACTTCACCGGAGACGTGCGGGACGTGTCGATGCTCGACTCGATCCTGGAGGAGGTCCGAACGTTTTACGGGCCGGTCACCGCGGTGGTGCACGGCGCCGGGGTGCTCGAAGACCGACTGATCGTCGACAAGACGGCGGAGCAGTTCGACCGGGTGTTTTCCACCAAAGTGACGGGGTTGATTTCGGTGTTGGAGGCGACGCGAAAAGATCCGGTCCGTTCGATCGTGCTGTTTTCCTCGGTGGCCGCCCGCTTCGGCAACCGGGGTCAGGCCGACTATGCAATGGCAAACGAGGTGCTCAACAAGATTGCACAGGTGGAGTCCGCATCGAGGCCCGGTTGCCGTGTGGTGGCCATCAACTGGGGGCCCTGGGACGGAGGCATGGTCTCCCCCGCCCTGAAACGGGAATTTGAGCGCCGCGGCATCGGTCTGATCTCACCCGATGCAGGGGCGCAGCGGATGCTTCGTGAGATGGCCGCCTCCCCCGATGATCCGGTGGAGGTGGTGACCGGACCCTCCCTGTCCGAAAATCAGCAGGCCCACGTCCCCGATGGGGCCGGGCAGCTTAGCCTGACCCTTCGACGAGAGCTGGATGTGGAAGGCTTTCCGGTGCTGGCCTCCCACATGCTCGATGGAAAACCGGTGGTCCCCTTTGCCCTGATGGCCGACTGGCTCGGCCATGGCGCGCTCAAGGAAAATCCGGGCCTGCGGTTGGTCGGCCTGGACGACATCCGGGTGCTCAAGGGGATCCGGATCGAGGCGGAAAAACGTCTGGTTCGTCTCATGGCCGGCAAGGCGGTCAAAGAAGGGGCGCTGTTCCTCGCCGACGTGGAGATCCGGGACGGCGTTCATGAGGGCCGTGAAGTGGTCCATTACCGGGCAAAGGCGGTGCTGAGCCAGGGTCCGTTGGACGCGGATGCCCCCGAGGGCGGCATTCCATGTTTTGCCGATGAAACCGCCTACCACCGAAGTGCGGAGGAAATCTACCGGGAGACGCTCTTTCACGGCATCCATTTGCAGGGCATCCGGCGAATCATCGGTTTTTCGTCCCAGGGCATGAGGGCCGAACTCTCCCCGGCCCCCGAACCGCAGCGCTGGATGGTCGAGCCCCCCTTCGACCGGTGGGTTCTCGATCCGCTGGTGCTCGATTCGGCCTTCCAGATGTCGATCGTCTGGAGTGTGGAACAGTTCGGCCACCCCTGCCTGCCGAGTTACGCCGCATCCTACCGGCAGTACCGGGAGCGGTTTCCCGAAAACGGCGTGGTCGCCGTCATGGCGGTGACGGAATGCGCCAGAAGCCGCATGAAAGGCGACTTTTATTTTTTGGACACAGAAGGCGGCCTGATCGCCCGGCTGTCCGGATACGAGGGGGTCATGGACCCGGGTCTGACCCGCTCCTTCCAGCAAGAGGGCGCCGTGGCGCGCGTCAACTCCGCAAACGGTTGATTGTGCGCCGCAGCCGCCCGCTTTTCCCGGATTTCGGGGCAGGCCCATGGCGTCAGTTGCGAATCCAGCGGCGTTGCGGTGGATTCCGTGGGCTGCCGCCTGTCGAAAGAGCCCGCGGCAGGCGGCGATGATCACGAACCGGCCGGGCAAATGGACCAGGCTCGGTGAAAGGATTGATCGCGTCGGTCGCCGGAAAAACCGCTTCTCTTGGACTCGGGTACGAATGGCGCAGCATTCTTTTTTCTGCCGGATCAGCGCCGGACGGGGATCGCAGAAAAGGTTACACGAAATCCCGG
>JASFPT010000274.1:0-5253 GCA_050115795.1 Desulfobacterales bacterium
AGCGACAACAGAGAGGATCCCCGCCGCAGGGACACGGCCCCGGCCCGCCCTGCGGCGAATGCTCGCCGCCCGGGAATCGGTCGGGGTCCGTTTTGTCCTATTTTGTTAACCTTTTTCGCGGAACGCGAAAAATCTCATAAAATCGCGTGGCGATTTTATCCGGAAGGAATAATCCCATGTCTGAACGCGTCATCATATTCGACACCACTCTCCGGGACGGAGAACAGTCGCCCGGTGCGAGCATGAACACCGCCGAAAAACTGCGCCTGGCCATCCAGCTCGAGAAACTGGGCATCGACGTCATCGAGGCCGGCTTTCCGGCCGCCTCCGAGGGGGACTTCGAGGCGGTTTCCCGGATCGCCGGAAAGCTGCAAAAAACCGAAGTGGCCGCCCTGGCCCGCACCACCAAGGCGGACATCGACCGGGCCTGGGCCGCGGTGGAGCACGCCGTTCGGCCGCGGATTCACACCTTCATCGCCACCTCCGACATCCACATGAAGTACAAGTTGAACATGAACCGGGACGAGGTGGTCAATGCCGCCGTCGAGGCGGTGCGCTACGCCAAGTCCTTCACCGAGAATGTCGAATTTTCGGCCGAAGACGGCTCCCGCAGCGACCCGGATTTCTTGTGCCGGGTTTTCGAGGCGGCCATCGAGGCCGGCGCCACCACCGTGAACCTGCCCGACACGGTGGGATACGCCATCCCGGAAGAATTCGCGGGTCTGGTCCGGCACCTGCTGGACAAAACCCCCAACATCGGTCGCGCCGTGTTGAGCGTCCACTGTCACAACGATCTGGGCCTGGCCACGGCCAACACGGTGGCCGCCATTCAGGCCGGCGCTCGGCAGGCGGAGGTCACCATCAACGGCATCGGCGAACGTGCCGGGAACACCTCGCTCGAAGAGGTGGTCATGACGCTGCACACCCGCCAAAATCGGATCCCGCTGCAGACCGGGATAAAGACCGAACAGATCCATCCCACCAGCCGGCTGGTGAGCATGATCACCGGCATCATGGTCCAGCCCAACAAAGCGGTGGTGGGCGCCAACGCCTTTGCCCACGAAGCCGGCATCCATCAGGACGGGATGCTGAAAAACCCCATGACCTACGAGATCATGCGCCCGGAAACCGTGGGGCTGAGCCGAAACCGGATGGTGCTGGGCAAGCACTCCGGGCGTCACGCGCTTCGAAGCCATCTCAAGGAGATGGGTTACGACCTGTCCGACGAAGAGCTGCAGCTGGTCTTTACCCGCTTCAAGGAGCTGGCCGACAAGAAGAAGCACGTGGTGGACGAGGACCTGGAGGTCATCGTCACCGAAGGGATCCTGAGAACGGCGGAGGTCTTTCACCTGGAATACATCCACGTGACCGCGGGCAACACGGTGTACCCCATGGCCAGCGTGAAGCTGCAGATCAACGGAAGGTCCGTGCAGGGGGCCCATTACGGAAACGGCCCCATCGATGCGGCTTACAACGCCATCGCCCGGCTCACCGGCACGGCGTCCGAGCTGCTGCGATTTTCGATCAGCGCGCTGACCGGCGGCACCGATGCCCAGGGTGAAGTGACGGTTCGGCTGCGGGAAAACGGCCTGGTCGCCCTGGGTCGGGGTGCCGATCCGGACATCATCACCGCCAGCGTCAAGGCCTACCTCAACGGACTGAACCGGCTCGAATATCTCAAGGAGCACCCGGTGCTGGCGACCGCATAGGACGGGGAAAGCGGCGATCGACAGATGTGCCGACGTGTTCTTTCAGAGTCGGCTGACCAGCGACTTCGCTGTTAAGCTGATAAGCTGCTGAGCTGGTAAGCTAGTAAGCTGATAAGCTGTTGAGCTGTTAAGCTGGTAATTAAAAATGTTTGTACAGGGGATTTCGGTACAGTTGCACGAATGCCAGGCAGTGCATCGTTTTATTCACAAAAACAAAAAAGAAAAGGCCTCACATTCCGGTCGGAATTCCGGAATCGAGGCCTTTTCTTTTTTATCTTCGGTTTTGTCTGGCTTATCCGCTCAACAGCTTACCAGCTTATCAGCTTACTAGCTTTGGCAGCGCCCGCTGCGCCCGCTACTGCCCCAGATACCCTTCTCTCAGCGCCTTGTCGGCCTTTTCCCCCAGGTTGTAGCGGAAATACATCTGGGCGAACTCGGTGCCGGGAATCGTTCCCTTGACGATGCCCTTGTATGTCAGGGTGACCCCCACGCCGGGAACATACGTCGCCTCGGAGACGGCTCCGGGCGCCATGTCCGAATCGAGCCAGGAGGCGTAGAGCTCGATTTCGCGGCGGTGCTTTTCAACCAGCTCAGGGGGATTGGCCTTTTCCATGGCTTCGATGAAACCCTCCTGCAACTTCTTTGCGGTAGCCTTGCTGGTAAGGTAGTGAAGGTGAAAATGTTTGACCTGCTCGGATTCGATCGCCTCTTTGGCGTCGGTGGTCGGGTTTTCCAGATAGAAGCCGCCGGCAAAGACCTTGATGAAGATCAGCGCCTTACGAACAGCCACCCCATTGAGCTTCAGGGTCTTGCCCGCCACGACCTTCTCTCCCGGAAACTTGACGCCGGCGATTTCCATGTCTTCGGCCGCGGCAACGCCGGCAGCCAGCATCGTCGCGCAGGCCGCCATCGCCAGAACCTTCGTGATGGTCCGTTTCATCCCCCTCCTCCTTTTCCAGAATGATTCCTGAGTGCCTTGGATCGCTCTTTCTGTCTCCTGTGAAGCGAAAACGATTGCACCGCCAAGGCGCAACGTACGCAAAGGTTGTTAAATCGAATCGTGAGCCCCGCTTCTTGTCCTGAGCGCAGTCGAAGGGAGCGAGCGCAAGCGAACGGGCGGCAAAATCGTATTTGATTTTCACCAACCCCCACAAACCACACACCATCAACCCGGCGCCGCAGGCGCCGTCACCACCAACCACCTGCCACACACCGGGCGGCCAAGCCGCCCTTATGTCTGCAGCGTCCCGATCAGGTCTTTTACCGCCGCGATCCGATGCTGTACCAGGTAGTCTTCGATGCCCTCCAGAACGTCGATGGAGGCCCCGGGGTTGACGAAATTGGCGGTGCCCACCTGTATGGCGCGGGCGCCGGCGATCAGAAACTCCAGGGCGTCTTTTGCCGTGGTGATCCCTCCGATGCCGATCACCGGCACCCGGACCGCCGCGGCCACCTGCCAGACCATCCGCAGGGCGATCGGCTTGATGGCCGGCCCGGAAAGGCCTCCGGTGATGTTGGCCAGAACCGGTTTCCGGGCTTCCAGGTCCACGGCCATGCCCGTGATCGTATTGATCAGGGAAAGAGCGTCGGCTCCGGCCTGCACCGCGCTTTCCGCGATTTTGACGATGTCGGTGACATTGGGAGAAAGTTTTACGATCAGCGGCAGGGATGTCCGGAGCCGGACCGCCCGGACCACTTCGTAAGCCGCCGCCGGATCGACGCCGAAGGCGACGCCCCCGGCCTTGACGTTCGGACAGGAAATATTCACCTCTACTGCCGAAACCCCTTCGGCGCCGTCGAGCCCCTGCGCCAAGCGGGCGTATTCTTCCACCGTCTTTCCGTAGATGTTGACGACCACCGGAACCGCCAGATCCCGGAGAAACGGAAGTTTGTGGCGGACAAATGCGTCCAACCCGACATTTTCGAGCCCGATCGCGTTGAGCATCCCACAAGGGGTTTCGGCGATCCGCGGTGGCGGATTGCCGGCGGACGGTGCCAGGGAAAGCCCCTTGACGACCACCGCCCCCAGACGCTGGAGATCGACCACCTCGGCAAACTCCCTGCCGTATCCAAAGGTCCCCGATGCTGTCATCACCGGGTTTTGGAGTACGAGGCCGCCGATATCGACGCGAAGATCCGGACGATTTTTCATGGCCATGTCCGTATCACGATTGTCCGCGCCAGTCTATAATTGACAAGCAGAAAGGAGGCAGGCAAAATCCAAACCCCGTATGCGAGCGGAAGCGTTCGCCGGAAATAGGCCATTCAGATTCGCCGCCAAAAATCCGAAACAAAAGAAAATGACCGAAGCAATTCGATACCGGCTGCCGCAAATATGTTCTGATTCAATTCGTCATGCCGGACTTGATCCGGCATCCAGAAGTGATACCGTATCCTGTCCATTAAGATTCGCTCGCCGGCTCGGTTCAAGGAGAGATGGGTATGAAAAAGGTGTTGGGCATCATCGGTTCGCCCCGACGGCTCGGCAACTCGGAAATCATGGTCAAGGAGATCAGCCGGCGGATCGACGAAGAACACCGGCTCCGCCTGCTGCGGTTGGCCGATTTCAACATTCGTCCCTGCCGTGGATGCTACCGGTGCCTGTTCGGAAGCGAGCGCTGCGTTCAGAAAGACGACTTTCAGACGGTGCTGGAGGCGGTGGTGGAGGCCGACGCCCTGGTCCTTGCGGCCCCCACGTATTTTCTCGGCGCAAATGCGGTGCTCAAGGGGTTTCTGGACCGGGGATTGGCCTTTTATGCTCATATCGAACGGCTCTGGGGAAAGCCTTCTGTGGGGGTGTGCATCGCCGGGATCCCGGGAAAAGAAGGGCACGGAATGCTGGGGGTGGAAAATTTCCTTCGAATGCTTCTCTCCTGCAACAAGGCCAGCCGGGTGGTTTACGGGGCGCTTCCCGGCGAGGTCTTTTTAGGAGAGGCCAACCGAAAAGCGGCGGCCGAGCTGGCCCGGGCCCTTTTTGCAACGGCGGGAGAAAAACGCTCGCCTTCTTGTCCCCGGTGCGGCGGGGACACGTTCCGGTTTCTCAGTGCCAAACGCGTGCGGTGCATGCTGTGCAGCAACGAGGGCACCGTCGCTTTCGGTCCGGACGGACCGGTGTTTTCCATCGGGAAGAGCGAACACGACATGTTTCTGAGCAAAGAGGCCGCAGTCGCGCACCGGGATTGGCTTCGGGGGATGAAGGACCGGTTCGTGGCGCAGAAGACCGCCTTGAAGGAGGTGACCGTCGGCTACCGGAAGGAAGGAGAATGGATCACACCGAAGCGGGAGACGGATGAGAATGAAGCCTGAGTCAATAGACGGCCTGCGCGGGGAGAAAGACAAAGAGAAATTCGAAATCCGAAACAAATTGGAATGATCAAAATTCCAATGACCGAAACAGGGAGCCAATCCGGCCTATAGACCGGTTCTGTTTGGGTCATTTGAACATTTGATATTCGTATTTGTTTCGGATTTCGATATTCGAATCTCGGATTTTACACCAATCTTTCCGGCCGGGTGCCTTTTGCCCTGTGCATGGGCATCCGGC
>JASFPT010000275.1:0-5236 GCA_050115795.1 Desulfobacterales bacterium
GCCGTAGACCGACTTTCGCACCTCCTCGACATAGTTGACCCGCTTGATCTTCACGTCCACCAGTTCGATGCCGAAGGGGTCCAGCTTCGGTTGGGCCTGCTCGAGGATCCCTTTTTCGATATTCTCCCGGCCGGTAGTGACGTTGAACCGGGGTCGCTGCTTCTGCTTGGACTCCTCCTCGGTTTCGATTCCCAACTCGAAGGTGTCCAGTTCACGGTTGGTCCACCGGACGGTCTCGATCAGCCGGTACGAGGTGACGAAGTTCCTGACGGCCGGATCGATGATATCGTCGAGTCGGGCCTCTGCGCTGACCAGATTGCTCACCGTCTGGAAGAACTTGATCGGATCGACGATCTTCCAGCGGGCGAATGTGTCCACCCAGATATAGGTCTTTTCCAGGGTGGGTATTTGGCCCGGGTCGCCGTCCCACTGCAGCAGGTTCTTCGGGAAGTAGTTCGTATTCTGGATGATCGGCAGACGAAAGTAGAGACCGGGTTCGGTTTTCGGGGTTCCGACCACCTTTCCGAACTGGGTCACCACCACCTGCTCGGTTTCGTCGACCACGTAGGCCGACGAAAAGACGAGGGCCGCAACGATCACCACGGCCGCGATCAGTATGCCTTTGAATTTCATTTTACCACGCTTTCCTGCGGTGCAAGGTTCAAAAGCGGGAGCAGATTCTTCTGGTCCGCGTCGATGATGAATTTTTTCCCGAGCTTGGGGTAAAGTTCCTTCATCCGCTCCAGGTAGAGCCGGCGCTTGGTGATGTCCTTGGCCTTGGCGTATTCGGTATACAGCGCCTTGAAGCGGGAGGCGTCACCGTTGGCCCGGTTGACCCGGTCCAGCGCGTAGCCTTCGGCGCCCCGAATCGTTCTTTCCGCTTCGCCCCGTGCGGCCGGAATGGCCTTGTTGTAGTCCTCCTTGGCCTGGTAGATCATCTCTTCCTTTTCCTGGGTGGCCTGGTTGACCTCGTTGAAGGAGGACTGGACCGGTTTGGGTACGTTGGTCTTTTTCATCTCGATGGTGACCACCTGGATACCGGAATCGGCAAGGTCGAGCTCCTCCTGGAGCACGTTGCGCGCTTCCACGGCGATTTCCTCCCGCTTGGTGATCACCTCGTTGATGCTGCGGTCCCCGACCACCAAGCGCATGGAAGCCTCCGACATGTCCTGCAGCAGCCGGCGCACATCCCTGACCTTGAACAGGTAGTCGTAGGGATCCTTGATCCGGTATTGAACGATCCACGGGACCACGGCCACGTTCAGGTCCCCGGTGAGCATCAACGAGACGTTCTCGTTCTCAGAGGCCGATGCAAACCGATTCCGATCATCCGGACCGACCGTTCGAAATCCGAACTCTTCCTTGTAGACTCGCCGGACCTTGACCTTGGTCACCTTTTCGATGCCGGCGGGAAGCTTGAGGTTGAGGCCCGGCTGCGTTGTTCGAACGTACTTGCCGAACCGCTGCACCACCCCGACCTCATCCACCGCGACGGTGTAAAAGACCGTGGAAAGGATGACCGCTACGATGATCAGCACAATGATCAGCGGACCGCCGGGCAGTTTGAAGTTTCTCAGCCGCTGGAAGATTTCATCCATCTGGGGGGGAACGCCGCCGCCGGCCTTCCTGCGCTGTTCTTCCTGTAACTTTTCCCAATCCCATGCCATGTCGTACCATCCTGGCCGTTTGCTTGAATCCCTCCGGCTGTGGAAGGACTGTGGTCGAAACAAACGCCCGCTACGGATTTCGGAGGCGGGCGCCGGCGTCCCGAAAGGGCCGCCGATCGTCGCATTCGTCAATTCCTGACAAACTAAGGATCTTATCAGGTATTTCAAGACATCTTCACTGCAGGCCGGCCCTTTTCCCTTCCTTCCGGTCCGCAGGTGTCCTCTGTCCTAATGTAAAGACCGAAATGAAGTCAAGAAAAAAGCCGGTCAATCCATCGCCCCATGGGCTTTCCCCCTTTTGCTTGACAGTCGAGACAAAGGGCGGATACCCTCGGTCAATGACCGGCACAGGCAGAAAACCGAAAGAGGTGGTCCATATCCGGCAGCTGCTGGGCCGCGTACTGAAATCGTGCCGATCCGACGCGGATGCCGAGATGATTGAGGTCTGGCGAATCTGGGGGCACGCCGTGGGGGCCCTAATCGCCGGAAACACCCGGCCGGCAGCATTCAAGGGAAAACTGCTGCTGGTCTATGCGTCAAGCTCGAGCTGGATTCACCAGCTGCAGTTTCTCAAGGCGGAGCTGATCGAAAAGCTCAACGCCGAATTGGGCCGGGACCTGGTGTCGGACATCAAATTCAAAATCGGCCCCGTTGACTCCCCGCAAAGAGATTGATCATCGAAAAGAATCGTGTCTGCGATGAGCGAATCGACGACCGACACGTTTTTCGGCGGCCAGATCCAGGTGCGACAGCCGAGCGTCGGCTACCGCTTTTCCATCGATGCGGTTCTTCTGGCGAACATGACAACCGTGCGCATCCGGGATCGGGTGGTCGACCTGGGCACCGGCTGCGGGATCATTTCGCTCATCCTGGCTTACCGGTATCCGAAGGCCTCCATTCAGGCCCTTGAATTGCAGCCGCAGCTGGCTGCCTTTGCCCGGGAGAACGTCCGGCTGAACGGGCTGGAGCGACGGATCGCCGTCGTCGTGGCCGACCTGCGCAGGGCGAGGGCCGAAGAGCTCCATGGGCCGTTCGACCTGGCCGTCTGCAACCCCCCCTACCGCCGAGGCCGTTCGGGGCGGATCAACCCCAACACCCAGAAGGCCATCGCCCGCCACGAGATCGAGGCCCGCCTGGCGGATGTGGTCGCCGCATCCCGGCGGCTGCTGAAACGATCCGGCCGGATGACCGTCATCTACCCGGCCGAACGGACGGCGGATTTGCTCTGGGAGATGCGGGCCGGTCAAATCGAACCCAAGTCTGTCCGAACGATTCATTCCCGCAGCGGCGAAGCGGCGAAACTGGTTTTTGCAGAGGGGGTCTACGGAGCTGGCCCGGGGCTGACGATCGAGCCGCCCCTGGCGATCTACGGTCCGGACGGAAACTACAGCCCCGAGGTGGAGGCGATGATGCAGAAAAGCCCATAGCCCCTTGCCGGAAAAGCGTTCCAAACCCCATTCAAACCGCATGCAAACCATCTTGCAACGAGCGTTACAATGCCGCTCGTGAAGCGAAACGGGAATTTGGCAATTTTCTCAGAAGGTTCGGACATCGAATTTCGGGTCTCGTGCAGGAGAGCCCTGATATCCGCAGCCTTTCCTATGCATGCTCGCTTCGTTGAATCGCATCGGGCGACGCGATCGGTGGGCTGCCGGGAGACGTCAGCCGCCCCGGGTCCCGGTGGCAAGGGACCGTTCGCAGAGGGCCGGATCCGGCCGAAGGCTGTTGACGACGAGTCCTGAAATGACCTTTGGGTAAAAGTAGGTCGCCTTCCTGGGCATGATCAGGCCCGCATCGGCGATCCGGCGGACCTGCTCGATGCGGGTCGGGTTCAGCAGAAAACCGATGTCGTAGTCGCCGGTGTAAACCTGTTGCACCCCCTGTTCGACGGTGCTCGCATATCCGATGAGCCGATGGTCGTCGAGCCGTGCCGCGTCGAATCCAAGGATGTCCATAAAGATCAGGCGGGTGAGCACGGTAACATCGATGTCGATGAGTTCCGGGACGATTTTTCCGCCGTACAGACGCCTCATGACGCCTTCCCGCAGGCGAAGCAGAACCATCTCCGGTTCTCCCCGCATGACCACGCCGAACCGGGTCCCGTGGTCATCTCCGCCCAGGGCGGCTTCCATGGCCCTGAAATCGGGCGCACCTGCCGGCCTTTTGCCGGCGATGCGTTCGACTTGGAAAAATTCCGGTGCGCGATCCAGGAGGGGCTGCCATCTCTCCGGGGGTACCGAGTGCAGGAGCCGGTGAGCCGGCAGAATCACCATCCCGTCGGTTTCCATGGCGGTCAGGTACATCATGACATACCGGGCCGGATGATCCGGTGCAAGGGGGCCATGAGCCTGTTCCATCCACTGCTGATAGGCCAGGGCCGTCTCGTATCGGTGGTGGCCGTCTGCAATGTAGATCCGTCGCTCCTGAAGGGCTACGGCCATCGACGCCGTCTGGTCGCCTTTGATCAGGCGCCATAGGCGGTGGCGATGCCCGTTGGCATCGACGAAATCAATCTCCGGGACGCGGCCCTGGACCGCCCCTGCCGCCCCCTTGAGCACTCCGTCGTCCGGATCCTGGTACATGGCAAAGATCGGACTGAAATTGGCGTGGCTGGCCTTCATCAGTTCGAGCCGCTCGGAACGGACCCGGGAATAGGTTTTTTCATGGGGGACCACGATCCCTTCCGAAAAGGGCGTCAGACGAACGCGGCAGATGAAGCCGAACCGGGTGATGGTCCGCTGGCCGAGGGTAAAATCGGTGGCGGTCAGGTAGATTGCCGGCTCCGGATCCTGGACCAGGATGCCCTTGGCCAGCCAGCTTTCGAAATGCGCAGCCGCCAGGCGGTGGGGGTCTTCATCGCTGGTGCCTTCATCAGCCCCGCGATTCAGCTCCAACCGGATCATGTTGTATGGATGAGATTCGTAGGCGTTTTGCTGCTCCTCACGGGAGATGACGTCAAAGGGGGGGACGACAACACTGCCGAGTCTTTCGATTTTATCTGGATTGTATAAAATTCCCCGAAAGGGGCAAATTGCGGCCATCGCGGGTTTCCTCCCATCTGGGACAAAATTTCGGTCACAGATACTACAAAGATCCGACAGGTTCAAGCCCGACAAAATCGCTTTCACGATTTTGCAAGCGTCTCGCTTCCAAAGGCAGCGGCTCGGGATGTGCAGGAAAAAAGATCACTGCAGTTTCAGCGGCCTACGCCCGGCAATCTGTCCGCGGTGCATGTCCGATGAACGGCATCCCATGACCGCCCTGATGCTTGACATGGCAGGGGAAAAACGATAGGTGGTCATACTTGTATTTTGGACGGAGAGGTGGCCGAGTGGCTGAAGGCCCTGCTCTCGAAAAGCAGTATCCTGGCTAAAACCGGGATCGTGGGTTCGAATCCCACCCTCTCCGCCACGTTTTCAAAGGTGAGTCGCCCCGCGGCGAGTCTGCGCGTGGAATCGTTGCGCAGCCGGGAACAGTCTCTGCCGGGAGATGCGGTATGGCGACCGGGTCCTGTACGCGGAGAGATGACCGAGTTGGCTGAAGGTGCACGACTGGAAATCGTGTGTGCT
>JASFPT010000276.1:0-5214 GCA_050115795.1 Desulfobacterales bacterium
CGGCGGGGCTGACATCGGGCATCTGATCTCCGACCTTCGGCGGTTGGCCGGCGGACGGTGAAATTTTGCTCTTAAAGCGAGGAGAACGTGATGACAAAGGACGGACGACGCATCGAAACGCTGCTGATTCACGCCGGCGAACCGCGCCCCCGGATCTGCGGGGCAGTGAGCCTGCCGATCTTTCAGTCCTCCACCTTCGAATACGCCGGCCAGGGCGACTACCATGAGCTGAAGTACATCCGATTGAACAACACACCGAATCATGCGGCGCTGGGGGCGAAACTGGCGGCCGTCGAAGGTGCCGAGGCCGGGCTGGTCACCGCCAGCGGCATGGCGGCCATCAGCGCCGTGCTGCTGACCCTGCTCCAATCCGGGGATCATTTCCTTGCCCAGGACTGCCTCTACGGCGGCACCCACGATTTCTTCACCCAGGATCTGCCGGCTTTCGGCATCGAGGTCGACTTCATCGATGCCGACAAACCCGGCACCTGGGCGGACCTTCTCCGGCCGAGCACCCGGCTGATGTACGTGGAAACGATCACCAATCCGCTGATGCAGGTGGCCGACCTGGAGGCGGTCGCCGCCTTCGCCCGAGAACACAGGCTGGTATCGGTCATCGACAACACCTTTGCCAGCCCCATCAACTTCCGGCCGCCGGCCCACGGCTTCGACCTTTCCGTCCACAGCGGCACCAAATACCTCAACGGTCACAGCGACATCGTCGCCGGCGCGGTCATCGGCACCGGTTCGCTCGTCGCAAAGATCACCCGGACCCTGAACCACCTGGGCGGCGCCCTCGACCCCCATGCCTGTTTTCTTTTGCACCGGGGGCTCAAGACCCTTGCGGTGCGCATGCGCTGGCAGAACGAAAGCGCCCTTTGCGTCGCCCGTTTTCTGGCCGGACATCCTAAGGTCCGGCGGGTCAATTACCCGGGGCTGGAAACGCACCCGGCATATGACCGGGCCTCCCGCCTTTTTGACGGCGCCGGCGGGATGATCAGCTTCGAGGTCGAGGGAGGGGTTACGGCGGCCGAGCGTTTCATGAAGCGCTGCCGGCTGCCGGCAAGCGCACCGAGCCTGGGGGGGGCGGAATCGCTCATCACCCGCCCGGCCACCACCTCCCACGCCGGCATGGCGCCCGACGAGCGTCGAAGGCTCGGCATCGCAGACGAATTGATCCGCCTGTCGGTGGGCCTCGAAGCCCCGGAGGATTTGATCGCGGATTTCGAGCGTGCGCTGGCCGAGTAGGGGGGTTGCCGGTCGCTGGATCCTTATTACTGGTTAGCGGGTGATGTGTGCGGCATCGGGCCCGGTGTTGAACGGACTATAGATCCGTAGCGCGTAGGTTGGGCTGAACTTATGAAGCCCAACATTCGTAGGTTGCTTTCTAAAATTGTTGGGCTTCGCATCTCTCAGCCCAACCTACGAATCGGCTTGGATCAGAATATTTTCCAAGGGGAAAATCGTAACACTGCTTCGCCAATCGTTTCTACTTCTCGACGACGATTCGCGCACGCTTACCATTAGTGCTCTACAATATTCAGAATTTCAGCGGCATTTCCCCCACGCAACGGGTATGCCTGCCAAAACCTCAAAAAAAACATCCTGTTTACCCCTCGACCCCTGCGGCACCAGACACGCTATCCAGCCTCCAGGACCCAGCATCCAGGACCCAGAAGTCTATGTCTCTCTGGCGGCGATCTCCGGGCTGATCTTCCAGGTCCACAGGGGGGAGAACACGTACAGGATCATGCAAAGCAGGGCAAAGTGGCCGAAATAGGGGGTAAAGACAACGACAAATCCGGCTGCCATGATGATACCGGAAAACAGGGGCCGCCGGTTCATGAACCGGCCGTAATGAAGGTATCGGATCGGATAGACGTTCATCAGCAGGGCCGTGAAGGCCATCAGGCCGCCACAGAACAGCGCCCAGAACCGGACGTCGCCGGCAACTTCCGACACGCTCTGCATGAGCATCAGCAGCGGAGCGGTCACCAGCAAAGCGGCGGCAGGTGTCGGAAGGCCCTTGAAAAACCCCGGCACCGGGCTTTTGTCGACGGTGAAGTAGACCAGCCGCAGCACACCCATCAGCGCATAGCCGGTGGCCAGCACCCCGGCGGGCACGTTGACGGCTTCGGCAACGACCGGCTCGGTGAAGACCAGATAGAAGATCCAGGCCGGCACGATGCAGAAGCTGACGGCGTCTGCGATGTCGTCCAGAAGCGCTCCCAGGCTCACCCTTTTCTTCTCCCCGGCTTCCGGCGAGGGCTCGGTCAGCCCCAGCTTCCGGGCGACCGCGCCGTCGAGCTTGTCGAACAGGGTCGCGCCGATCAACAGCAGGTAGGCTTCCCGCACCCTGCCCATGTAGGCGAGCAGCACGGCCATCAGGCCCATCAGGGCGTTCATGACGGTAAGGCTGTTGGGGAAAAAGGTCAGGATTTTGCGCCGGAGGTTTTCGTCCTCGTAGCAGATCTCGTCAAGGCAATACTTGCCGTACTTGCGGCAGTACCCGGCGATCGAGCCGAAGGTGAACATCAGAAAGACGATTTCGATGACAAACAAAAGCCGAAGGGGGAGATTCCCCAGCCACGAGATCCAGAAATAGACGGGAGACGGCGGCCCCTCGGGGACGTAGAAGGCATGAGCGAAAAGCAGCACCGCCACCGGCGCAGCGACCGTGGTTCGAAGCCGGGTAAACTCCCGCATTTCCGGCTCCTGGCCCTGGCGCTCGGCAAATCCGCGCATGAAGGCGGCGAAATTGTCCCGGATCAGCACCGCCACGCAAAGAAAAAGGGTGAACAGGGCATGGGCCATCTCGGCCTTCGTGTGTCCGGGCGAGATGAACACCAGCCGCCACATCTCCCCCACCGCCAGCAGGGGGAATATGATCGAAAAGACCACCTTGTCGGTGAGCCGGTCGGCGAGGTGGACCAGCTTCGGGTTCGGCTGATACCGTGAGGCGAACCAGCCGTCGACCAGGTCGAAGCTCATCGACACCACCAACAGAATGACTCCCACCGTGTAGAGCGCCGGATTGCGCCCCCACATGACGGCGACCGCGCAGAGCATCCCGGCGAAAACGAGCGGCGGCCGGCCGTACACCAGCAGGGCGGTGAACTTTCTCGATATGCGGTGTTGTTTCTCCATGCAGGGTTCGGTGCTCGGCGTCCGGTGTTTGGTGTTCGGTGTTCATCTCCGGGTTCTGGCGCCTCGGCAGCGAAAAATATCCGCTCCGGAGACCCCGAAAACCGAAGACGAGACCTGAGATCCTAGTTTATTCGCTTTGCGCTGATCCGTCAAACGGAACGATCCAATCGCAGGCCCTCTGATCCGGCTTCGCCTTGCCGGGGGCGAAGATGCGGTGCACGCCGGTCGTGTTTTCGGCATGCACGCTCCGCGGACCGGGTCCGAAAAGGCCTTTCTCTGAATGGCAGGGTCTGTTTGCCGGGCGGCAGGGCGCGTCAGCTGCGGCGTCCGCTGCAAAGCCGATGAAATCCGACGATGGCGATGAAGGGAAGTTCAAGGAGAAATTCGAATACCAGCCCGCAGACACAGAGGGCGATAATCAGAATCGGCTTGACGGCGTGATCCAGAACGGCAATCACGGCTTTTTTCGGCGCAGCGAGCTTCGGCACGGATCGGTCTTTGCCTGGCGTTGGGAATGCGGCGGCTTCTGCGCCGCCCGACATGGCATTTGGGTACCAAAAAGCGGCGGCACAGACAATGAAAATAAACACCCGCCGCTCGATTCCGAGGTCCGATTTTCTATGCTCCCGGCGGTTTGGGCTCCACCTTCGGCTCCTTCGGCGGTTCCCCGCCTCCGGCCGCCCCGCTCTTTTCGAGCCGTTCGATTTTTTCGGTGAGGGACTCGATCTTGCGGGTAAGTTCGGCCACCTGTTCCTTGGAAGCCAGGTTCATGGCACCCAGGACATCCTTGATCCGCTGATCGACCTGCTGGGCGACCCACTTCCGGCTGCTGGCCAGATACCCGCCGATTTCTTTTCGGAGGCGGCTTGCCTCTGCAGATGAAAGGTCCTTGTCCTTGACCAGGGTCTTGAAGACCTTGTCGATCTCGTCTTCAGCCGTTGCCAGGGCGGTCTTCCAGAGGCCGGCCGACTTTTTGGCATAGTCGCTCACCGTGCCGCTCCCCTTGCGAAGCAGGCCGATGAGAATGCTGGAGGGAACCTCCTCTTTGTCTTTCTGCTCCCTGGCCAGAAGCTGGGACACCACCGCCGAGGTGATGTCCTCTCCGCTGGTGTTGTCGATGATCTCCACCGCCTCGCCGTCCTTGATCAGTTTTGAAAGGGACTCCAGGGAAATGTACTGCTTGTCGGTGGTGTCGTACAGTTTGCGGTTGGCATACTTTTTAATTTTTCTCATGGATTCCTCCGCCTTGTGAAGTGGGACGCAGCGGCTGCCGGCATTGCCGGGCCAAAAAATAACGCAATGCGTCATGCCTAAAAATGACACATTGCGTTACGCTTGTCAAGCCCTGTCCGTCAGGCGCCCGACGTGATTTTCGGCCGCGGCCCTGCGTCGCCGCAAATGCCGGGCGGGGGGTCTTTTGCAGACAAAAAACCCCGCGGCATCCGGCTTGGAAACCGCGGGGTTCTCGTCTTTCCGGCGGGTCGCAGGCCCGCCTTCCATGGATGCGCGAAGCGCATCTATTTCTATTCTTTGTCTTTTACCTCTTCGTAGTCGGCATCGACCACATCGTCGTCGGCCGCGCCTCCGGCCCCGCCGGCGCCCGTGTCGGCGCCGGCACCGCCCGCCGCGCCGCCGCCCTCGGAACCCGACGCCTTCTGATACATTGCCTCGGCCAGCTTGTGGGAGGCCTGGGTCAGCGCTTCGGTCTTCTTCTTGATCTCATCGACGTCATCGCTTTCCATCGCCTTTTTCAGCGCCTCCACGGCTTCGTCCACGTTGGTCTTGGTGGATGCATCGACCTTGTCGCCAAGCTCCTTGATGGACTTTTCCGTGGCGTAGATCAGGGTGTCGGCTTGATTTTTTGCCTCCACCAGCTTGCGGCGCTTCTTGTCATCTTCGGCGTGCATCTCGGCATCTTTGACCGCCTGATCGATCTCTTCTTCGGAGAGACCGGAAGAGGCGGTGATCTGGATCGACTGCTCCTTGCCGGTGGCCAGGTCCTTTGCCGACACGTTCACGATACCGTTGGCGTCGATGTCGAAGGTCACCTCGATCTGGGGAACGCCG
>JASFPT010000277.1:0-5194 GCA_050115795.1 Desulfobacterales bacterium
TTGTGGCATGCGGTATAGCGTGCGCCGTGCCCAAAAAGTAACGAACAAATCTTCCGGATTTCCAATTTCGTCATTCCGGGCAAGCAGAGCGAGATCCGGAATCCAGGGAACCCACACAATTCGTGGATACCGGCTCGCGCCCCGCTTCGCGGGGCTTGGCGGGCTGACAAATTCCGGCAGCGCCTGCGACGCGGGGATGACAAGATCGAAACCGAAGGTGTTCTTCAGAGACGTTGGACGCCGCTTCTACTTCGGCGCCACCACCCCGGATTTGAGCAGAGCCCTTACGACCTCCTGGATGACGTCGGCGACCACCTGACGGTCCGATTCCACGTTCCAGCTTTTCGATTCGGCCGACCAGATGAGCGATTCGCTCTGTACATCGTACAGATTTGTTTCCAGCCACACCGAAGTTCGACTGGTGCTGTAACCCGGATCGGAATAATACGAGTGAAGGATCCCGTAAGATTCATAGTATCCGGCCCCTGCGCCCGCCCTTCGGCTATAGGCGTCTTTGTGCTCGATATCGACCATGTGGGTGATGATCACGGCATCGCTCCCGTACCGGTTCACCGCCGATAGAATCGCCGCTTTATCCAGCTTCATGTCCGGGGGGATGGGGATTGCTTCGGCGCTGGCCACGGCGTCGACACCGGCCGCCTTCAGGGCGGCCACGAAACGGTCCTCGAAGAGTCGGCGGTTGTCCTCCCGGTGCGTGACGCCGATCACCAGGATGTGGGATACCGGTGATTCTTTGAACGCTTCGTCGACGTGGGTCTGTTTCAGGGCGGTTCTCGGGCCGGCACAGGCGACGACCAGAACCGCTGCGAGCACCGCTGTGAAGATCCGCCTCAGGCTCGTTTGGGCCATTTCATCTCCTTTTCCGTGTTCGCTTCGCTTACAGCGGAATTTTCGGGCGCCAGGAAAGCCATTCGTCTTCGGGCTTGTCGAAGAGGGGAAACACCGCGCCGCTTTTTACCGGCTCGCCCATTTTGTCATTGCCCGGCGTGGCAAAAGAGACCCCCCCGGCCAGGATCGACTCCAGCGACTCGGTCTTGATCTGGCCGCCGCGGAAAAGACCGAAGTCGACGCCGATGCCGCTCACGTTCCAGAAGCGCGTGTTTTCCCGAACCAGCGGTGCGAATTTTTCCTCGATCAGACAGGTGATGTAGACGTGATCG
This sequence comes from Desulfobacterales bacterium, assembly GCA_050115795.1. Taxonomy (GTDB): domain Bacteria; phylum Desulfobacterota; class Desulfobacteria; order Desulfobacterales; family CAFBRK01; genus JAIPEL01. Next base: position 1,182 of record JASFPT010000277.1, read on the forward strand.
GCGGACTTGGCCAGTTCGGCGCCGGCCACCTCCCCCACCTTCACCTGCCGGTAGTAGACCGGCGACCCGGTCTTGAGCGATCCCCGCCGGTCGGCGGTCAGCAAAATCTTGAGCTGCTTTGGCGCCTTGGCGGTTACCGGTGGCGCTTCTTCGGCCTTGAAGGCCCTCTGGGGGGATCCTTTCCCCGGCTGGATGGCAATGTAGGCCCCCCCGGTCAGCGTTTCCAGTCCGCTGACACCGGTGATGTCCACCTTGGGGGCCACCAGCCAGAAACGGGTGCCGGACAGCAGCGCAGGCTCTGCACGCGGGTCCATGATCACATGAACCGACACCCCGGTAAGATCCGGCAGCACCCGCATCCGCTCCACGAAACCGGCGGTAACCCCCTTGAATTTGACCTTGCTTTGTCCCGGAGTGAGCCCCTCTCCGGTGGGAAACCGGATCGTGATCGGAATGCCCGCCTTAGCCGATTTGAAATCCGGATAAAGAGCGAACCGGTCCTTGCTTTTTGCAGGCGGAGTCTCTTCTGCAAAATCGGGCGTGAAAAACCCGATACCCCCTTTGAGCATGGCGGCAAACGACTCGGTGCGCAGTTCGAAGTTGCTCAGGCTTCCGGAAAAATGGATGCCGCTGGCGTTCCAGAAACGGGATCGCTCGCGGACCAGCGGTGCAAAGGCCGGTTCGATGTGCACCTTGATCTCGAAATGCTTCCGGTCCTTAGCCAGTTCGTATGACTGTACGGTGCCCACCTGCATCTTGCGGAAGTAGACCGGACTGCCGTTTTGAACCGACGGCAGTTCCTCTGCGACAAGGATCAGGTGCAGGCCCGGCGCCTCTTCGGCGATCTGCGGCGGTTCTTTGAGCGCCGTGAATTGCCGCGTCGGTTCGCCTTCGCCGGGCCGGAGGGAAATGTACTGTCCGGTGAGAATCGTCTCCAGGCCGGTGATTTCGGTCACGTTCACCTGGGGGGTCACCAGCCAGAAAAGGGTGCTTTTCCTCAAAAGCGGTTCGGCGGAACGGTCGAATTCGACGGATACATCGACGCCGTCAAGGTCCTGGCTGAGGGCCACGGACGCCACCTTTCCCACGGTGATCCCCCGGTACACGACCCGGGTCTTTCCCGCCTCGATCCCCGCGGCGCTGTCGAAATGGATGCCGGCCTCAACCGGCGCTTCGACCACCCCCTTGTAGAGGAGCCACCCGCCGATCACGGCGGCGATCAGCGGAAGCAGCCAGATCGCGGAGATCCGCGAGCCCCGGCGGATTTCGGCGGGGGGCGGTTCCGGGGTTCGTTTGTCAGAATCCAAGGTCTCCATCAAGCGGTCCTTTCCGTATCGTGAACATCCCAGATCAGGCGCTCGTCGAACACCTGGGCGGCCAGCATGGTCAGAATGACGGCCATACCGAAGTATGCGGCGGCAACCCCGCCTTCGATCGTGGCGATGCGGCCCATCTCCACCAGTTTGGCCAAGATGGCGATCACGAAAATGTCGAGCATCGACCAGCGGCCGATCCACTCCACCATCCGGTAGAGCAGGGTCCGCTGCCGGGCGTCGATCCGCCACCGGAATTGAACCGACAGCAGCAGCACGACAATGCCGGTGATCTTTAAAAACGGCACCGCGATGCTGGCGATGAAAATGATCAGCCCGATCGGAATCATCCCATGCTGGAAGAGCAGCAGGACGCCGTCGATGATCGTGGAAGGATCTCCCTCGCCGAGGTAGACCACCGTCATGATCGGAAACAGGTTGGCCGGCACCAGGAAGATCAGCGCCGCAAAGGTCAGGGCCCACGACAGTCCGATGCTGTCGTACCGCCGCCGGTGAACCGCAGCCCCGCAGCGTGGGCACACCGCCCGGCCGCCGGCCGGAGCCGGCTCCCATCGCAACAGCTTACGGCAGTCGTGGCACAGGACCAGACCGGCCGCCTTTGCCGTCAGCGGTTGCATAGCGCCTCGATCCTTTCCCATACCGCCGTCCGGTCCAGCGCGGCCTTGGCGGCCAGGCTGGTGATCAACAGTCCGATAAAGCAGAACAGTCCGATTCCAACATCCACCCGCGCCATGTCCAGCAGCTTGACGATCGAAACCAGCAGCCCGATCATGTAGACCTCCAGCATGGCCCAGGAATCCAGATGCAGGTAGAACCGGAAAAACCCGGGCAAAAAGGAGGGGCCGCGCCCAAGGCGCAGGAAAAACAACACGACGAACAGCAGCCCCATGGCCGCAAGGGGCGCCAGGATACTGCAGAAAAGGACCATCAGCCCCACCAGGGAAAGCCCGCCGGAAAACAGGACCTGCACCGCACCGACCACCGTGGAGACAGACCCGTGGCCCAGGATGTCGAGCGCCAGGATCGGCAGGACATTGGCGGGAAAAAACAAGAGCAGGGCGGCTGCGGCAAGGGCCAGGGGCTTTCCGATCGGGTCGGTTCCGGCCTGCCGGATCAGAGCGCCGCAGCGGGGGCAAACGGCCCTTTGGCCGGCCGAAAGCGGGGAAAGGGTCATCAGCAGGTCGCACTGCGGGCAGCCGGCAAGCTCGGTTTTCGCCGCCGCGTGCTCCGCGGCCGCTTCGTTCTTCCCGCCGACCATCGGGTCGGACGTCGAAAAGCCCTGCCGACGAAGTATATCCCGGCGATTCTCGATCATTCTTTCTGTTCCAGGGCGTCGATTTGTTTTTGCAGCTCCTTGTGCTCCTTCAGATCCGCCTGGCCGCCGCGCTTCCAGCGCCTCGAGTTCTCGTAGAGCTGCTCGACGACGGCCTTCCGCTGGGCCTTGAGGGCGGCGATTTCCTCCTCGTTGCCCCCGGTTTTCTCCAGCTCGGCGACCCGTTCGTCGATTTTGGCGACATTGTCGATCGCCTTCTGCATACGGCTGGTGGAGGCCCGGCGCTTGTCATAGAGTTTTTCTTCCACGGCCTGCTGCTGGTCCTTGCGCTTTTCCAACTCCCCGGCGGTCGCCCTTTTTTCGGCTTCGGCCTCCTTTCGGGCCGCTTCGGCCGCCTCCGCCTCCCGGGCCTCTTTCATCTCCCCTGCGGATCGGGCGTCGCGCTCAGAGCGCTGCATATCCCTTTCGGCATCGTAGTCGACCTCCGAGGCGCTTCCGTATTCCGTGCCGTCGGACGGCGGGACGTGGTTCGAATAGTGCCGGATCCCGTTTTCATCGGTCCAGTAGTACATTTCGCCGAGAGCCGGACCGGCCGCCCCGATCATCAGGCAGAAAACGGCTATGGGGGCAAAACGGTTCATGGTCTTGTCCTTTTTCCTCCGCGGGATGCGAAGCTGCCGTGAAACCGCGGCAAAGACTTACGGCTGGACGCGCATCTGAAAGCTTCGATCTCCGGCCGCGTCGAACGCCTCGATCAACTGCGGGTATCGGGCGGATAATGCATTGAGCGAATCGATCGCCTCGCAGGTGATTCCTTGATCGAGCAGGCTTTTTTTGAAAGCCGCAACGACGATCTCGTCTCCCATGGCCACCGCCCGGGCCCGGGTCAGGTCGCAGTAGATCTCGTTGTAGAACGTTCCCGGCGGAAACTCCCGGTACGGGCCTTCGATCTCCGGCACGTCCAGGTCGGTGACCTTTTCAAATTCGGAGACGAGCAGGCGGGTCACGAAAATTTTTCCTGCCTTGCCGGAAAAAACGTAGCCTCCAATCCTTATCCCTTCCCGATTGCGGTAGGTCTCTCCTTCGAGGGAAAACGCGGGGTCGATTTCGACCACGACCTTTCGCCCGGTCTCCTGCTGGGTGTAGGCGACGGTGTTTCCCCCCTGATCCGGCGCCATGGCATACCGGGGCCCAGCACATCCAATGGCCACGGCGACGAGACCGGCAAATACAAAAAGATATGATTTTTTCATTGTTCACTCTCCATGGAGGCAACGGCCGGATTGATCGGATGTGAAACAGTGTTCTTCGACGCCTTGCAGGGCATGGCGTGCGGTGCACATGAGGGCCGATAAAGTCCAGAGGCGGGATTGGCCCCATGCGCTATGCCCCATGCGCTATGCACC
>JASFPT010000278.1:0-5135 GCA_050115795.1 Desulfobacterales bacterium
CAGAACGCCGACGAGCATGATCAGGATGATATAGTAGTAGGGTTCCTTTCCCGCGAACATGAAATGGGAAAGCCCGGTATTCATCGGCGGAATCTGCAGCCCCCGGGGACCATTGAGCTTGAGCGGCCCCAGATAGTCGATATTTTCGATCAGCACACGGACACCCTCGCCGAAGGCAATGGTTGCCAGCGCAAAGTAGGCGCCGCGCATTTTGAAAGTCGGTTTCCCGATCATCACCCCGACCAGGGAGGCCAGCAGGCCGCCGACGATCATGCCCAGCCATGGGCTGATGCCGTATTGAAGCGACAAAATCGTGGAGGTGTAGGCGCCGATGCCGACAAAGGCCGCATGCCCCAGCGGCAGTACACCTGCGAAGCCGCCGACCAGGTTCCACGAGCTCGTCAGGTAGGCATACAGATACAGTAGGATCAAAATGTGCAGGTACGTTGCGCTTCGGATCACGATCGGGATGCCGAAGGCAATGACCAGGACCAAGACCAGTGCCCACGTGTTGAATCTTTTGGTTGTCATACGGATTCCCAATGTTTGGATAAGCTTGGGTTACCAATCGTACTTGACGCCAAAAAGCCCCGACGGCTTGACGAACAGTACCAGTAGAAACAGGCCGTAAACGATGGCTTCGGTCCAGGTGGCCGTCATAAATTGCGGTGCCACCGATTCGATCAACCCGATGATGATCCCTCCGACAATGGCTCCCCAGATGCTGCCAAGGCCACCGAGGACGACAATAATAAATCCCTTGATGTCGAACAGAACCCCGACGGTGGGAAACACGTTAAAAAACGGGACCAGGGTGATGGCGGCGATGCCGGCGGTGGCCGTTCCGATGCCAAAAGCGATGTTGTAGACCTTGTACTGGTTGATACCCATGAGGCTGGCCGCTTCCCGATCCAGGCTTGTCGCGCGAATGGCCCGACCCATGCGGGTTTTCTGAAAAAAGAAATACACCGAAGCTGCCGTGATGATGGCGGCGAAAAAGCCCCAAAGCTTCGGCACGGAAATGAGCATTTGACCGACTTCCAGCATTTTTCCGCGCAGTGGGTTGTCTTGCAAAATGCGATAATCCGGTCCGAACAGCAGCAGCGTCAGGTTGTCCAAAATATACCAGATACCTGTGGTCACGATGATGACCGTGATCGGTTCTCGGACCTCTTTTTCAGCCTTGAAGATCGGCTTGATGACAATGTCTTGGACAAAATAGCCGAAAAAGAACATCGCCGGCACAACAACGATCAACGCGACATAGGGGTGCAATCCGGTCAGCACCACGGCCCAATAGGCGACGTACATCGCCACCATCAACATGGACCCGTGGGCGAAATTGATGACCTTGAGCACGCCAAAAATGATGGTCAGTCCGAGGGCCGTCAGTCCGTAGATCGACCCCATGAGAATGCCGTTGATGGTATCTTCCAGAACAAAATGCATAGCGGCTCCCGCAAAGAGGGATGCAACACAGTAAAGGGGCGGCGCCGAAGCGCTTGAACCGCGGCGCCGCCCCGGGATTGGGATTTACTTTTGTTCGCTCGGTGATCTGCACTTTTACGGCATCGGAAAAACGGGGGTGTAGCCCGCCCGCCGGGCGTTTTTGGGCCAGACCGTAATCCGTTCCATTCCGTTGCCGATGTCATTGATCTGGACCATTACCAAGGAGGCATGTTTGTTCTGGCCGCTTTGATCGAATTGAACGGCATCGTAGCCCACGATCATTCCCGGGCCACCGGTTAAATTCGTTTCCGCCAGGGCCTCCCGGATCTTGTCCCGGTCCAGGGAGCCGGCCCGCTCAAGGGCGTCGGCAAGGACGTACATGGCCACATACGCATCCACCGCCTCGCCGGTCAGGTTCTGACCATACTTTGCCTTGTACTTTTCGTTGGCCGCTTTGGCCCCCGCCTTGTTGATGTCCGTTTCCCACTCGACGATATCAAACATGTACTGTGCATTTTTCCCGGTAGCTTTGAGAAAGGAAGGATCGGCATGGCCACCGCCGCTGCAAATGATGGCTTTGGGCCTCACCCGGTATTCGGCCATCGTGTTGGTCAGCAAAATGGCGTCGGCTGCGTTGCTGACCAACAGCAGCACGTCCGGTCGTGCACGTCGAATTTTTTGCACCACCGGGCTCAGATCCGTGGTTGTAGAGGGATACGGTTCATCCAAAACGACTTTATAGCCGGCCTGCTTTGCCAGTTTTTCCCACTGGCCGGCAAATCCTTTTCCCCAGTCTCCGTTTTCATAGACGAACGCGACGGTCTTGACTTTTTCGCCGAATTCTTCCTGCATATCTTTCAGAAACGAAAACTGGTCGCGGGTCCACCAGCTGTCTTTGGCGGCAATGCGGAAGACGGTCTTGAAACCCTGCTCGGTGATCTTGTCCGCCACCGAGACCGGTACGATGAACGGAACCCCGTAGCGTTCGGCCACTGCCGTTGTGGGGTAGGTCACCGCCGAATTCCAGCAACCGGTCAGGACATTGACTTTTTCCGTGTTGATCAGTCGTTCGGCTTCGGCCACGCCTTTTTCCGGTTTGGACTCGGAGTCGGCGTAGAACATCTCGAGCTTGGCGCCGCCCAGGGATTGGATTCCGCCATTGGCGTTAATTTCTTCCACGGCCATTTCACGGGCAAATTTGCCCTGTTGGCCGACGGACGCCGAAGGACCTGACAAGGGGATAATGTTCCCCACCCGAACGACATGGTCGGCGGCACTGGCCGAGGGCGCCGAAGTGAAAATCAGCGCTGCACTGACCATTCCGGTGACAAGTGTACCCAAAAGCGTTTTTCTCCAGATGGATGCCATGTTTCCTCCTCCTAGGTTGAAGATTGGTTCCCCTGCTGTTGCCCTTTGTTGATCGGCCGGTCGGCCAAAATGGATTTTCCGTTGACCCAAGATCTCTGGCCGAGACGAAAAATGGCTGCTTCCGTGCAGTTACAGCATCGACGGCTTTCCAGTCATTTCCTTGTCTTTTCTTTTCACGACCCCTCCGAGCTTCCTACTTGCCTTCCAAGGCGGCAAATCCTTCTTCCATGATGGCCAACCCCCTGTCGAGCTCTTCGGCGGTGATGGCAAGCGGCATCAGCAGCCGGATCACGTTGCCGAAGGTGCCGCAGGCCAGCAGAATCAGCCCTTTCTCGTAGCAGAATTTGACGAGGGCCTTGGCCTTGTCAGCGCCCGGCGCCTTGCTCTCTCTGTCTTCCACCAGCTCCATGGCGAGCATTGGGCCGATGCCCCGGACATCCCCGATGATTTCATGGGCGGCCTGCAGGGCGTCGAGCCGGGCCCGAAGGGTCTTGCCGAGGGTTTCGGCCCGGTCCAGCAAGTGTTCGGTCTCGAAAATGTCAAACACCGCCAGTGCCGCCCGGCACGAGACCGGGTTGCCGCCGTAAGTGCCGCCAATCCCTCCGGCGTGGACCGAGTCCATGATCTCTTTTTTACCCACCACCGCACTCAAAGGCATGCCGGCGGCAAGGCTCTTGGCCACGGTGGTCAGGTCGGCCTCCACGTTCCAGTGCTCCATGGCGAACATTTTTCCGGTCCGGCCCATGCCGCTCTGGATCTCGTCGGCCACGAAAAGAATGCCGTGCTCCTCGCAGATTTTTTTGAGCCGTGGGAAGTATTCAGGGGGCGGGGTGATAAAACCGCCCTCGCCCTGGATCGGTTCGGCGATGACCGCTGCCGTGGTTTCGGCGGCGCTTTGGGTGATGAAAACCTCTTTGAGGTATTCGGCGCAGGCCACGTCACAGCCCGGGTAGGTCAATCCGAAGGGGCAACGGTAGCAGTAGGCAAACGGCATTCGATAGATTTCCGGGGCAAACGGCCCGAATCCGAATTTATACGGTTTGACCTTACTGGTCAGGGTCATGGTCAACAGGGTGCGGCCGTGAAATGCATTTTCAAAAGCGACGATGCCGGTTCTGCCGCTGGCGTATCGGGCAATTTTGACGGCATTTTCCACCGCTTCCGCCCCGCTGTTGATGAGAAGCGCGGCCTTCTGCGAGGCGCCGGGCACTGCGGCGCAGAGTTTTTCCGCCAAATCCAGGGCCGGTCTGTAGGGAAGAACCATAAAACAGGTATGGGTGAACTTGGCTGCCTGGTCCTGGATGGCCGCCACCACTTTCGGGTGGCTGTGGCCGACGTTCATCACGGCAATGCCGCCGGCAAAGTCGATGTATTCCCTTCCCTCGACATCATACACCCGCGCCCCCTCGGCACGGTCTACATAGCAGTCGGTCCCACTGGCGTGGCCTGTGGGAATGGCTCTCGCTCTTTTCTCCAATAGATCTGTTCGCATTGAAGCGACCTCCTGTGTCAAATCCCCTGATGTATTTTCTTCGTGGCAGATTCCGCATCAGGTCGGCACGAATGCCGGCCGGCCGGGTGCCGAAACAAGTGGCAGGGCCATCGCCGGATCGGGGACAGCACAGCCACCCGGCAAAACACCTGCGTCTGGTAGACAATCACCTGATGACAGGAGGGGAAATAGCAAAAGGCGGGCCAAGAAAAAAAAACCGGAAACTGTTCGGAATTGCAACGAATTTGGAACCGCTACCGATCCCCAGGGCAGCCAGTCGATTCAGAAATGAATCATTATACTTTCTAAATACTTGAGTTTAATATAAAATATAACGATACAAAACCAAATCGTTTATATATAATTATATTTATATTATATCAGTTGGTTACAAGCTATTGATGCATAAATGCATCGCTTGGAGGCGAGATCTGGTATTTTTTCATTTTCCGGACCACGGTGGGCTGGCTGATGCCCAACACCGTAGCCATCTCCCGGGTGCTCCGGCACCGGCCCCTGGCTTCTCGCAGAATTTCGCTTTCGTAGTGCTGAAGACGTTCGGGAAGTGGGCCCTTCCCACCGGGGGGACGGTTTTCTCTGTTCCGGGGTGAAAAAGACAATTGGAGACTTTGGATCACAATACCGTCAATATCGGTCTCCTCGTTCATGACGACGGCTTTTTTCATGAGATTTTTCAGCTCCCGGACGTTTCCGGGAAATCCATAGTTTTGCAGCGCCTGCAGACCTTCGGTCCGGATTCTTTTGTTCACACCGTATCGGCGATTGTATTTCCCCAGCAAAGAGTTAACCAGCTCGAAGACGTCTT
>JASFPT010000279.1:0-5104 GCA_050115795.1 Desulfobacterales bacterium
GAATCCCTGGAACTGGTTCACACCCTGAGCCCGACCATGAAGTCGGTCTTCGAAAAAGTCCGCTCGGTGGCCCCCACCAAGAGCACCGTTCTTCTGGTGGGAGAAACCGGAACCGGGAAGGGGGTGCTGGCCCGGCTCATCCACCGGCACAGCAACAGAAGCGAGCTCCAGTTCATCGCCGTGCACTGCGGGGCCATCGCCGAAACCCTGATCGAAAGCGAGCTGTTCGGCCACGAAAAGGGGTCGTTCACCGGCGCCGTCCGGCGAAAGCTCGGCAAGTTCGAAATCGCCAAGGGCGGCACGATCTTTTTAGATGAAATCGGCACCATCACCCCATCTGTTCAGATCAAGCTCCTGCAGGTCCTTCAGGAGGAGACCTTCCAACGGGTCGGCGGCGAGGAAGACATTTCGGCCAACGTCCGGGTCATTTCGGCCACCAACATCGACCTGAAACAGATGTGCGAAGAAGAGCGCTTCCGAAAAGATCTGTATTACCGGCTCAACGTATTTCCCATCGAGATCCCGCCCCTGCGGGAGCGGTCCGAGGACATCCCCCATTTTGTGGAGCTCTTTTTAAAGAAGCTGAACCAGTTCAACGCGAAGGAGATCCACAGCGTCCACGACGAGGTGATGGACGCCTTCCGGCGGTATTCCTGGCCGGGCAATATCCGGGAGCTGGAAAACCTGATGGAGCGCGCGTACATCCTGGAAATGACGTCGGTGCTCACCCCCAAAAGCTTCCCCTCCGAGCTGTTCGAATCCGGGCCGGCCCTTCCCACGGTTCCCATCGACGGCACAACCACCCTGGCGGAGGTGCGGCAGCGGGGAATTGCCGAGATCGAGCGCAGCTATCTGATCGACGTGCTCACCCGGCACCGGGGAAAAATCCGGGAGTCGGCCAGAACCGCCGGGGTCAGCACCCGCCAGATCCACAAGCTCATGCAAAAATACGCCCTGCGAAAGGAGCGGTTCAAATAAGTTGGCATAAATCCGCTGCGCGATTTTATGCACGGCAGGCAACGGGCGGCGATAGGCGGCCTTGGCGGCGGGTTTCGGGCGGCCGGCGCGCTGATATGCCTCGGCCGGCCAACCGAGCCTCCTGGATTTTGCCTGCGCGTTCCGCCCTTTCCCCGCGAACGGCTAATTCCGAAATCGGCGAGAATCGGAACCATTTTATCCGCTTTTAGCCCCTCCTCGGCGCCTGCGCATGCCGGAATCCAACGGACTTTTCCCCTGGCATATTTATTGCTGAGGTACTCGGCGGGAGCGGCCGATGCCGCAGGGAGGGGCAATGGTCAAGACGAAAGGCATCATCGTACCGGTGGACTGGAATGAAGACGGGGTTGCCGTCTCCTTTGCGGTGTCTACCTTCGATGAAGACGAATATCTTTTGGACACCGGCTTTTCCAGGGAGGAAATGATGGTGCTGATCCGGGAAGAAGTGGAGGTCAGCGGAGAACTGCGCATCGAAAACGGTAAAAAGACGATCACCGTTTCTCAGATCACCACCAAGAAACAGGCCGTGGCCTGAGCCGGCAGCGGCGCCGATCCGTCCCCGGCTTACAGAACCTCCCGCATCCGCACGAGGTCTTCCCGCTTCCCCAGCACCACGATGACATCCCCGGCTTCCAGCTTCTCGGTGGGCACCGGATTGAAGACCATTTCCCCGGAAAGTTTCTTGATGGCCACGATGATGACCCCGTAGTCCTGCCGCAGGTGGCTGTCGATCAGATTCTTTCCGAGCAGGGAGGACCGGGCGCCCACCCGGGCTTCTTCCATCATCAGCCCGAGATGACTTTCCATGGTGGCGATATCGATAAAATCGACCACCGTCGGACGTTTCAGCACCTGCGCCATTCGTCCCCCGCCGATGAGATAGGGGGAGACCACCCGCGTGGCCCCGGCCCGCTTGAGTTTGGCCTCGTTCTTCGGATCCGAGGAACGGGCCAGGACGAAGATGTCCGGCCGGAGCGCCTTTGCAGTAAGGGTGATAAAGACGTTGTTGGCGTCGCTTTCCACGGCCGTCACGATCCCCTTGGCCGATTCGATGCCGGCATCCAGAAGGGCTTCCTCCGTGGTGGCATCTTTCTGGATGAAAAGGAACCCCTGCCGCTCAAGCTGCTCGGTGGTCGCCGGATCCTGGTCGATGACCACGAAGGGGATTTGGTCCGCGTGCAGCTCGCGGCAGATGATCCGGCCGATTCTCCCGAAGCCGCAGATGATGAAATGATCCTTCAGTTCCGCGATCTGTTTTTCCAACCGTCGCCTCCCGAAAAATTTGCTCAGTTCCCCCTCGATGAAAATCCGGGCCACCATGCCGATGGTGTACGTGCCGGTGCTGATTCCGGTGATAATCACCACGACCGTGATAAAGCGTCCGACTTCGGTGAGCGGCTTGATCTCCCCGAATCCCACGGTGGAAATGGTGATCAGGGTCATATAGAAGGCTTCGAAGACGGTCATGTCTTCGAAGATGGCGTAACCGGCCGTGCCGAAAGCCATTATGGCCAACAGCAGGAGCAGGGATATTCGCAGTTTTCGATAGTCCATCGGGCGGTCGGTTCCACGGGTCGAGGGCGCGTTTGAGCCACGCTGGCGCTGCCGGCACGAAGAGCTTCAGCGGCCCATTTCCTGCTCTGAGTAGACCGGGGGCCGATTTTTGTCAAACCCGCCCTTTGCCGGAAGGGGCGTTTACCCCGAATCGAGCCGGGTGTATGGTGGGTGTGCATCGGTTTTGCATGGCTTGGGGGGATGGTTGAGGCGCTTTCGGGTCAAGCGGGTGACGCCGAATGCTTCCCGGTTTGCGGGTTCACCGGCCGATTGCTCTTCCAGGGCTGCCGGGGGAATCGGTCACCGTCCGGTATTCCGAGAAGGGGGAAAACCCCTGCAGGAGGGAAGAATGAGAGAATTCAAAAAGGTGATCGCCGCATGCGACCTGTCGGCCTACTCCGAGCAGGTGCTCGACTGCGCCGCCAGCCTGGCCGACAGGCTCGGCTGCGAGCTGGTGGTGGTTCATGTCATCAACCGGCGCAACATCGACGCCCTGATGGACGCGGTCCACAAGATCGTGCCCGAGGAGTCCGAACTGGCCATGTCGGTGAACGAATACGTGGACAGCGTCACCCAGGAGCGGGTAGAACAAATCGAAACCCTGATTCGACAGACGTCCATGGCCGGCCGAAGGATTCGGAAGCTCTTTCGCATCGGTATCCCGTGCGAGGAGATTCTCAGCGTGGCCGACTCGGAGAATGCGGACCTGCTGGTGATCGGCTCCAAGGGCAAAAGCAACATCACCGGCCTGTTGTTCGGCTCCACCGCCGAGCGGATCCTTCGAGCCAGCCGGGTGCCGGTGCTGACCGTCCGCCTTCTCCCCTCGGCGGAATCTCAGCCGATGCCGTAGCTCTTTTCCTCGGCCTCCATCCGGGTTTTGCAGGCGATGCAGCAGGTGGTCACCGGCCTCACTTCCAGACGACCGAGACCGATTTCTTCTCCGCACACCTCGCAGATCCCGTAGGACCCGTTCTCGATCCGCTCCAGGGCCTCGGCGATCTTTCCCAGCAGACGGTTCTCCCGGGACCGGATCCGGATCAGATAATCCCGCCCCTCTTCGAAGGCGGCGCGGTCCAGGGGGTCCGGGGACTGCTCCTCCATGTCGGCAAGGGTGCTCACCGCCCCGCCGGCCTTACCCTGAAGTTCCGTCCGCCAGGTGATCAACATCTGCCTGAAACGGTCCAGCTCCGCCTGCTCCATATTTTCTTCCCTGTTCTTCACGCGGGACGGCCGAAGCCCGCCGACTCTGACGACGAGCGCCTTGCGATCGCGGGTTAGTCCGGCCCCTTGAAGCCCCCCGAATCGTCTTCGCCGGAGGAACTGACTCGATGATGGCAAGCGGGGCAGTAAAAATAGTTGGGATGCGGATCTTTACCGCAAATCCGGCAGGAACGGTTTGAAACGCCGCGATTTTTCCTTCTCCCCCGCCGGGGTTCGACCGGGCTGTTCGGCAGGGGCGGACAGCAATCGGTAAAATCGATGTCGACATCCGCCTTCATCTTCAGCCGCCTCCGGGTGCAGTCACACCAGTATATCCGGAATGCCCAAAGCAACAGCCATGCCACCTTGACGGATGCGGCGTCCGATCCACGGCGCAAAAGGTCCCCGGCCATCGGCCGACAGAAGCGGGACGAATCGGTTCAGACCGGTGGGGCTGAATCGGAACCTTTTGTTCCAGCCCGTCCCACAAACCGGAACCTGTGATTCCGCTTTCCGGTGCGACTCCGACGATCACCCGGTCCCTGCCGTCGCCGGATCGGCGTCTCAGCCGCCGGTCCGCCCCCGGCAACGGTGCGGCGCTGCCCTCGGCCGGGATCGTGCAAACCCCTTAAACCATCTGCCGCCGCCGTCCGCGCAGCCTTTGGGGCACGCACCCGGCAGCGCAACGGCGCCCGGGGCCCGGCCGCAATCAGCCGCGGTGGCACATCTTTTGCTCAACCTCGGGCACTGCCGCCGGCAAATCCGAACCGCTCCCGCCGACAGCCGGCCCGACGGCAGCCCACAGAACCGGCCCCTGGATTCCACGGACCCTTCGCCGGGCGGCACCAGGCCCCGTTGCACGGCGCCTGGCGCGGCAGAGGGTGTCGGGGCCGGGAAAGGGGATATGGAAAGATGTGGTCGTCGCAAACCGAGCAGACCGATGGACGAGGCGATAAACCGAGGAGGAGACCATGAGCTGGAAATTTTGGGCGAAAAAGGCGCCCGATGCATCCAAGAAACCGAAGCTGCCCGGCCCCAAGGAGCTGCCCGACGCCGTGGGCAGGCAACTGGTGGTCGACATGGGCCTCGATCCGGACTGGGTCTGGAGCCTGAAGGCGGTGATCCGGGACCGGGAAGGGGAAAGATACGTTCGGGACTTTCGGGTGTTTGATCCGGTCAAGGCCGTCGGGGCCGGAATCGGTGTGAAAAACTACGACGCTCTCGACGTGCATGCTGATCAGATCCTGTTCGCCGGGTGGTATAACACCGACACCGGCGAGGTTCATCTCTCCCCGGGAGCCTCGGACAAGGCCGCCTAGATCCATTTTGCAGAAGGCCCCAAAGAGAGGGCAGC
>JASFPT010000280.1:0-5084 GCA_050115795.1 Desulfobacterales bacterium
CTCCGATGCAAAGAGCCAGGGTCAAGGATTTAGGACAGGTTGTCCTTTAAGAACACCCCCCGACGCTCATTCTGGTGCCTTCGGGTGCCCGGCCCTTTTCTCCGATCCCGCCGGGTTCGCCGGTCGATGCCTGATCTTCTTTCCGGTATGTGTTCGTCATAGGAAAACTGACGCCTTTCCGGAGCGAGACGCCGTCCTCCGTTGTCTTTCAGACCAAAAAGAGTTGCCTCACAGCAGAGCGCCGTCATGATCGGACTCCTTTCCGGGGCCTTTTCAAAAAGGTGCCGTCTGTCATTATCGGCATCGATCTTCCAATAGACCCGACGGTAGGTTTTCCGGTGAATCCCACCATCGGTATGCGGATCCAAACCCGGTCTGCCGGCCACCGATCCGTCCTTTTCTCCGCCGGCCGCCGGGAAGATACCCTTCCTTTAAGCAATTATCCTGCCACGCGGGGAAAAAAATAAATCCAACGATTAAATATGGTTAGAGACCCCTCTCCGGAGCAAAAAAAGAAAATCATCAAATTGTGAAGAAAAAAGCGGGGGGCAGAGAGCTGCTTCATTTTATGTGGGGCTTTCGGCTGCATCCGGACGCCGCCGGCGTATGCCCGCAACCGGGGGACTGATCCGGTTGATCCTCAGGACGGTCTTGTTGCAGCGTTGATACGGTGGGGGATTAGTCGAGACGGCGGGAGATGGTGCCGGTGTGAAACCCATAGCGGCCGGTCTTCCGGTCCGCCACAAACAGACGCAAGGTTTTTTCGATAACCGGAAAGGCAATCTCTTCCCAGGGGATGCCGTCCTCGGAAACCATTTTCACCTCGAGACTTTCGGGTCCCGGATCGAAGACCGGGGCAAGCAACCGGGCCCGGAACATCAAGTAGACCTGGCTGACAAACGGCAGGGAGAACAGGGCAAAGGGGGCAAGATTTTCCAACTCGGCGCCGGCTTCTTCCATGGTCTCCCGCCGAGCCCCCGCTTCGACGGTCTCCTGGTTTTCCATGAATCCGGCCGGAAGGGTCCAACGGCCGTAACGCGGCTCGATGGCCCGGCGACAGAGCAAAATGCGATCGTCATGGACCGGTATCGTGCCGACGACCATCTTCGGGTTACGGTAATGCACCGTGCCGCACGCCTGGCAGACATGGCGGGGACGGTCGTCGCCGTCCGGGATGAGAACGGAAACCGGCTCTCCGCATTTCATGCAGAAGTTCATCGCTCTCCCCTACTGTAAAAAGAGATAGTCCGCATCGCCGGTGTCGACCATCCCCGGCTCGGTCACAGCCGGTATCTCGGGCAGAATCACCGAAACCGGCACCTCCGACCGGGACGCGATCTGTGCGGGAATCCCCCCCTTCCAGGCGTGGCCGTTCCCGGTCACGATGACCATCACGTAATCCGGGTTGGCGTTGACAAAATCGAGGGCGTTGATGGCCATGATGTTGTCCCAGACGAGCTGGGCTTCACAAAAAAAGGTGAAATCCAGGTTGCCGTGGGCGTGGGCGCCATAGGCCCGCTTGATGAACTCCATGTAGGTTCGGTCTACAACGCAGGCCACGTCCTTGAGCTTTCCCCGCTGCTCTTCGCTCAGGGACTGAAATCCGCGACGCGCCACCTGGCTGGTGATCTTTCGGGAAACGTTCAAGCCCACCACCGGGATGCCGCTGTCCCGGGCGAAACGAAGGATCGGCGCGTACAGCTCCCAGTCGAAGTTCCAGTTGTCGTAATAGATTCGAACAAACTCGGCTTCCGGAATCTTTCCGGCCGTCCAGGCCTCCAGGGCCGATTGGCTGTCGCTTCGAAACATCTCCATGCCGATGGCCACCTTGGCACCGGCCTCTTTCAGGGTTCGGATCACGGCGAGCTGCTGGGCGTGGTGGGCGGCATTGTCGTGGTGCTCCCCGACCAGCACGATCCGGTCTTTTTTCAGCGCGGATGCGGCCTCTTTCAGCGGGACCTTCTTCTGGCCGGCGATGCTGTAAAGCTGGTCCTGGTCGGCAGCCGCCAGCGTCAAAACCGCGGCTGCCATCAGCATCCCCGCCCCGATCCAAATCGTTGGCTTCTTCATGGCTCCTGTCCTTTGATGAATCCACGCAGGTCCACGAGGACCCGGTCATGGAAAATGGATGGATTTTTATCGTGCAGGGGACGACGGGGCGACCGGCCCACAGCGCCGTCTGGCCCCCTATCCACCGACCATCGATTCGAGGCGGCTACTCCCATTTGACGATCAGCGGCGAGGCCGACACCGGCCACACGCCCTTGGCCGCGTTTTGCCCCTGGGCAAACACCAGGTAGCTGTATTTGCCGTAGTGGGCCGCCTTCCGGGCCACCACCGGCCCGAAGCGCGGATGAACCGGATACAGGATCCCCACCACCGCCTCCGGCGAATGCGGGTCGCTGAAGACACCGAAAAAGGTGTCGGTCTGCGCGGCAAATTCACGCCCCGCAACGGAAAACCGGCCGGGGAAAAGCGCCACCGCCCCCTGACTGCTCGGCAAGACCGTGGGGTCTTCCGGAAAGCCGACGTAGAGCCGACTTTCCCGGCCATGGGTGCTCGGCTGAAACCTGGCCTCTTCGACGATCCGCGCCCGGTCGAGCCCCATGGCCCGTACGAGCATCTGCGCGGTCGGAACGCCACCCCGTCCGGCAGACCGGGAAACGATCACCGTCAGGGACTCCGCCCCCTTGATCGAATTGATCGAGGCCGGGATTTCCTCCGGAAAAAGGCGCCTGAAAAGGTCCGCCGCCGGATCGAGAACGACGGCGTTCGGGCGCGCCGCCGACGTCAGCGAAAAGGGGGTCCGCCGATCGTGCACGGAGATCAGCTGCGTCAAGGACCCGTGGGCGGTTTCGACCGCCAGTTTTGCCGGAAGGTCAAACAGCCGATCCTGACGCTGGACCACGGCGCCGGTCACCTGCCAGCCGACGTCTGTCTGCTTTCGGGCGACATCTTCCAGGGCCAGCTGCGGTGCGCCGGGTGCGGAAACCCATTGCGCGAAAAAATTCTCCAGGGTGCAGCACGGGCCGTGCCCGGCGCGGCGCTCGAAGGCGCTGCGAAAATCATCCCAGGACGCCCGCTGGAACAGCTTCTGTTGGAAGACGTCGCGCAGGCCCCCCCAGAAGACGTCCTCGCCCAGGATCTGACGGAGCATGTGAAAGACCATCGCCGACTTGTCGTAACCGACCACCTTGGTGACCCGATCGGTCCGGCCGACGAATTCGGACAGGGGAAAATCGCTCTGCTCGTCCACCAGAATCGCGTAGTTTCGCAGCCACTGCCGCCGGACCGCTTCGCCGGCCTCCGGCGACTCTCGCTCCTGGTACAGATAGTCGGCCACGTAGGTGGTCAACCCCTCGCACCAGTTGCCGGCCGAATAGTCGACCCGGACCCCGTTGCCCCACCAGCAGTGGGCAATCTCGTGGCCGAGGCTGACGTCGATAATGAACGGGAGCCGGAGCACCACCCCCCCCATGAGGGTGTAGGAGGGAAAGCCGTACCCGGTGGGAAAGAAATTCTCCACCACGGCGAACTTTTCAAACGGATACGGCCCGAACAGGTCGGCGTACATCTTCAGGTACCGCTTGACCGCGGCGATGTAGCGGCCCGCAAGGGGCTGGGTTTCGGCG
Source organism: Desulfobacterales bacterium (assembly GCA_050115795.1). Classification (GTDB taxonomy): domain Bacteria; phylum Desulfobacterota; class Desulfobacteria; order Desulfobacterales; family CAFBRK01; genus JAIPEL01. The sequence goes on from JASFPT010000280.1 coordinate 3,633, forward strand.
GTGAAATAGGTCGCCACCTGGATGCCGTCGGTCTCTTCTTCTGTAACCATGTACGAAGCGGCCGACAAGGAAAGGCCTTCCACCCCTCGATCCACCTCCCAGAAGGAAAGGGTGCGGCCGCTTTCGGTCCGTCGGCCGGCCGACCGGCCGGCCGTCACCGCCGACACCCCTTCCGGGGCGTCGACCGTGATCGAAAACCGGCGATCGGCCGCGGCAAAAGAAGGATACCACCCGGCGCCGGAAAGGAGGAAGGTCCCCTTTTCCCCGACGATGCCGGTCACCCCGAACCCGGGGTTGTCGGTGTTGGCCGGGGTTTCGGGATAGGGGTCGTCGAACACGGCCGTGTATTGGACCCGGAGCCGGACCGGGCCGCCCGGATCCGTTTGGGGAGCGGTAACCGTCACCCGACCTTTGTGGAACCGATATTCGGCCGGCCCGCCGTCGACGGTCAGGCGCTGGATCTCGGCCCGGGGCGACAGGAAAAAGGCGACCGGCCCTGCGGCCTTTCCCGAGAGGGTCACCTCGTCTTCGCCGGTCAGAAGGTGTTTTGCCGGTTCCAATCGGACTGTGAGCCGGTGCACCACATCGGCAGAAGCTGCCGGCACCAGCGCCAGAAACAGGAAATTGAAAAGTAAAACGAAAAAAAGAAAAAAACGTTGAAATGACATCATTGGCTTTCAGACGTCCGTTATCGAAGTCAGCTTGCCGATTTCAAGCAAAGGGATAAATTATTCCAAAAAGATAAGGCCGATTTTGCCCATTTCCATTCTAAAAAAAGCCGGTGCGGGTTGATCACCGTGGATGACGGAAAGAGGGCCGGCCGGCTTCGGACCGCTTCGAAGGTTACGGAAAGTCCGCAGAAAGCAAGGCTGCAGCGAATCGGGCGCCGCCGTCAGATCCGGACCACCTCGTATTTCCGGCTGCTCCTGGAGGCAGGAGACGGCCGGAGCAGGTTCTGCGTTGACCAGGTCCGCCAAGGCCTGGGGGAGTCCGCCGCAGCGCCGCACGGCCTCCACCACCCGCCGGATGAAGACCGGCCGGATGAACGCCGTGTTTCCCGCCTCTCCGAAATGGAGCTTGACGGCGGTCAGATCCCGGTCGAAGACGATATCCCCAAAACCGGCGGCGTCGACCAGCCGATCGAGTTTTCTCAGGAAATTTTCCTTGACGGTGGCGCGAAGATCGATGAAGTGCACCTTGCTGGTCATGATCCCTCCCGCTGGGCCACAACCCGGCCCGGACCCTTGAAGCGGTTTCATTTTGCCGCCACCGTATCAAAGCGGCAGCCGGGCCGGCAACCAGCGTTTTCGCTCCCGCGTTGAATCGATAGCGAAAATCGGCTACACCACCGAGGAGATCATCTTTGGCCGGAGCAACGATGGAAAGAAGGAAAAAGCAGTCCATTCTGGAGGCGATCTACCGGATCGAAGAAACCTTCAGCCGGGGGGTTGA
>JASFPT010000281.1:0-5083 GCA_050115795.1 Desulfobacterales bacterium
AGCAAGTTTGCCGATATTCGCAACATCGGCGCCAACCGCTGGGGCGGCGCCATCGCCGCTGCCCTTTTTCTGTCCGAATTCGTCGGCGACACCCGTTGGGCCCACATCGACATCGCCGGTCCGGCCTACGTGAAAAAGGCGGGCGACTATTGCGAACCCGGCGGTACGGGGTTCGGCGTGCGGCTGGTTATAGAGCTGTTAAACCGTGTGTAGAAACAGAACCGAACAGGATTCGAAACCATGAAAGCCGATGCCGTTGCCACCGTAAACAGCCTGGGGTTGTGTCTGGGCGCATCGACCGTTTCGCTGGTTCATGTGGTCCTGCGTCCCGATTCGCAGGGCAACCCGACCCCCCACGTCGAGGGCCACGCGCAGTTTCCCCACGAGGGGGACCCGAAAAAAACGCTGGAAAAAGCCCTGCGCGGGATCGACATCGGCACCTTTGACCGGATCGCCGCAACAGGCCGGCGGTTCCGGCATTTTGTCAACCTCACCGCCATCTCCGAGCCCGAAGCGGTGGAACACGCCTACCGTTTCGTCAAACCCCAGGGGATCGATTGTCCCGCCGTGGTGTCGGCCGGCGGTGAAACGTTCATGGTCTACGTGCTCGACGGCAACGGTCGGATCGCAAACGTTTTGACCGGCAACAAGTGCGCCTCGGGAACGGGCGAATTTCTCCTGCAGCAGCTTCGGCGGATGGACGTCAGCCTGGAGGAGGCCGCCGAATGGGCGGCCACCGAGGAGCCGCACCACGTATCCGGAAGGTGCTCTGTCTTTTGCAAGTCCGACTGCACCCATGCCACCAACAAGGGCATCCCCCGCGCCCGGGTGACGGCCGGCCTGTGCATGATGATGGCCAACAAGATCCTGGAGCTGCTCAAGAAGGTGGAGCGGCGCAACGTCATGGTCACCGGCGGCACCACCCGCAACCGCATGATGATCGAATATCTCGGCCGCCGGATCGAAAACCTCATCGTCCCGGAGCCGGCCCCGTACTTTGAAGCCATGGGCGCCGCCCTCTGGGCGCTGGACAACGAGACCCGCCCTTTCCCCGGCTTCGAAGCGCTCTTTCGCTCGGAAGCCAACGCCTTCGAGGCTTTGCCGCCGCTGGCCGATTTTACGCCGATGGTGGCGTTCAAACAGATGGAGATGGGAACGGCCCGCCCGAAGGACCGCTGCATCCTCGGGCTCGACGTGGGCTCGACCACCACCAAAGCGGTGCTGCTGCGAACCGCAGACAACGCCATGCTCGCTTCGATCTACCTGAGAACGAGCGGAGACCCGGTCGGCGCCTCCCGCCGCTGCTACCGCGCACTGCACGAGCAGCTTTCCAATCAGGTCGACCCGGCGACGGTCGATATCGAAGGGCTCGGGGTCTGCGGATCCGGCAGGCAAATCGCCGGGCTCCACGCCTTGACCGACGGCGTCATCAACGAAATCATCGCCCACGCCACCGCGGCGGTCCACTTCGATCCGAAAGTCGACACGATCTTCGAAATCGGAGGGCAGGACGCCAAATACACCTACATCACCAACGGCGTGCCGTCCGACTATGCCATGAACGAAGCCTGCTCGGCCGGAACCGGCTCCTTTCTGGAGGAGTCGGCCTTCGAAACCCTGGGCATCGCCATGGAGGAGATCGCCGACATCGCCGTCTGCGGCAAAAGGCCGCCGAACTTCAACGACCAGTGCGCCGCCTTCATCGCCTCGGACATCAAAAACGCCATCCACGAAGGCATCGCCCGGGAAGACATCGTGGCCGGCCTGGTCTACTCGATCTGCATGAACTACAGCAACCGGGTCAAAGGCAACCGGCCGGTGGGGGAGAAGGTCTTCATGCAGGGTGGGGTCTGCTACAACCGGGCGGTTCCGCTGGCCATGGCGGCGCTGGTGGGCAAGCCGATCATCGTTCCCCCCGAACCCGGCCTGATGGGCGCATACGGGGTGGCGCTGGCGGTCAAGGACCGGATCGAATCCGGCCTCATGGAAAAGCGCGCTTTCGACCTCAAGACCCTGGCCGAAAGAGAGGTCCGCTACAAAAAGCCCTTTACCTGCGGCGGCGGCAAGGAAGGCTGCGACCGCCGCTGCAGCGTCTCCCGCATCGAGGTGGAAGCAAAAACCTACCCCTTCGGCGGCGCCTGCAACCGGTACTACAACCTGCGCCACAACGTCCGATACGACGTCGAAAAGCTCGACCTGGTCCGGGCTCGCCAGCGGCTGGTGTTCGATACCTTCGCCGGCAAGCCGAAACCGGCGCCGGGCACACCCGCCCGGCGGGTGGCCATCAGCCGCAGCTTTCTGGTCGCCACCTTCTACCCCCTCTATTCGACCTTTTTCACCGAGCTCGGATGTACACCGGTTCTGGTCGACACCCCCTCCCGTTCGGGGATCGACCAGCGAAACGCCGCGTTTTGCTACCCGGCGGAACTGGCCCACGGCTTTTTTCTTTCGATGCTGGAGACCGAACCGCGGCCGGACTTCGTTTTTCTGCCCCATTTCCGATCGGTGCCGGTACCCAACCGGGTGTCCAAGGCGTATGTCTGCCCCCTGGTCCAGGGAGAGACCTTCTATCTTCAGGCGACCTTTCGAGAGCCCCTGCGGCGCCTCGAAAAGACCGGCACCCGGCTGCTCACCCCCATGCTCGACCTTCACGACGGGGTGGACGGCGCCCGGGAGTCGATGGTCAAGACGGCGCTGCAGATGGGCGTCGGACGCCGCCGGGCCGAGGCGGCGTTTGATGCCGCCGCCGCACAGCAGAAACGGTGCACGGAAACGATGCGGCAGATCGGCAAAGAGGCCCTGGCCGGGCTCGAGCAGGACCCGGACCAGACGGCCGTCGTCGTGTTCGGGCGCCCTTACAACGCGTTTGCAGAAGAAGCCCACATGGGCATCCCTCACAAGCTCGCCTCCCGAGGGGTCACCGTGATCCCGCTCGATTTTCTCGACTTGGAAGCGGAGCATTCCAAGCGACACATGTACTGGGGGATGGGCGAGCTGATTTTAAAAGCCGCCCGCCAGGTGGAACGCCACCCCCAGCTGTTCGGCACCTACATCACCAATTTTTCCTGCGGACCGGACTCGTTTGTCATCGGCTACTTCCGGGAGATCATGGGCCGAAAACCGTCGCTGACCCTGGAACTGGACAGCCACACCGCCGACGCCGGACTGGAGACCCGAATCGAAGCGTTTTTGGACATCGTTGCCGCCTACCGGCAGCTCTCGGCGACCGGCGGCATCGGTCGAAGAACCAACGCGCTTCGCCCCGCCAAGGTGCTGCTGGAAAACGAAAAGGCCGTGGTGAAGACCTCTTCGGGCAAGGTCGTACCCATGGACGATCCGAAGGTCACCGTCCTGTTTCCCTCCATGGGCGCCATTGCCACCGGGATGCTGGCCGCCGTTTTCGACGCCCGGGGCTTTCACGTCTATGCCCACCCGCCCGCAGACGAAGGGGTGCTCAAAATCGGCCGGGCCAACACTTCCTGCAAGGAATGCCTTCCGCTGATCCTGACCACCGGCACGCTGCTCAACTACGTCTGGAACCAGAAGCGCGAAGACGAGGTCCTCGTCTACTTCATGGCCACCGGATCGGGCCCCTGCCGATTCGGCCAATACTACATCTTCATGGAAGACCTGATCCGGCGGCTGGAAATTCCGGATGTGGCGATGTTTTCGCTGACCTCCGACAACGCCTACGCCGGCCTCGGAAACGATTTCCAGCTCCACGCCTGGTGGGCGATCGTCATCTCCGACGTGATCGAGGACATCCGGTCGATGATCCTGGTCAACGCCGAATCCCCCGGCGCAGGGATGAACACCTTCCACAAAGAATGCGACCGGATCCGGGAGACGATCCGTAGCGGGGACTTTTCCGCGATCGAGCGCCAGCTTCGCGACACGGCCGCACGGTTTGCGACAATCCGGATGAAAATGCCCCCCTCGGCCGTACCGACGGTGAACCTGACCGGTGAGATTTTCGTCCGCAGAGACGGCCTCTCCCGCCAGTACCTCGTCCGGAGGCTGGCCGAGATGGGATTCGCCACCATTTGCACCCCGGTGGCCGAGTGGCTCCACTACTCCGACTACCTGGTGGAAAAGGGCATCGGCGGCCCGCGGCTTTCCAAGATGGAGCGGCTCGGGTTTTTCGCCAAGAAAAAGTTCATGGCCAATTACGAAAAGCGGATCAAGGCGGCGCTGTCCGCCTCCGGCCTGGTCCACGCCGAACCGCTCAAGGTCGGCGGCATCATCAAAAACGCCGCCCCCTACATCTCCGCCGAGCTGACCGGAGAGGCGGTGCTGACGGTCGGCGGCGCCCTGACCGAGGTGGCCACCCACGTGTGCGGGGTCATCGCCATCGGGCCGTTCGGCTGCATGCCCAACCGCCTTTCAGAGGCCATCCTCACCGAAGCCATGACACGGGAGGACAAGCTGGCCACCGATCCGGGAAACGGCCACCTGCGCGCCGTGCTTTCACAGGTCGAATCGCTGCCGTTTCTGGCGATCGAAAGCGACGGCTCGCCGTTCCCACAGCTCATCAACGCCAAACTCGAGGCGTTCTGCCTGCGGGCAAAGCGGCTTCACCGCCAGATGATGGCCAACGGCAAGGGGCGGCACCGGAAGGTGGCCAACTAAACGCGGCAAGCCGCGTTTGGAAAAAGGGGCGAAATGCCTATGGACCTCCGGCCGTACGCAAGCCTCATCATCATCTGGGTCGTTTGCCTGACCGTCGCTTTGCCACCCGAGGCCGAACCCATGCCGGAGCAACCGAAAGTCATTAAACTGCCTGCCGCCCGGGCCGACGGGCCCGTTTCTGTGGAAACCGCTCTGGATCAGCGACGTTCGGTGCGCCGTTTTTCCGACGACCCGCTTTCCCTTTCCCAGGTCGCACAGCTGGTGTGGGCCGCACAAGGCAAAACCGACCGTCGGGGTTTGCGCACCGCGCCGTCGGCCGGCGCCACCTACCCGCTGGAACTGCTGGTGGCCGCCGGCAGGGTCGAGGATTTGGCTCCCGGCATCTACCGATACCGCCCGGCCGGCCACGACCTGGTTTCGGTGGCCGCAGGCGACCGGCGGCAGAAACTATTCG
>JASFPT010000282.1:0-5053 GCA_050115795.1 Desulfobacterales bacterium
TCCCCAGGTCCGCGGCCGGGAGGCGCGCCGACCGCCCGACCGGATTCTCGATGAGATCCGCCGCCTGGTTGCAGAAGGCGTTCGGGAAGTGACCCTCCTGGGGCAGAACGTCAACAGCTATGGAAGCAAGGAAGGACTCTGCAGCTTCCCCGAACTTCTCGGCCGGGTCAACGAGATCGAAGGCCTGGCCCGGATCCGGTTTACCACGTCCCATCCGAAGGATCTTTCCGAGGAGCTCATCGGGTGCTTTGCCACGCTCGACAAGCTGTGCCGGCATATTCATCTGCCCGTTCAGTCCGGCTCCGATGCAATCTTAAAGCGGATGAACCGCCGGTACACCCGGGATGCGTATCTGCAGAAGGTGGATCGGCTGCGAGCCGTTTGTCCGGAGATCGGCATCACTTCGGATTTCATCGTGGGGTTCCCCGGAGAGACCGACGAGGATTTTTCCCGAACCCTGGGGTTGATGCAGGCGGTCGGATTCGATGGTGTTTTCGCTTTCCAGTATTCGGACCGACCCAGCGCGCCGGCGTCCCGGTTTGGCCGCAAGGTCAGCGAGCCGGTGAAAAAGAGGCGCCTGGCCGAACTGCTCGCGCTCCAGGAAAAAACGACCCTTGAAAAAAATCGGGCGCTTATCGGACGGCTGCAGCAGGTCATGGTGGAAGGCCCCAGCAAGAAGGACTATTCGGGAGATCTTCGGCGGACGGCCCTCTGGATGGGCCGAACATCCCAGAATCGGATCGTGCACTTCCCTGCACACGGGCAGGGAAACAGCGGCAGGCCGCCGCTTTCCGGCGAGATCGTCGATATCCGCATCGACCAGGCCTTTTCCCATTCCCTGCGCGGCACATTGATCACCGAGCGTCCCGAACAGTGCGGACGGAAAGGAGTCGATTCCCATGCTGCATAAAGCAAGCATAGCGGGGATGACCATGGATCCGGCATCCAACACGCCGATCATCATATTGAAAATCGAAGAAGGGGAGAAGACGGTTCCGATCTGGATCGGACTGCTGGAAGCCACTTCGATCGCATCGGCGCTCCAGGACATCAAGTTCGATCGTCCGATGACCCACGACCTGTTCAAGAATTTCATGGAAACGCTGCAGGTTTCGGTATCCAAGATCGAGGTGTGCGATCTGAAAGACAACACTTTCTACGCCCGGATCTATTTTTCTTCCGAGGCCGGCGCCTTCGACATGGATGCAAGGCCCAGTGATGCGATCGCCATCGCCCTTCGGTTCAAGGCGCCGATTTATGTCGACCAGAAGGTCATTGAAAAATCCAAACCCGACGAAGGCCGGGCCGAGCCGATCGACAAGAGCAAGGAAGGAAAGAAGTGGGCCGAGTACCTGGAGAGCCTGTCGCCGGATGATTTCGGAAAATATAAGGTCTAAAGGGGTTGAATCGATCGCCGGAAATGGCTGGTAGCCGGATGATTCGCGCACGTTCCCGAGCTATTCAGCTGTTAAGCTAGTAAGCTGTTGAGCCTGAACAGGAGCAAAAACAGGAAAATAAATGTTGTAAAAGGCCAAAAAGAGACGACCCCCCCTATTCCCGAGGACCTCTTTTCTTTTTTCTCATCTCGTGTTTTAGCTTACCAGCTTACCAGCTTACCAGCTAAGCAGCTGGCATCTATGCGCAGTATAAGCCTCTCTCATCCTCCCACCCGGCCGGTGGTCTACAGCAAAAACTCCCCATCTTCATAGATTGCTTTGGCCCGGCCCCCGGGGCTGAAGGCGAGCACCCGCTTTCGTTTCGTGTTGACCAGATCCCAATGCAGTGCGGAGTCGTTGAACCCCAGTGCGTCTCGCATCTCCGGGGTCAGCACTGATGGCTTTCCCCGAAAGGTGTTTGGATAAGACGAACCCAGCGCCAGGTGGCAGTTGCCGTATGGTCCCCCGAAATTCTCGTCATAAAGCGTGTTGGCCATGAAGCGGTCGATGCGGGAAAAGCGCCGGTCGGTCAAAGAGAATTCGCCGATTCTGCTGGCACCGCGGTCCAGGGCCAGCTGGGCGCGGACGAATTCTTCTCCCCGGTCGGCCGAGGCCTTTACCACCCGGCCTTCGCGAAATTCGAGGCGGACTCCCTCCACGACATTGCCGTTTCGAAAAGAGGGCTGGTCGGCATAATAGATCCCGCGGGTTCCCCGCCAGTCCGGGGACGTGAACAGTTCGAAGCTGGGGATGTTCCGGCCGGAGATTCCGATCCACTTGCGCTTTTCGCCGGCGGCGACTTCCAGGTCGATCGTTTCCGATTCCACCCGGTAACGGGCGACTTTCATCCGGTTGAGCCGCTTTTTGATCTCCTGGGCCCGGGCCCACACCTCTTTCCAGTGTCGAACCGGATCGTTGCGGTCCAAAAAGCAGGCCCGGACGACCTGGCGGGCGTAAGCCTGGCTGGAGAGGCCGGCCTGGCGGGCGAGTTCGTCGGTGGGCACCAGGCCGATGGTCCAGCTCAGCAGGCCGGCCGCCTCCCGTTCGGTCATGATGTCCCGGAGTCTTTTTTGCGCGGCGGCGGCAACCCCGATCTTTTTTGGGTCGACCCCCTTCAGGTGGGTCAGCGACTCGGGGGCGTGGATAAAAATGCTGCCGTTCAAGGCGCGGCAAAGTTTTTCTTCACCGGGAGCGATGAACGTCAGTTGCCGGCGATCGGAATGTTCGTAGAAGACTTCCTCCATCGCTGCGGTCGGGGTCATGCGAATGACCGGGTGCATCCTCATTTCCAGAATCCGGCGGAAAAGAACTTCGGCCAGTTTCAACCCCGGCGGATCGAAGCGGATCTGGATCAGGTCCCCGCGGCGAAACTTTTGGCGTCGGGCGACGCCCAGGCCCCACAGCAGAACATCGGCGTAGCGTTCCAGCATGGTGTCGGTGAGCATGGAATGGGTCCTTTCCGGAGGCGACTCGTTCGGGAGGGTTCCCTGGGGGGCGATCGGAATCCCCGCATAGGCCGCCTCGGTGTCGGCCTGGCTCAAGGATGTTCCTCCTTGAGAAAGAGCCGGTGGTATTCATCGTCGCTCAGGTGCTTTTTCATCAGAACATTGATCAGGGAATAGAGCCGATCCAGCTCTTCGCCCGTCATCCGCTCGACCATCGTCCTGGCCAGTGCGTCGTCGGAGAACTTCTGCAGGTAGTATACCACTGTGTTTTCGTCGGAATGACGATCAAGGCCGAAGCCGACAAATCCGTCGTAATCCTCAACGAATCGATGGGAGTGCACGGGGGACTTCTCAGTTGACATGGGCTCGTCTCCGGTTCATGGTCCACAACATGCCAGAAAGCGGCAGGCAGCCGTTTAGGGTCGGTGGTTCGTGGGTTGTCGTTTGTCGCTCGCCCCCTTTCCTTATTGGGGCAATCGGAGAAAAACCGCCGACGCGATGGCGGTGCGGCAGCCGGGATCCCCCGGTCTCTTTAGACCAGAGCACACACCGCAAACAAACGACCACGAACCCAAACCCGAAGGGTGAAAGCGCCGGCGGGACCCGGGCCCTTTCCGGCAAACGATTTCTGAGACGTTATGTAATGGACATCGATGAACGGGTCAACCCGAGGGTTCACAGCGCCATGGTGAGCGGCATCCTCAAGGCGGCAGACGGATGCCGGCTGCGTTGGGCAAGTTGGTCGGCCCGGGGGCAAAATCCCCGGGGGATGGTCGTGCTGCTCGGTGGACGGGCCGAATTTCTCGAAAAATACGAAGAGACCGCAGCAGCGCTCAATCAGCGGGGATTTGATGCGGTCGGATTCGACTGGCGTGGCCAGGGGATGTCTTGCCGGATGCTGCCGGATCGAAGAAAAGGGCACGTCGACTCCTACGATGACTATATCGACGACCTGGACCTTTTTTTCGAACGGGTGGCGGCTCCACGATCCTCGGGCCCGGTCGGGGTGGTGGCCCATTCCATGGGGGCGCACGTCGTTCTTCGGTATTTGCGCGATCACCCGGGCCGCTTTCGGTGGGCGATGCTGGTGTCGCCGCTGGTCGATCTTCGCCTGGGTCCCCTGGCCGGAGGCGCCCTGCGGATTCTGGTCCGGGCGGCGATGGCCCTGGGCGGATCCAGCGCCTGTGTGCCGGGAGGCGGGCGTCACCTTCAGCCGGGCCGCGCTTTTGGCGGCAACCGGCTGACATCGGATCCCCGGCGGTTTGCAAGCGACCTTCGACTGCTGCAGGAAAAGCCGGCGCTGGCGGTGGACGGGATCACCTTCGGCTGGCTGTCTGCGACCTTTCGGTCCATCGATACGCTCTGCAGCCCCGGATATCCCGAAGGGATCCGCACGCCGGTGTGCATCGTCGGGGGCGGTGCGGAGCGGATCGTCTCTTTGAGGGCTCAGAATCGGATTTGCCGACGGCTTGCCGTCGGCCGATATGTTCTGATCCCCGGCGCCCGCCATGAAATTCTCCGGGAAACCGATGCGGTCCGTCGCAGATTCTGGGAGATTTTCGATCGATTTACTGGGTGAGCGTCACCGAAAGAATGGCGTGGTACGGGATGATGGCCAGCTTTCCAAGCTTGTTGACGAGGATCAACTCGTGGCCCGCATCGCTTTTTTCCAGTTGAAGGACCTTTCCCTCGAAGGTCTTTCCGTTGAGCAGCTCGAGGCGGATCTCCACGTTTTCGGTGATCAGATAATGAAAGTTGATCTTTTGGGTGCCGGTGATCTCCAGGCCCCACCTCACGGCGTCCCGGTAGGCCTCGTTTGTTCTACGAAGGCGCTCCACCACAATGCCCAGCAGGTTCCGGAACAGCTTGGCCCCGGCCTTTGGGTTATCCTGGATGAAGGTGTAGAATTCATCCCGGTTCAGGCTGAGAAGGACCGAGTCGTCATCGGCCATGGCCGTGGCCGATCGCTCCCCCCTGTCCATGAAGCTGAATTCACCGAAAATGGTTCCGGGCCTTGCGGAAAACAGTTTCTTGTCGATGTCGCCGGTGATGTGCTTGTGGAGGGAAACCAGACCGCTTTGAACGATGTACAGGGTCTCTCCGCGCTCTCCTTCCTGGAAGACAGGCTGTTTGGCGGTGTATTTCTCCGATTTGAACCGCTGCAGAAACAGA
>JASFPT010000283.1:0-5007 GCA_050115795.1 Desulfobacterales bacterium
TAACTTACAACTTCTAATATAAACCAAAAACGACGGGCTTGAAATATTTTCCCATTATCGACATCGCAGCATTGCCGTTGGAAAACAACCGCTTGTCTCTCTCATGCAATCAACGTTCGACGTTCGTCCTTTATCCTCTCATTCGACGTTTGATGTTCAGCGTTCAGCGTTCGACGTTCGTCTTTTGTCCTTTTCATTGAACCTTCATTTTTTCATTTCCTGCTCGGGGTCCTTTCCACGAGCATGCCGAACCGACAATACCGTATTGGCCCCGAACAGAAGAAGTCCGCCGATCCATCCGGCGACCCCCAATGCATCCTCTCCGACCAGAAAGGGGCCCAGCAGCCCGGCCAGCAGGATCCGCATCGACGAGATGATGCTTCCCTCCATGGCCGTGACGTATCGGAATCCGAGGGTGAGCAGAAACTGCCCCGCGATGCCGGTTGCGGCACATAGCAGCAAGTAGCGAAGGGCCGCCCCCTCGGGCCAGAAAAAGTGGTCGTGGAAGGCGGCGAGCATGATCACAGCCCCGATGCCGAACATGAAGAACAGGACCGTGTTGGTGTCGTGGTAGCGGCGGCTGACATTCAAATAGACGATGGCCGCCGAAGCCGAGACCCCCGATGCCAGACCCCAGAGGTTGGCGGTTTTGAAGGCGACCCGTTCAGGGGCCAGAATCAGCCAGATTCCGACAAACGCCACCACGACCATGGCCGTGGCCACCGGGTCCCGCTGCTGGCGGAGCAGAACCCAGGAGATCACGGCCACGAAAACCGGGTAGGTCATGTTCAGAATGTTGGCCTCGGCCACCGAGGTGTATTTTACGGCATTGTAAAAGCAGTAGACCGCCACGCAGTTGCCGATCGTTCTGCCGAGCAGCAGGTGGTATCGGCGGGGTCTGGGAAGCTGGCGGCGGGCCGCCATCAGGATGCAGACGACGAAAAACCCCAGCAAAAACCGGACGAAGACGAAAAAGGAGGGCTCGATGGAGACTTCTGCCTGGGACCAACGGATGACCACGGTGGAAAAGTAAAAGCAGAAGGCCGAAGCAAATACGGCCAGCCCGCCGCCGAAGGACTCCAGGCGGCTGGTCCGGCTCTCTTCGGAGGTGCGGATCTGCGCAGGATTCAGTCGATCGGTTTCATCACCCAGGATCCTGGATGCTCGATCCCGGATGCCGGATTTAGGAAAAGGGTCTTTAGATGCGGTCATATGCCATGCGCCGGTGGGCGGGGCGGGTAGACGGCGGCGGGCAGGCGACCTGCCGTATCTGGGTAGGGGTGGATGCGAAAATACCCAGAACCGGTATCACTTCGTGTTCTCCTGAAAAGATTTTCTGAGTCCCGACCATCCTCTTGTCGTGTCCGCCTCTGGGTCGCCCCGGGTATTGCGGCCATCCTGGGCTCTGCGGGCCATTTGTTGCAGTGAACGGCCTCTGTGCCGTTCACTGCGGCGCGGCGCGGAGGCCGTGTCCTATACGGCTTCTGAAGAAGTTTCAGACAAGAGATTTCATGCATTCTGGATTCTCCTTCGACTTCGTCCAGGACGGTGAGTCTCGCCAAGGCGTGACCGAACCGCGGATCGCACCCCGGCAGCCGGGGCTTGGCCAGGGTGACAGATCCGCTACTTTCCTGCTGCCAGCCCCTCTTCGATCCGCGCCAGCACCTCGGGCTTTTGCTCCGGGAATCGATATCCCTCGTAGCTGTGGCTGAAGACGAGGCGGCCTCCCCGGTCCTTCCAGTAATTGCCCGCATGGTCGAAGCAGACCCGGGAGGTCACCTCCAGGTTCTCCACCATCCGCTTGATTTCCAGAAGCGCCTCTTTGGGTGAGAGCAGACGGAAGTTCTCGTCGCTGGCCTGCTCGGCCAGGGGCGTTCCGGGTATCGGGTGAAGCGGCCGGGAGCGAATGTAGTGGGGGTCGATTTCGCTCAACACCCTGGCCGTATTCACTGCGTGCTGCTCTGTGAGCGCCTTTCCCCCGAGACCCGGCATCCAGTATTCGGAAAGCTGAAAGCCTGCTGAAAGGGCCTTTTTGCCGCCCTTGATGTGCCCCTCGGCGGTCACGCCCTTCCTGATCTTTTTCAAAAGAGCGTCGTCGCCGCTCTCCAGGCCGACGTGAACCCGATCCAGGCCGGCCTCTCGCACGGTCTTGAGCTCTTCGAGGCTTTTCTGGGCAAGCGTCCGGGAGCGAACGTAGGAGGTGACGCGCTCGATGCTCGGAAAGGTTCTTCGAAGGTAGCGGAGCGCTTCGGCCAGATCGTCGGTTTTCATGATCAGGCTGTTGGCGTCCTGCAAAAAGGCGGTCCGGCCGCCGGAGACGAGCCAGTTGAAGACCATCACAAAGCCGGGGTGGGTTTCGATCTCGGGATGTTTGCGGAGAAGCGCGATGGCGGCATGGCGGCCGACGGCCTCTTTTCCGCCGCCGGCCTTTTCCAGGTCCCGGCAGAGCCGGGCGATGGCGTCGATGTCCGCCTTGATCTCGTCGACGGATCGCACCTCGAATTTTTCGTGCTTGTACATGCCGCAGAAGGTGCAACGGTTCCAGGGGCAGTTGCGGGTGAAGCGAACCAGCAGCGAGTAGCTGCCGCCCTCGCTGGGGGGCCGGTACATGCCGGTTTCAAAATCATATCGGTCTGGGGATGCCGCCGACGCCACTGGTTGCCCTTTCCATCCTTGTTCCTGATTTCCGTGGTTACTATAACAAGCGGCTTGATGGAGTCAACAATCCGCCTTTGCCTTCGTCTTCGGCTGCGTCGGCGCTTGGGTCGGAGGGCAAGGCGGTTCAAGCAGAAGGCACGGGCATGGAAGGGCCTGGGTTTATTTGCTGCGGAAAGAGGCGATGATCTTCGGCCGCTGGCGACGCCTTCGCGGATTTGCGCCGAATGCATAGGGTCCGGCTTTTTTCCCATGCCCGGAAAAAGTGTCCTGCACCCCTTGGGGCTTAGGAAGCCAGAGCCGGCCTGCGTCTTTCGGCCAATTCCCTGCCGGCGCCGGAGCGCACGGGGGCGGGGGCCGGTTCCAGGGCACGCGCCGCGGCATTTTTTTCGTAAAAGGAAGCCGGTTCGTAGCGCCAGCCGGCCGCCAGTCTTTTTTCCTCGCGGAGAAGCCGGCTGTAGGCATACACACCGATCGGCGGCGCCGCCAGCCGGGTTCGCAGGTCGAACGTCCGGTAGATGTCTTTCAACAAGCGGTCCATCTTCCGGTGCATCCGGGCGTTTCGGCGGTAATACCGCCGCATGGCCCAGACCGCCCCGGCGTAGGTCGTTTTCAGAAGGGATGCGTCCCGTGCGAAACGCGCGCGAACCCTCGGCTCGTTGTGGGCGCGGTGTCGCTGCCAGCCGGTCAGCATGGTCCGGATCAGGCGCGCGAGGCTGGGGCCGTTCGTCTCGAAATCCCGGCGAAACGCATCGAGTAAAAAGGTCTCCTCCTGCCCGGGTTCGATGTGCGGATGTCGGTAGTTGAACCGGTATTGACCGTGGGCGTCGGCCGGGGGAAAGTCGGCTTCGCTTTTCAGGGTGCCGGCCTTTTTCTGCTCCGCGTAGAAGGGGGTCCCGGGGTTGGGCGTGTAGAGCATGAACTGGTGAAAGTCGGTGTTGTGGCTGACCGCGTGGTCGATGACGCCTTCGATGGCGGAAACGGTGTGGTTCTCCAGCCCGATGATCGAGGAACCGAGCACCCGGATGCCGTGGGATTGAAGGTCGGACACGAGCCGTCGGGTGTCGACGTCCTCGAGCTTCCGGTAGCGGCTGTTTTGGCCCTCGATTCCCATCCAGACCCAGCTGATCCCGAGCCCGACGATCTGTTCGAAGCTGTAGGAGCGAAGGACCCGGGCGGAGCTGAACACGCTCAGCGACCAGCTCTTGCCGGCGGCCTTCATCCGGGCAAGGAGACGGAGGGCGCGCTTCCGGTGCAGCAGGAAGTTTTCGTCGAGCACGAAGAAGGAAGAAACCTTCAGGGCCTTTTCGATCCGGCACATGACGTCGAAGAGTTCATCGCCGGTTTCGTAGAAGTTGACGAATTTTCCCTTGCCGCCGAAAAGCGCCGAGGTGGAGCAGAAGTTGCACCCCACCGGGCAGCCCACCGAAGGGATCAGGATCGCCGCCGTGCGGCCCGGTCCGTCTTTGAGCGGGATCCCCATGATCCGGCTTCCGAACGCCGAATAGGCCAGCGGGTGGCACACGGGCGCCTCCTCCTTTTGCCCGAGGTGGCGTCGAAACCACCGGACGCCGTCTCCCCTGACGATGTGATCGGCGTCGATCCTCTTTTCGAGGTCTTCCGCTGCGGCAACGTGGCCGCCGACCACGATTTCGGCCTCCGGCTGATGCCGTCGGATCAGCGCGCACATGTGGCGGACCTTTTCGACATTGGGGACGATGGCGCCGATGCCGATGATGTCGTAGCGGTTTTCGGTGATCTCTTCGATGAACCGGTCCCTGGAGGGAAAGTCGAGCAGCGTGCACGGCGCGTCCATGTTGGCCTGGAGCATCAGCAGGGAAAAGGAGCGGTGGAACATGCGAAGGGAAAAAGCCCCCTGTACGCGGGTCACCTGGTTCTGGTACAGTTCCATGGGATTGACGGCCCGGCTTCCGTATGGGTCGTCACGGGAGAACGGTCCGAACACACTGGTCAAAAGGACCCGGGCGCGCGTACCTTTGGAATGGATCGGGGTGCTCATGCGCATTTCCTGTCGCGGATAGAATGAACGATAGTCAAGCCTAGGCTGCCGCGGCAGAAAATGCCACCGTTTGTTTGAGTTATTACAAAAGAATTACAAAAGGGGGGAATATGCTCATCGACCTGCTCAGAAAGCGCAGAAGCATCCGGAAATTCGAAAACCGCCCGGTGGAAAAGGAAACGGTGGGGCAACTCGTGGAGGCGTTGCTGCGCGCCCCGTCCTCCAGGGGATTCAACCCCTGGCACTTCGTGGTCGTTCAAGATCCGGAGACCCTGGGCAGGCTTTCAACGGCCAAGCCCCACGGCGCCTCCTTTTTGAAGGGCGCCCCGCTG
>JASFPT010000284.1:0-4999 GCA_050115795.1 Desulfobacterales bacterium
TCAAGGAAACCTCCCTGACCGAAGAGATGCGAACCGGCAACATCCGCGTGGTGGACCGGGCCGAGGTCCCCCTGGAGCCGGTTAAACCCCGGAAAAAGTTGAACCTGCTGCTGGCGCTGGTGGTGGGTCTGGCCCTGGGTGTGGGGGTCGCCTTTTTCCTGGAGTATATGGACAACTCGATCAAACTGCCCGATGAGGTCAGGGATTATTTGAAGATCCCGTATCTCGGCCCGGTGCCGGCCTTTACCGCAAACGGAAACCGGGAGGGAATACCCGAGGACCTGGTGACTCTTCACTCGCCGAAGTCCACGGCCAGCGAATCGTTTCGCGGGATCCGGACCGGCATCCTCTTTTCCTCTGCGGAGAAGGCCCCCCAGGTGATCCTGGTGACCAGCGCCGGGCCGGCGGAGGGGAAAACCTCCTGTGCCACGAATCTGGCCGTGACCATGGCCCAGGCCGGCTCCAAGGTGATCCTGCTGGACTGTGACATGCGAAGGCCCCGGGTTCACAAGGTCTTTGACCTGCCCCGGGAGGTCGGCATCTCCAGCGTGCTGGTGGGTACCAGCGAGCTCAAAGACGCCATTTCGCAGACCCCGGTGGGCAACCTGGAAATCATGCCCTGCGGGCCGATCCCGCCGAACCCGTCGGAGCTTCTCGGCTCCCGGAAGATGGGCAAGTTCATCGAAGTCCTCAAGAGCCGGTACGACCGGATCGTCATCGACACCGCCCCGATTACAGCCGTCACCGACGCCGTCGTCCTCTCCAACCTGGCGGACGGCGTGGTGCTGGTGATCCGGGCTGCCGAAACCCCGCGACAGATCGTACAAAACGGTCTTTCCCAGCTTAAAACCGTTAAAGCCCACGTTCTGGGGGCGGTCCTCAACGGCGTCAAGACCGGCCGCCAGGGCAACTATTACTACCAGTACTATGCCTACTACTACGGCGAGGACGGTTTGTCGAAAAAAGGGGACCGGAAAAAGAAGAACGGGGGTTGAGCTGGTAAGCTGTTGAGCTATTAAGCTGTTAAGCTGGTAAGCTGATGAGCTATTAAGCTGGTAAGCTGATAAGCTATTAAGCTGGTAAGCTGGTAAGACAATAGATTTAGAAATTAGAAATTAGAAATTAGAATTTTAGAAGACGGAGTGCTGATTCAGGGGTATTGCAGAAGGCTTTTCGGCCCAGTAGCCCCTCGGCCGCCGTCTGGCGCCGATAACATCAAGCGGTGCAGCCGCTTGTCCTGAAATTGTGAAACGATTTTTTTGATCGATCTCCACTGCCATATCCTTCCGGGACTCGACGACGGGGCGGAAGACCTGCAGGAAAGCCTCCAGATGGCGGCCGTTGCTGAAAAAGACGGCATCCACACCCTCCTGGCGACCCCCCACTCCCATAACGGCGTCTACGAAAACCCGCCGGCGCTGGTGCGGCACCGCACGGCTGAACTGATGCGGAGCATCAGGGCCGAAGGGATCGCGGTGACGGTTTTGCCCGGGGCCGAGGTTCATATCAGCGCGTCTCTGGCGCAGAAGGTGAAAGCCGGGAAAATCGGCACGGTCAACGACGGGGGGCGCTATCTTCTGGTCGAGTTTCCCTTCCAAACGCTTCCGGCGGGCTGGAGCCGTGAGCTGTTTCAGCTCAACCTGGAGGGCATCACGCCGATCGTCGTTCACCCGGAGCGGATCTTCGAATTTCAAAAGCGGTTCGACCTTTTTTTCGACCTGGTGGACATGGGATGCCTCATCCAGGTGACCGCCATGAGCGTCACCGGGGAACTGGGGGACCCGGCCATGCGCTGCGCCCACCAGCTCCTCAAACAGCGTCTGGTTCACCTGATCGCCTCCGACGCCCACTCGGCGCAAGACCGGCCGCCGGCCCTCGCCGCCGGAGTGGAGGCTGCCGCACAGATCCTCGATAGTCGGTCCGAAGCCCTGGAAATGGTCATCGGCCGGCCCGAGGCCATCATAAACGGCAGAACAATTTCAGTACCCGAACCGGTCAAAGCCGAAAACAAAAAGTGGTGGTCATTTTTTCAGCGCCGGCGCTGAAAAAGCCGGTAAGCGATTGAGCTGATAGCTGTTGAGCCAGGGGAAAAAGCCAAAAGCCTGCATCCGCAAGCATATTTCCCGCTCAGTAGCTTATCAGCTTATCAGCTCAACAGCTTACCAGCTCAACAGCTTATCAGCTCAATAGCTTACCAGCTTATCAGCTCAGTAGCTTATCAGCTTAACAACTCGGCCGGTTTGCCGCCTCTGGCCCCCCCTTGCAAAAATCGTTGATTCCACATAAAATTGCTGTCATTGGTTTGCGGCAAAGCCGCTTTTCATCAATTTGCGCATCAAATTTATGTCTGGAGAAAATTTATCTCGGGAGGCGAACATGATTCGAAGAGAGGGAGAAAAGGGAAATCGGCTCTGGATTCTGCAGGCGTTTGCGGCAGCGGGTGCGATTCTCCTGCTCATCGGGTGCTCGGGCGTACAGACGAAAAGCGAGGAGCCACCCCCGAGTTCCCACATGGAGCGGGAAAATCAGCCGCTGTATTACGACTTCGGGGATATTCTGATTCCCCGCGAGCTGAAAGTGGTCAAGGATTCCTCCTTCGTGTTTCGGACGCCGGGCCTTTCGGCCGGCGTACTGGCCCTGAAGGGGAACGTGGAGGTCAATTCCCTGATCACCTTTTTCGAAACCAACATGGCCAAGGACAACTGGACGCCGGTGAGCTCGTTCAAGTCCCCGCGCTCCATGCTGCTTTTCCAGAAGGAGAACCGCTGGTGCGTCATCAACATCACCGATGAAAGCTTTTCCACCTACGTGGAGATCTGGGTGGCCCCGACCATCGCTTCGGCCCGCGGATCCAGCCTGGGCGGCCCCGCAGAGGAAGGGCTCCTGAAATAAAGCGGTTGGCTGATAAGCTGCCGGCGGTTAAGGGAGGCGCTTCGTGCCGGTCGCTGGCTGCCAACCCGCCGAATGGCAGCATAAGAAAAAAGCACAGCATTTTAGCTGCTGGCTTAACAGCTTAAGAGCTTAACAGCTCAGGAGCTAAGCAGCATGGCTCGGCATTTGGCGGCTCATTCGCTTATGATCAGGTAATCCAATAATGGCCTCTATTCTCGAAAACAAGCGCCTCGTGCTGGGGGTGACCGGCGGCATCGCAGCCTACAAGGCCGCCGAACTGCTTCGGCTTTTGACCGGGGCCGGTGCATCGGTGCGGGTGGTGATGACCCGAAGCGCCCGGTGGTTCGTCGGCAAAACCACTTTCGAAGCCCTGTCTCAACAGCCGGTATTTTGCGATCTGTTTGACGAGGGGGGGGAAGGGGCGATTCGCCACATCGACTGGGCCCAGGAGGCCGACGCGGTTATCGTAGCGCCGGCCACCGCCAATATCGTGGGAAAGCTTGCAAACGGCATCGCAGACGATGCCCTGAGCACCTTCCTGATGGCTGTCACCGCCCCGAAAATCCTCTGCCCGGCCATGAACACCCACATGCTGATGAGTCCGGCGGTGCAACGCAATCTGGAGCGCCTGCGGGAGGACGGTGTCACGATCGTGGACCCCGATGCCGGCGACCTGGCCTGCGGCACCATTGGACCGGGCCGGCTGCCCGATCCGGCGGTGATTTTCGACCGGGTGGCCCACCGGCTGACGCCGAAGGACTTTGCCGGCATCACCGTGCTCGTCACCGCCGGTCCGACCCGCGAATATTTCGATCCGCTGCGGTTTATCTCCAACCCTAGCTCCGGCAAAATGGGCTATGCTGCGGCCCGGGCGGCCGAGCACCGGGGGGCGACGGTCGTCCTGGTGTCGGGCCCCACCGCGCTGAAGCCGCCCCCGAACGTGGAGACCGTTTTCGTTGAAACCGCCCGGCAAATGGCCGAGGCGGTGCTCGACCGTGCCGGCGATGCCCGGGTGGTCGTCAAAACCGCCGCAGTGGGCGACTACGCGCCGGCCGATCGAAAAGCGCAGAAGATCAAAAAGGGGGAGGCCACCCTCTCGCTGACCCTCGAAAAAACCGAAGATATCCTGCGGGCGCTGGGAAATCGAAAATCCGATCACCAGATCCTGGTGGGGTTTGCCGCCGAAACCGAGGCCCTGGAGCAGAACGCCACTGCCAAGCTCCGGGAAAAGAACCTGGACATGATCGCCGGAAACCTGCTGAATGAGCCCGATGCCGGTTTCGGCGCCGACACCAACCGGGTGACCCTCTTTTTCCGGGACGGCCGCAAGGAGGCGCTGCCGGTCATGGACAAAGACGAGGTGGCGCATGCGCTCCTGGATCGCATCCGAATGCTGATGAAGACGTGAGCAAGGTCGACAGGGTCGGACGCAAGCGCGCCTTCGGCGAATTCCAGATTTCGGGTTTCCGGTTCACGACGCGCGGCAGAGTCGCCATTGAACGGCACCAGCGAGCGCATTGCCCGCAGCCTGTTGCCGGGTGTTTTCAATCTCCAAATTCAGTGTTTCAACTTTGATCGTTTCAGTAAAAGTCCGGATATCCTCTTTTCGTCATTCCCGCGAAGGCGGGAATCCAGTCATTTTTGAGCGTCAAAATAGAGCGGCAAAGTCGATATGACCCTCCGGGCACTTGTTGCGATTTCATCGACTTTTCAGCAAAAGATTGGTTGCCTGCCATCATCTTGAATCTTGAATCTGGAATCTGGAAACCCGCGCGAGCGGATGATCCGGACGCAGGGACATGCGAACCGAACGGGAAAATCTTCATAACCTCTTTAACCGCCTGGAAGGGACCCTGCGGTACCTGAGCGATTCGGGCATCTCCGGCCTCCACTGCCGGCCGGAAACCCTCGAGATCGTCCAATCCTGGGAGCGGCCGTTGCCCTCTGCTCTACGCAGCCTGGGGGGCGTGCGCCAAGAGTTGGGCGACTGCGCCCGGTGCCGCCTTTCCCAAACCCGGCGCAACATCGTCTTCGGCGAGGGAGATCCGCGAGCTCGGCTGCTTTTCGTCGGAGAGGGGCCCGGCCGGGACGAGGACGCCCAGGGGCG
>JASFPT010000285.1:0-4970 GCA_050115795.1 Desulfobacterales bacterium
AAAAATCAGGCCTTTACGGGGTAAAAAGGCCCGACCGGAATCCGCACAAAATCACAAGCGAACTACCACACGATCCCCGACAAGTCAACCGAAAATGGATCCGAGACGCCGGGCGC
Organism: Desulfobacterales bacterium; assembly: GCA_050115795.1. Lineage (GTDB taxonomy): Bacteria > Desulfobacterota > Desulfobacteria > Desulfobacterales > CAFBRK01 > JAIPEL01. The sequence continues at coordinate 117 of JASFPT010000285.1, forward strand.
CGTGGGGAGATCCGCTTGAAAATCCACCGGCCCCCGACTCCGGATGCCGAATGCTGGCTGCTGGTCGCTGGTTGCCGGCGCCAGGATCCTGGATTTTGACTTCCGACGGCCTGCCCCCTACCCCGGCTGCTGACGCCGGATTCCTGCCGTCAAATGACGATCTCCCGGGCGTCGAAGACCGGCCCGTGCAGGCAAGCGTGCCGGTACCGGTCCGGTCTTTTCCGGTCCGGCACCGCACAGGCCAGGCAGGCCCCCATGCCGCAGGCCATGTAGGTTTCGATCGAAACCTCGCAGCGGATGCCGTAAGCCTCGACGAACCCGACCACGCATCGAAGCATTCCGGGCGGGCCGCAGGCATAGACCATCGCGGGCGGCGTCCGCCGGATCGCCTCCTCCAGCGGCTGGGTCACCAGGCACTGATCGCCGTCACTGCCGTCATCGGTAGTCAGGGCGACCGGCAGACCGAGCTGTTCAAACCGCTCCCGGCACAGCAGCTCATCTGCGGTTTTCCCGCCCAAAAACACCCGGACGTCCCGCCGGGAGGTCGGCAACCGGCACAGCCGGTCGGCCAGAAACATCAGGGGGGCCACACCGATCCCTCCCGCGGCCAGGAAAACAGGCCCGCCTTCCGGGGGATCGGAAAAGCCCCTCCCCAGGGGGCCGAGCATGGCCAGGCGCTGGCCGGGCTTGCCGGCAGCCATCCGTCGGGTCCCTTCTCCCACGACCCGGTATAGCAACTCCACGGCGGCCGCCGAATCGGACAGGGGCCCGCACCGATGAATGGAAAAGGGGCGCCGCAACAGCGGGGCCGGCCCGTCGGCGGTCCTTACCATCACGAACTGACCCGGCCGGCAGTCGACATAACCCGGGGGGCCCTTCAGCGTCATCCGGTAGCAGTCGGCCCTCAACGGCTCGTTTGCCAGGATCTCACAATGCGCGTCGATCATCGTCCTTGCGCCTTTTCCGGGATGAGGCCGGCCGCCACGGCGAACCGGCCGGTGGTCCTTTCCCCCCGGTAGGAAAAGAAAAGATCCGTCCGGCAACGGGTGCAAAGACCGGCCACTTCGATGTGACGCTTGGCAACACCCGCCGCCTTGAGTTGATCCACGCTCATGGTCCAGAAATCGAAATGGCAGTCGCCGACCCGGTACTGCCAGAGCGCGGAAGGGATCTCCTTTCGGTAGTGAATGAATTCGGCGCAGCACGGCCCCAGCGATGGGCCGATCCCGGCCCTCAGGTCTTCGGTGCGGCAGCCGAACTGGCTCTGCATCCTCGTCACCGTTTTTCCGAGGATATCGGCAACGCTTCCGCGCCAGCCGCTGTGGATGTTGGCAACGACCTTTCGCACCGGATCGTGCAGGATCACCGCCTGACAGTCGGCCACCTGGATGACCAGCAGGCGTCCGGTCCGGTCGGTGATCACCGCGTCTGCCTCCTCAGGCCCCGGGCGGCCCTGCGCACCGTCGCAGTCCACCACCACCCGGCTGCCGTGCCGCTGGCGGAGAAACACCGCCGTTTCAACCCCCAAAGCCCGGCCGATTCGCCGCCGGTTTTCCCGCACGTGCTCGGGGTTGTCGCCGGCGCCCATTCCCACGTTGAGTTCGGCAAAGGGTCCTTTGCTGGCCCCACCCTTCCGGGTGAACACGCCATGCAGGAGGCCCCCGGAAGCGGTAAGTCCCGGGAACCGGTACATCAGCAGACCGTTGCTGTGGTCGGCGATCATGGCAGCAGGCGGGTTGCTGCCGAAAGCCCCCCTATCGGCGGTCCCGGTCATGTCAGCAGAAGCGCTCCCGGATTCTTTGGATGATCACCGTGGTGGAAATTTCCGGAACCAGTTCCACCCGAACCACCCGTCCACCGGCCCTGCGCACGGCGGCGGCCCCGACGATCCCGTCCTCGGGCCAGTCAGCACCCTTGACCAGCACATCCGGGGCGACGGCCTCGATCAGCCGACCCGGGTCGGGCTCGTCGAAAATCGTCACGTAGTCGACGCAGGCCAGCGCCGCAAGCACTTCGGCCCGCTGGCCCTGGTCGACCACGGGTCGGCCCGCCGGCTTGATCCGGCGCACGGATTCATCCGAATTGAGGCCGACCACCAGAAGATCCCCTTCTGCCCGGGCGGCGGCCAGATAGCGTACGTGGCCGGCGTGAAGCAGGTCAAAGCATCCGTTGGTGAAAACGATGCGACGCCCTTTTTTCCTGCAGCCGGCAAGGACGTCCAACAGCGGCGTCAAGGTCAGAATCTTTTCGTTCGGTGACATCGCCCCCCTCGTCCTAAAACGGTCCGGTGTATGGATCGGGTCGCCGGAACCGGGTCAGATCCGGCATCGCGCGCGCCAGGGTCAGCACGTCGACACGCGCTGCGCCGGCTTCGCTCAACACCCGGCTGCACTCCCGGGCGGTGGCGCCGGTGGTGTAGACATCGTCGACCAGCAACAGGCGCATACCGGCAACCGACTGCTTGCCCGGAACAAATGCGCCGCGGATATTGTTCAGGCGGTCTTTCCGGCCCAGGCCGCTCTGGGCGGCAGTGGGTCGCCGGCGCAACAACGCCCCGCCCATCAGGGGCGCCCATGGGGGTTTGTCGCTGTCCAGATCGATCCACCTCCGGATCAGAAGCGCTGCCGGGTTGAACCCGCGGCTGCGGAGCCGGCGAGGGTGAAGCGGCACCGGGACGACGCCATCGATCCCGGACCGTCCCCAGAAGCGGTGGAAGGCCTCTTTCAGCAGCCCCGCCAGGGGCCCGGCCAGCTCGGTCTGGTTCTTGAACTTGAAAGCGTGCACGAGGGCCAGCAGGGGCCCGTCATAGACCCCGGCGGCTCGCGCCCGGCCGAATACGGCCGGCGCATCGAGGCATTCGCCGCAGAGGTGGTCTTCTCCGGCACCGCCGGAGAACATGGTCCCGCATCGGGTGCACAGCGGCGATCGAACCGGCAAAAACCCTTTTCTGCAGTCCTTGCAGAGCAGATCGGAAAAGCCGTGCAGCGCACCGGCCGCAGCCTCTCCCCTGACCGGCCCGACCCTTTTGCCGGGCGCCAAAAAGTTTCCACAGGCCCGGCAGCGCGGGGGGAAAACAGCATCGGCGGCAGCGCGAATGACCCCGGCCAAAACCGCTCCCATGGCTTTGTCCCCTGCCCTTCGTCCCTTTACGGATCGCCCTGCGCATCCGGTAAGGGCTCAACGTTCGGGATTCATAGTTCCGCGAAAGGGATAATTTGCCAGCGCTGTGCGAACTCGCGCCTGAGAAACCCTATGATCAGCGCAGGCTGAAACCTTACCATTGCATAGAGGCAATGGGAAGGCAGCATCGGTCAAGCAAGACCCTATCGGCGCCGATCCAAGGCTTTCTGAGGCGCTCAGACAGCGCACTGCAGCGGCAAGTCACCCCTTTCGCTCCCTTGGCGAGAAACGTCCGAAAGAGGGATCCTGAACGCTCCGGGTAGATGATACGCGGCAATCACTTCCGGGCGGCCGGTGCCCGCTGCCGCACCGCTTCGTATAGCGCCACCGCTGCGGCAATGGATGCGTTCAGCGAGTCCACCGGACCCGACTGGGGAATGCGCAGAAGAAAGTCGCAGCTTCGCCGCACCAGCGGGCGCAGCCCGCGTCCTTCGCCGCCGACCACCAGACCCAGGGGGCCGGACAGATCTGCGGCGTACAGCGGCCTGTCGCCGTCGGCGTCGAGCCCGGCGATCCACAGCCCGTCGGACTTCATTGCTTCGATCGTCCGATGCATGTTGGTGACCCGCACCAATTGCACATGCTCCAGGGCACCGGCAGATGCCCGGCTCACCGCCGGCGTGGCCGGAGCTGCCCGGTCTTTGGCGATGACCACCCCCACGGCTCCCGCGCAAAGGGCCGTGCGCAACATGGCCCCCAGGTTTCTCGGGTCCACGACGCCGTCGAGCAGGAGCCAGATCGGTGCGTGGTCGACGAGCCGGTAGCTTCGGGGCTCCGGTGCATACGGATACGGTCCCACCCGGGCGATGACCCCCTGGTGGTTCGGAGCCCGGACCTCGGCCAGCAGCTGACGGTCGGTCAGTTCCCGCACCGGAACCCGGCGCCGCCTGGCCTCCTCCACTACCGGGGAAAACCGGGTCCCCCGGCTGCCGGCATCGATGCAGACTTCCATGATCTGCCGGCGACCGGCCCGCAGCGCCTCGAGAACCGGATGCATGCCGTAGAGGATCTCACGGTTTTTGGACCCGCCACTCATCGGTCTATAATCGGTCGGTGCGCAAAACCCGCCGTTCCTTTCCTTCCCCGATAGCTTCCGACGAGGGTCAGCAGTTCGTCGGTCGCCTTCTGCAGCTGGTCGTTGACGACGACATGACGGTAGAGCCCCCGGCTGCGAATTTCTTCTTCGGCCGCCGCCAGCCTGCGGTCGATCACCGAGCGGCTTTCGGCCCCGCGGGCCTCCAGACGCCTCCGGAGCTCCTCCAGGGAAGGGGGCATGATAAATACGGTCACCGCATCCGGGAACCGAGTCAGCAGCTGGCGGGTTCCTTGGACATCGATGTCGAGCAGCACGTCCGTTCCCCGTTCGATCGCCTTTTGCAGCTCATCGGCAGCGGTTCCGTAAAAATGCCCGTGGACCTGTGCCCATTCCGCCCACCGGGCGTTTTGAATCCCCTCCTCGAACCGGGCCGTGGAGATAAAGTGGTAGTCGACCCCGTCGCGCTCCCCCGACCGGGGGGGTCTCGTGGTATAGGAAATGGAATATCCCAAATCCGGATATCGGCTGCGAAGCGCCCGGCAGAGGGTGGTCTTGCCGGCGCCCGACGGCGCAGACAGAATAAAGAGTCTGCCGTTTGCCGGGCCCGTGGTCATGGAATGTCTTTTTCAAAAACGGAA
>JASFPT010000286.1:0-4965 GCA_050115795.1 Desulfobacterales bacterium
CCATGCCTCCTCGTTGTGGCGGGGATCCAGCGGACGCTCTTCACCGTAACTGATCGTCGTCAAGCGGTTGGGGTTGACACCCAGCGTCACCAGGTAGCTTTTGGCGCTGTTGGCCCGCCGGTCGCCGAGGGCCAGGTTGTATTCGTCGGTGCCCCGCTCGTCGCAGTGGCCCTCGATGGTCACCCGGGCGTTCGGATTCTCCCTGAGATACTCGGCCTTGCGTTTCAGGGTTTCTTTGGCCGCGGTCAACAATGCGCTGCTGTCAAATTCGAAGTAGATGTTCTCCGACTCAAACTGCTGGCGGGCCAGCATCGCCTGCCGTTCGGCTTCCTGCTGGGCAAGCTTTTCGGCCTCCATGGCCCGCTGCTTTTCCAACTCGGCCTGCTGCTTCTGGGCCATCTCCTCTTGCTGGCTCTGTTCCTGCTGGGCCTGGGTGGCTGTCTCCTCAGGTGCCGCCATGGCCGCTTCGTCTGTCTTCACCGTCTGCTTCGCACAGCCAACCGTGAACGTCAGACCGGGCAGAATCAGAAAAAGTGCCAAGACGATCCATAACTTTTTTTGCATTTCTTCCTCCTTTTCCGATTACCGAAATTCGGTTCTTCGCAACGACCCAAATCGCGAGGTGCAGGTGCGTGAATCGCGGGCGGCGAGCCGGAAAAAGGCTCGCGTCATGACCGTCGCCATGGGACCATTATCCGGGCGCCCCGTTTTCCGGCGGACCCCACTCGCCCTGCAAAACGCTGTAAAATCTCCTTTTAGTCAATGACGCAACAATGATCAAGAGCAAACAACTGAGTTTTTTGGAAATAAGAATATATCATGATGCGAGAGGCGCGCAAAAAAAACGACACCGGTTTCCGGTGTGCGCCTCAGTTTTCTCCGCCACCCGGAGACCAGGCCGGCGACGACTGCTCTCCAGGGAGGGTGAGCAGCCGGCGCTGATCGGTGCCGAAGGCGGTCATCACATATATCCGCGAGCTTCCTTCCCGGGTGGCCTTGAAAGCGATCAGGCTCCCATCCGGCGACCAGGTGGGCGACTCATTGTCCCCTGACGCCCGTGTCAGGGAGAGCGGAGCGCTGCCATCGGTCCCGATCACATGGATATTGATCTCACCGTCTTCCATGGCGGTGTATGCGATCTTGTCTCCTTTGGGAGACCAGGCCGGCTGGGTATTGTATTGACCGGAATACGTGAGCCGTTCGGTCCGCTCGGTCTCCATATCGTGGATAAAAATCTGGGGCGTCCCGGACCGGTTGGACACGAAAGCCATCTTTTTCCCGTCCGGAGACCAACTCGGAGACTCGTCGATGCCCCATTTTTTTGTAATTCTTTTAATAATTTTACCGCTTCCGGTCAATAGATAAATTTCCGGGTCGCCGGAAAACGAGAGCGTTGCCGCAAGGGCAAACTGCCCGGGCACCCAGGCCGGGCTGATGTTGATGCCCTCCCGGTCCACAACCACGCCGCGCTTATCTTCCAAATGCCGTATATAAAGGTCGGGCTTTCCCTTTGCATAGGCGGTATAAGCGATCCATTTCCCGTCCGACGACCAGGCCGGAGACAGCGTGATGCTGTTGAGATGGGTCCACTGCTTCGGATCGTATCCGTCAAAATCGCACAGGTAGATCTCCTTGGACCCGGTGCCGGTGGACACGAAGGCGATTTTGCTTTCAAAAATACCCCAATCGCCGGTCAGCAGGTGGATCACCTCGCTGCAAAAGCGACGAACCATGCGACGGTAGTCCTCCGGCGCCCCCCGGTAGCGTTTGCCCACGAGAAGCTCTTCTTTGAAAGGATCGAAAAGCCGCAAATCGATCTGCAGCAGGCCGTCGACATGGGCGACCTGGCCGGTGATCAGCATCTCGGCCCCGATCACGGTCCAGTTTCGGAAATGGAGGTGATCTGCGGTCACTCCGATTTTTCGGGGTTCCTCGAGATAGGCAAGCGGATCGATAATCTTGAAATAACTTGTAAATTCAAGGGATTCGGACAAGATCCGGGCGGCTTTTTCCGCGCTTTGCAGCTCGTCGGGGGACTCGGTCGCCACGGCGAAAGCGGGGACGGCCATCGGAATCTTTCTCAGAAAGGGGTTGCTGATATCGATGTATTGATAGTCGCGTTGGGCGCAGGCCGGCGCCGGGCTCAGGAGCACCGGGACCAGCAACAGCAGCAACCCCAGGAGGGCAATCCCGGCCGGATTCTTTTCACCGTGTTTCATTGCACCCCCTCGGGAGTGAACCGAAGACCCACCGTGACCACCGATTTGTTGATGCCTTTCGGATGGGGGCCGACCGGATTGGCCTTGAGCACCGCCCGTTTGGCAGACTCGTCCAGGTAGCGGTTGCCGCTTCGTTTGTCATACCAGATATCCCGGATCTCTCCGTTGGGGAGCACCGTAAAGGCCAGCTCCACCACCAGGTTTTTTTCGCTTCCGGCCAGGCTTTCCGAAAAGGCCCAATTCTTCTGCACCCGCCAGGCGATCTCCATCCGGTAGATGTCGATGAGTTCAAGCTCCTTTCGGATGCCTTCGGCATCACCCCCCGCCACGCCGGCGCCGGCACCGGCGGTCGCCTCCGGAGGGGCCTGCCGGGATGGGGGGGCGCTTTGGGCATCGTCCACCTGCTGGCGAAGACGGTCAAGGGCCTGCTGCAACGGATCGGGGGGCTGTTCGGCGACCTTTTCCTCGATCCGCGAGATGGCGCTTTCGACCACCTTGGAAGGCTGATAGGTCTTCTTTTTCATCGAATGTTTGACGATGGGCGACGGCGGCGGCGCAGGCGTCGCAGCTTTCGGTTTCGGCGCGATCTCCGGCTTTGGGGGGGCCGGGGTCGCCGGCACCGGGGGCGTTTTGGGCTCCCTGGCCGGCGAGGCTTTCGGTGCGGCGGCCTCCGGCAGACTGACCATGGTCACGTTGACCACGGACGGAAGCGACGACTTTCTTTCAGGCCGCAGGGAAGGCAGATAGTGCATCATGGCGAAAAAAGCCAGATGGCAGGCAAACGATACGGCCATCGTCGAAGCCCATGTTCGGGTTCCGGCATCCGATGCGGCAAAAGGGTGCCTGTTTGCCGTTTCCATGGCTTCTCATTCCTTGCGCTTCTCATTTTCCCGGGCATCGTCACCGCCGGGAACGGTCACCATGCCGAGCTTGTCCACGCCTGCGGCCTGGATCTCGGCCATGACCCGAACCACAACCCCGTAAGGGATGGTCTTGTCGGCGCGCAGATAGACCTCGCGGCTTCCGCGCCCCTCCAGAATCTTGTCCAATTTGTCGCGCAGAAATCCCACCTCCACCGGGACGTCGTTGATAAATACCCGGCCCTGGGCGTCGATACTGAGCATCAGCGGCTCTTGGTCGGTGGACATCGGCGCTGCGGTGGCCTCGGGCAGGTCGACATTGACCCCCTGCACCATCATCGGGGCGGTGACCATGAAGATGATCAGCAGCACCAGCATGACGTCCACAAAGGGGGTCACGTTGATGTCGGACATCAATCGGTCGCTGTTACCCGCCGTGGCCATGCCCGCCTCCTTCCCTGCGGAGCATCTCCCGTTCGATGATGTTGACAAAATCCGCGGAAAAGCTTTCCAGTTCGCTTTCCAGCACCCGGATACGGTTCATGAAATAGTTGAAGAAGATCACGGCAGGGATCGCCACCGCAAGACCGGCGGCGGTGGCCACCAGGGCTTCGGAGATGCCCGGGGCGACCACCGCCAGGCTGGCCGAGCCGCGAAGCCCGATCCCGTGGAACGAATTCATGATCCCCCATACCGTGCCGAAAAGACCGATAAACGGGGTGGTATTGCCGGTGGTGGCCAGAAACGGGACCATCTGGGTCATCTTGGTCACCTCCGAACGGGTGGCCCTGCGAAGGGCCCGCTGAACGTTGTCCAATCCGGAGAAACGGGAGCCAAGACCGCCGCTGGATGAGCCCTCGTCCTCATCGCCGCTCCGGGACGAGAGGGGAACACCGGACTGGTCGAGTTTTTTCAGCTCCAGGTATCCAATGCGGAAAATTCGGGCCACCGGGCTGCTCCGAAGCTGCTTCGAGCGGGCAAAGGCGTCGGAAAGGCTCCGGCTCTTCCAGAAAAAGTCGGTGAAATGAGCAGACTCTGAAAAGGCCCGGCGAAGATACCGGAATTTGATCAGAATGATCGTCCAGGAGGTCACCGAAAAGACAAACAACATCAGCAGCACGAACTGGACCATCAGTCCGGCGCCCAGGATCATCTTGAAGATGTCCAAGCTTTCGGGGGTCATAGAGAATGCTCCGGCGTAGGTTGGCGTTGATCACTGGCTCAAGCGCCCGGCGGATCTCAGCCACGGTAGCGCTCGCTGCCCCCCTCGGCAAGCGGCGGGGCCGGCGAGCGCCTCAACGTTGGCAGAATACCGTACGGCTGATTTCCTGCCGCTTGACTTCGACGGACTCAGCCGCATCGCTGCAGGGTCTGTACAATTGTCCTTTAGTGCGCAAGTTGTCCGGGCGCCGAAAATGGCGCCTGGCGGCGCCCGGTGGCTATTGCGATTTTAAAGACTGCAAGCTATACGAACTTACATGACCTGTCAAGCAACGGAAAGGAAGCCGTGCATGGACCGAATCGCAGACCTGCTCTTCGAAGCCAAGTTTCTCAAGGAAATTCCCCGGTCCGGTTTTCCGTATCTCGGAGACGGAAGAGAATCGGTGGCCGAGCACTCCTTTATGGTGATCTTCATCGCTTTTGTCATGGCGAAGATGGAGCCGGCCGCCGACGGGGAGCGAATTCAGGCGATGTGCCTGGTTCACGACCTTCCCGAAGCCCGAATCGGCGATCTGAACACCGTCCACAAAAAATACGTCCAGGCGGATGAACAGCGCGCCGTCAAGGATCTGGCCGAGGGAATCCCTTTCGGTGCCGAACTCTGCGCACTGATATCTGAATTCAACGAGGGGCGGACCCTGGAAGCGCAGCTGGCCAAAGACGCC
>JASFPT010000287.1:0-4894 GCA_050115795.1 Desulfobacterales bacterium
AGCTCCTCCAAGGCGTCTAAAAACAAAAGCTGAACCTGGTAATCCGGGTTTTCGAACCGATCGCGAAGCACATAGACGATCATCAGTTCCCCCGGCTTTCGCCAGAACTGCGCTTTTTGCTCCCCGTTGTCCCAGGTTGCCATTTGGGGCGGCCCGTATTTTTCCTTCAGCGTTTGCAGTACGGTTGCCCCCTCCTGCCTGGCCGTGGTGTGAAATACGAGCGGCTTTCCGGTATAGTTGGAAAATGTCAACTCCACAAACGAGAAGGGAAGCTCTTTTCGGCTCGGGTATCGGTACATCAGCTTGGTGATGTTGTGTTCGATTCGCTCCCGGGGCGAATAGTTCAGCCGCTGATTCAAGGACTTCACCTTTGGGAAATTCGCCTCCAGAACGCCGTCCGGTCCGATCTGAAGGTCGAGCGTACTCCTGCGGGCAATGGCGTCCGAGCCGAGTTTGTCCTCCAACGTGCTGCGCAGATCAGAAGAGAGCCGGCTGCTGGAGGTCAATTCGAAAAAGGTGAACCCCTCGGTGGGCGGAAGGGCCTGCGGCGGGCCGGTCGAATCGTCACTGCAGGCGAAAAGCGACAGAATACAAAAACCGGCGAACAAAATGCTCAAAACCGCTTGCCGCAGGAAACGATGCTTCATCGCCTTGATTTCCTTTCTCCATGCCGGGCAGGGGGATGCGTCCCGAAAACCGGGGCAAGCCCCGCATCTGTTGCGGGAGAAACATAAGGCAGTGGATCGGAGAGTGTCAAGGCAGGAAGAGCGCCTGCGGCGGGGCGGGGTCCCGGGGCGGGCTATGGATTGTACCTCGGCCCCACGGCGGTCAGGCTTCGCCGGGCGTGATCTCCCGGTCGGGTTCGGTCTCGCCGGTCACGGCCAAGCCGATCAGATAGTGCCCCTGATAGCGCCCCTCCATCTGGCGGGTGAGATGCCGTACTTCGGCCCGGGCGAATTTTGCCGGATTGGGATCGCCGTCCTGATAGAATTTGACCTCGTAGGCCTTGCCAACGGAAATCTTCTCCAATACCGATGAGTCCTCGCGCACAAGGATGCACAGGCCGCTTTCGGAAATGTTGCGCAGTTTGAACTGGTAGGCGGAATAACTGCCGCCGATGTTCATCTCTACGCTGTAAAATTGTTCCAGCGGTTCTCTGGGCTCGTTTCGACGATCCCGATCCCGCTCATCGCTTGGGTTTTCGTTCATTGGCCGGCTCCCTTGGAAGTGAAGGAGGCTCGTACGATGTCAGCGGACCTTTCCGAAAAGCCCGCTGCCAATCAGCAAAACACCGCCGGTGACGAGCAGGACCGCATACAGCGGCGCCGACAGGACGAAAATCGCGGCCTTGCGCAGCATCGCCCAGGAAAGCGATTCAAACCATTGCACATGCTCCGGGTAAAGAAGGCCCTTGAGTGTGATTTCTTTCCAGACAATCTCCATGCCCATCAGGGACTGGATCGCCTGGAATCCGACCAGCAGCAGTCCAACGGCGATCAGAATCAAGCTGAAGATCGTAAGTTTCGACATGCAATCCCCCCGGTGGAAAGAACCGTACAGCCGCGAACCGGTGCCGGCGGCCGCCGGCCGCCCTGCGCCAGTTCTTGAGGCGATTCCTTATAGCACGAGGGCCTGGCGGTTTTCAATAATCATCGACCTAAAAATGGATTCCATCGTCATTGCAAGCCGTTTGCTGCGCCGATTCCTTCCCCATGCCGGCACCCCGGCGGATAGCGGCCCATGGCAGGATCCGAATCCCGCTTGAACCGGCTCGGTAACGATCTTATTCTTTGGCGGTTGATCGCTCGGCCGAACGACAAAACGGTATCCGGAACCATGAAACCATCTTTTGCCATCGCTCTTTTTCTGACGATAACAGTCGGGCTGCTTGGGACCTCCTGCGGCGACGATCCGGGCACGTTGACGCCGTCTGTGGGACAGGCCTCATCGATCGCATCGGTCGAATCCGAAGACCACTGGCGGCAAATTCTGGCCGAATCCGACGAAACCCTTCTTGTGACGGAGTTCTACGCAGACTGGTGCAATCCTTGCCGACAGCTTGCGCCGATCATGGACTCGTTCGCCGAGCGCTACAAGGGGCGCGTCCTGTTTTATCGGATTGATGTGGATGTCCATCGGCAGCTTTCCCGAAGGTACAAGGTCAGGGGAATTCCCTACACGGTGTTGTTTTTCAAAGGGGAGATCGTCGACACCCTGTTCGGCCTGCAACCCGCCGCCCGCTACCGGGAAAGCATCGAAAAGCAGCTTCGCCGGATAATGGACGGGTGAAGGCCCGGTCCGTCAGGGGATGGAGGTGTCAGCCCTGCGTCGGCCGCTTCCGTTTCAGGTAAATTGCCAGAACCAGTAAAAGCACGAGAAAGACGATCGGAAACCACGGCAAAGAGGCCACGAAGACCGCATCCTGGGCCGAGGCGCCGAGGCTGCCTTGCTTTGCTTCGCGAAGTCCCGCCAGAAGGAGGGAATACAGCAGGCCCGCCATTCCGTAAGCGAGGTTGTAGGAAAGCCCCTTGAAGCTGAGGACCGTTGCGCGCCGACTGGATTCGGTGACCCGGTTCAGATACCCGCTGACAAAAAACCTGTTCAAGTACATGGCCGCCGTCAGGGCCGCCACCGGGAGAAGCCCCAGCCAGGCAATCGTCGGCACCAGCCCGATCAACCCAAACAGGATCAGTACGGCGACCGTCCAGAAATTGGCGGTCGGGGACCGCTTTCGGCTCATGGCCGCCGCCGCCCGCGGAATCCACAGGCCGATGCAGGCCAGCGCCGACCCGATCAGCCCGTAAAGCGCCTCGGGGATTTGAATAACGCGGTAGTATTGGCTGATCAGGGTGATCACGAGGCGGAGCGTGGCGTCGAAAAGCAGGCCGGACAAGATGACGGCCAGGGCAAAGGGGGTCTTTAGGATCCACATGCCGGCTTGCAGGGTCAGCCGAAACGCTTCGAGCGAAACCGCACCGCGTCGGCCCTCGATTCGGGCTGTGATCGCCGGCTCTCGGGGGATTTCGGTCATCCGGAAGGCGGAAAACAGCGCGAGAACGGCCATGCCGAGGGTCATCAGCAAAGGGAGCCGAAGCGTATCGTTCTGGGTGACCTCGATTCCGAACCCGAGCAGCCCCAACGCCTTTTCGACCAGCACCGGATCGTAGAGCGCTGCTCCCAGGCTCATGGCCACGATAAACCCCAGCGCCTGGGTCCGCATCTGAATTTCCAGGACCCGCCCCCAATGCTCCTCCAACCCGGCCTGCTGGAGGGCGTCATAGGCCAGGGCCTCGTCCGCTCCGGAAGCCGCCGCCTCGGCCAGCCCGCTGCACAGCCGGTTTGCCACGAAAACGGCAAACAACAGCGTCGGGTTTTCGCGGGGAACGAAACAAAGAAGCGCCATTTCGACCACCATCAGCGCTGCGGCCGACAGCACGAGCCTTCGGCGCCCGATCACATCGGCCAGGGCCCCGGAGGGAACTTCGGAGACAACGATGGCACCCGCCCAAACCGCATTCAAAAGGGCGAACTGCTCCAGGGTCAACCCGAAGTCGAGAAACAGAATCGTAAAAACAGGATAATAGAAACGCGCGTTGAAAAAGACCCGAAACGCCACAAACCATCGAACGGGCGCCAGGGAAAAAGGAGAAGGGGCTGTCGCCGTCATGGAACACCCTGTCCGGTGGATGCGCGGCCCTCTCGGCATTGGACTGGCGCCGCAATTCCGCTATAGTCGATACCCGGGCGCAAGGAAGACGACCTGATTCGATTCGGGCGGATTCCCGCCCGCAGGGTTCGGGGAATGCGCCCCCTGGACCGGTTCAAGCAAACATCATCTCCATTTGCTGGAGGGGTGCGGCCCGTTGACAAACGGTGCACCGGGAAAAACCTTTTCGGCCAGAAAGGACAAACCTTTGAAACCATCTGTTTCTCCGCAAATCGAGTTGCATTTCCCGAGGGGCAACGGCCCCATTGACGAAACGATCGACGCGCTGATGGCCGAGGTCGGCGTGCGCCGGCCGGAAATCGTGCGGGAAATGATCATAGCGTCCCTGAAGGCCGGCCAGGAAACGGACGATCCGGCCGACCTGAAGCTGATGAACTCCACCCTGAAGGAAATGCGGTTTACCGCCAAGATTTTCGGCCCGTATCGAGCGATCCGCAAGGTGACCGTTTTCGGCTCGGCCCGGATCGCTCCGGACCATCCCGGCTATCGGGTGGCCAGGGATCTTGGCCGAGCCTTGGCGATGAAAGGGTACATGGTCATCACCGGCGGCGGGCCCGGCATCATGCAGGCCACCAACGAAGGAGCCGGCCCGGAGGCGTCTTTCGGCGTCAATATCCGTCTCCCCTTCGAGCAGCGCCCCAACCCGGTCATCGACGGCGGGCCGCGGACCATCAACTACAAGTATTTTTTCAACCGCAAAGTGGCATTCTTGAAAGAAACCGACGCCGTCGTGCTGTTCCCGGGCGGATTCGGCACCCTGGACGAGGCCATGGAAACCATGACCCTCGTGCAGACCGGAAAGCACGCTGCCCTGCCGATTCTGCTGTTCGAAGAACCCGGGGGAGCCTACTGGAAGCGCTGGCGGCAATTTCTCCGGAAAGAACTGGAGGTACCGGGCTACATCGATCCGCTCGACCTGGAGCTGCTCGTGGTGGTTCACACCGTCGAAGAGGCGATCGCGATTATCGATCGGTTCTACAGCGGTTTTCACAGCCTTCGCTATGTAAAGGAAAAACTGGTGCTCCGGATCCGCAGCGCGCGTTCCGAAGGCCGGCTGCAGGCCCTGGCCGAAGCGTTTTCCGACCTTCTGGTTCCCGGCGGCAAGTTCCAGCAGACCGGACCGCTTCCCGAAGAGGCGGACGAACCGGCCCTGGCAGATCTGCCGCG
>JASFPT010000288.1:0-4880 GCA_050115795.1 Desulfobacterales bacterium
GTATCCTAGATCCGGATATCGGCTGCGAAGCGCCCGGCAGAGGGTGGTCTTGCCGGCGCCCGACGGCGCAGACAGAATAAAGAGTCTGCCGTTTGCCGGGCCCGTGGTCATGGAATGTCTTTTTCAAAAACGGAACGGGCAGCATTCGCCCGCAGCGTCTCGAAGCGCTGGGAAATGGTTTCGGCCTGGATCGCCGACAGGACCACGTGGTTGCTGTCCAAAACGATGACCGACCGGGTTCGGCGGCCGTGGGTCGCGTCGATCAGCCGCTTGTCGTCCTTGGCCTCGTCCTTGAGGCGCTTCATGGGGGAAGAAGACGGGGGGACGATTGCCACGACGCGGTCCGCGACCACGGTGCTGCCGAACCCGATGTTGAGCAGGCTCTGTTCCATATTCCTCCTTCACAAATTCGCGTCACCCCGTTTCGCGGAACGCGAAACTTCATCAATTCGCGAAGCAAATTGATTATTCCACATTTTGCACCTGTTCCCGCAGCTTTTCCAGCTCGGCACGAACATCGACGATGACATGGGCAATCTCGGTGGATGCCGCCTTGGAGGCCATCGTGTTAAACTCCCGGTTGAACTCCTGCAGCAAAAAATTGAGCTTTCGGCCGGCGGGCTCCGGGCCGTCCATGGTCTCGCGAAACTGAACAACGTGGCTCCGGGCTCGGACGATCTCCTCGGAGATGTCGCTGCGGTCGGCCAGAATCGCAGCCTCCTGGGTGATCCGGCCCGGCTCGATCTCCACCAGGCCCTGGGTCAGTGCCTCGATCCGTTCGGTGAGCCGCTGCAGGTAGACGGGCAGCAGGTCCCCGGCGCTATCGGCGATCCGGTCGATGCTCGATTCGATAAAAGCCAGCCGCCGTGAAAAGTCCTCGGCCAGCAGCCCCCCCTCCCGGGCGCGCATCTCCTCGAGCATATCCAAGGCGCTGGCCACACAGTCGCTGATCTGGGGCCATAGGGCCTCTATATCCTTTTCCACTTCCGCCGGTTTGATGATCCCTCCGGTTTTGGCCACCAGCTCGAGGCTCGGCTCGCCGGTCAACCCGAAGCCAACCCGAAGCCGGTTCAACGCCTCGATGTAGGCGGCGGCCAGGGATTCATCGACCTCGAAGGCGCCGGCAGCCTCGCCAGCCTCCCGAATCCGGATCTGCACCTCCACCCGACCCCTGGCGATCCGCTCGGCGATCTGGCCCTTGACCTTCTCCTCCAGTCCGGTGAAGCCGTGGCCGAGCCGAACCACCGGGTCCAAATGTCGGCTGTTGTAAGTGCGGATTTCGACGCTTGCGGCCACTGTTCCCTGGTTGCTTTCGGCCCGAGCAAAGCCGGTCATGCTGCGAATCATCTCGACCCCCTCTCCTCCCCGGCAGAACCGGTCACGGCGCCGATGGCCGCCTCCGGCTGCCCCCGCAGATCGACCCGGTAGCGCTCCCGCGCCTCGGCAAGAAACGTTCGAATCGGCTCGGTTGCATAGTCCGGATAGGTCCATTCCAAGGGCACGAAACGGCCGCCGGTGTACAAAAGGGTCAGATCCGCGTAGATCCCCCGCCCCAGATAGATGCGATGGGTGAAATTTTTGCCGGTGGCCAGGACGAACCGTTCCAGGGTCAGGTACCCGGGGTCGATATTCACCCGGCGGCGCCCGCCCACCGAAAGCCGCATCTCGATTTCATTGGTGGCCAGCTTCACTTCCGGCAGGGTCTCCTGACCGATCAGCCGCTGGAAACTGATCAGCCGCCGCTTCAGCGGCGTCCCCATCTCCTTGTCGTAGTAATCGGTGAAATCAAAGGCAAACCAGGGGCTGACCCGGTCCGCAGGTCCGTAGCGCTCCTCGAGGTCGGCGGCGGTCTCCTCCATCAAAGACGTGTCCATCATCATCACACCGATGATCAGCCTGGCGGGTTTGGGTTTTTGGGGAATGCTCATGGTCGGCTTCGATGGTTGAAACCAGCCCGGGGACCTGTTTCAGGGCGCGAGCGGCTTGGCTTCCTCGATCAGCATGATCGGGATGCCGTCTCTGATCTCGTAGACCAGCCGGCACTTTTCACAGATCAAGCCGTCGCCGGCCTCGTTCAGGGTGATATCGCCCTTGCACTTGGGGCAGGCGAGGATTTCCAGCAATTCTTCGCTGATGGTCATGGTCGTCTCCAATGTTTCGGATCGGGGGTGTCGATTTATAATGAGCCTTTCATATCAAAAAATCCGGGCTTTTCAAAAACCGATGCCCAACAAGGCTGCCTCCTGCATCAGAAATCCGGACTTTTCTAAAAAAGGGCGCCTGGCAGATTCAGTGGGGCCCGGAAGGCTCCGGGCATTTAGGGTTCCTGACGCCTAAGGCCTTTTTCGCATCGAAACGAAACGCTCTTACGATTCAGGTATGCTACGTTGCAACCTTCCTGCCAATGCCGGTTGCCCAGCTCCTTGGGATGCCAAAGGTGCAGGGTGCGCGCCTGGGGGATGATGGATCGCCCGCGGAATCCAGCCTTGACCATTCGAAGCGCCAGGTCTTCGTCTTCTCCCCCCCAGCCGACGAAGTTCTCGTCATATCCGTTGATCGCTTCCATGTCCTTACGATGAATCGAAAAATGACTGCTGCAGCGCTGCTTTCGGGCACCGGCAAGCCGAAGCCGGATCAGCAGCTCGTATTTCACAAACCGGAAATGCTCCCGTTTCAGCGGTTTTTCGGGCAGCTGTCGATACAGCGCCTGCAGGCTCTCGGAAGAGAGACCTTCGGAGAATAGCCTCTCGGTCTGCGAATGGTCCAGATATTTGCAAAGGGCCGCCACAAATATGCCAGGGGCGGCCGCCTCCCGGTGATGCCGAATCGCATCCGGCAGAACAACAAAATCGGTATCCAGAAACACCAGGTAATCACCCCGGGATTTCCGGATCGCGTTGTTCCGGGAAGCAGCCAGCCGGAAACCCTTTTTGGGCTGCCACACGTGACGGACGGGAAAATCGTAGCCGACGATTAGTTCCTCGATGCCGCGAACCGTTACCTCGCTAGAGCCGTCGTCGGCGATCAGGACCTCGTCGAAATCCTCCCGGTTCCAGTTCAGCGAATCGAGACAGAGCCGGAGATGATGCAACCGCTCATAGAAGGATATGATGATGCTGACCATGGCCCCGCCTTAGACGCCGCGAAGGCGGCGAAAGTTTCGTGCCACCCGCGCCCACACGCCCACCGGCTTGATGTTGTGACAGTAGCGGCAGAGGATGTCGACGCTCTCGTCGGTCAGGCCCCGGCGGACCCGGAGGTATTCAGGGCTACCGAACAGGTCGTCATAGTCCTCTCTCAGCAGATTGCCGATCACGTGGACCAATCCGTAATCCATGCAGCACAGGACCACGTCACCATTTGGCAGCAGCACATTGTGGTTCAAGCGCCCGCCGCAACTTATGCAGCGGATCTTTCCGCGGGCCCTTGTGGCATCAGGCGCATCGGAGGTTGTCGACAGATTCCCGGCACGATTCTGGACCGGATCGATCCGCACCGGCTGCCCGACGGCTTCCTCCAGTTGGCGGTTCACGGCGCCAATCGCGACAAATACGAGGTTCTGGATCCGACTTTCGGCAACCCGCCGGACCATGTCCAGATAACGCGAATCGATACGGATCCGGCTGGGGTACCGCTCGTTGGGCAGGTGCACGACGAACTTGGAGAACGAAACGGGTTCGAGCTGCGGGACATCCTCGGGGCGCATGCCGACCAGCGTAGTGTAGACTTCCACAGTGTGGCCGCGATCTACAGCATGCAGGAGCATCCGGGTGCAGTCCGGATTGAGCCACGGTTCGGCCATCCCGGAAAAATGGATGGCGATGTCGAGCGGGATTTTGGACAGGCAGGTCTCGAAAGCATCCGGATGCATGCGATAGACATCGCTTCTGGCCTTGTAGGCCCGAACGAGCTGGTCCTGCGGGCAGTACTGGCAGTCGTTTCGGCAGCCAATTACCGTTGTGATTTCCATTGAACCGGCGATTTTCATGGGATATCGGCTCCATCGGGATTCCGGAAAAAAATTCTTATCACAGGACACCCAGCCGGCCAAGCCGTTTCCGGACCTTGTAGACCAGCCAATTGTAGCGCGCACGGGTGCTTCTCCGGTATCTCGGGATGACGCTCGTGGCCGGTGCTTCAGCCCCCTTTGCGTAACGCCGCACCAGCGAGGCGAGATGGGGAAAGAACTGGTAGCGGTTCAGCAACCGGTTACGGGCCTCTTTGATTGCCGGCAGGCGACTTTCCCAGTCTTCGGCAGACACCGTCTCCAAGATTCGCGCCTTGGCCCGGGACGGATCTCGAATGTCGATCCGGACAAACGCGTCTTCCGGGAAATAGGCCTCCAGATTGGTGCATCCGTCGTAAAACGGAACGGTCCAGGACAGAAAGCAGTCGCCCACTTTTTCCGTCCAGTAATCCGGTCCCCGGCTGTTCTCGATGGCCAACGAATACCTGTAGGGCGCCAACCCGTCCCACTTGTCAGGGATGTAGCGGATCGATTTGCCGAAAACCGACACCGGAAGGTCGGGATTTTCGCGAATGGCGCGGTAAAATTCCCGGCGCTTAAGGTGTCCGGGAAGATCCATGGCATCTCCCACGATCCAGGAAATGCCGTCTGTCTTGTTCGGTACGGGCCAGAAAAGTAGCTCGTCATACGATTTGTCCACCAGCCAGGGCACCGCCGGGTGGGATCGCACGTATTTTTCGCTGTCAGACGGAGGGGTGTGCGTAAACACCCGAGCAAACACGTCGTGGCGTTCAATGACCCAGTCCGTGAATCCGCTTTGATACGGTTCCTGCATGAGGGACCAGATGTTGGTGGGGGGACACCGCACCGATACGTCGCAGGGCATTCGGTTGTTGAGCATGACCAAAACGTC
>JASFPT010000289.1:0-4861 GCA_050115795.1 Desulfobacterales bacterium
GGCCTGCATCTGATCATTTTCGGTCTGGTGCTGATCCTGGTGATGATCTACCAGCCCCGCGGGCTTCAGGAGCCCCTCACCCGCGCCTATAATCGGTTCACGGAGCGTTTCTTCGGGGAGAAAAGCCAACGCGGGAGGACAGCATGAACATTCTGGAGGTTACCCAACTGACCAAAGACTTCGGCGGGCTTCGGGCCATCGACAGCCTGGACCTTCATATCGGAAAGCAGGAAATTTTGGGGCTCATCGGCCCCAACGGTGCCGGAAAGTCAACCGCCTTCAATTGCATCGCCGGTGTCTATGCGCCAACCATGGGCGACATCTATTTCGAAGGCGCCCGCATCAACGGCCAAAAGCCCTGGAACCTGTGCAAACAAGGCATTGCCAGAACCTTTCAAATCGTCAAGCCCTTTGCGACCAAAACGGTACTCTACAATGTGATGGTGGGCAGCTTCGCCAACACGAAAAAGCGATCTCGCGCGGAGGAAAAGGCGCTGCAGGTTTTGGCGTTCCTACAGTTTGATGACAAAAAGGACACGCTGGCCGGAAACCTGACCATCGCCGACCGGAAGCGGCTCGAAATCGCACGGGCCCTGGCCACGGAACCCAAGCTGCTTCTGCTCGACGAGGTGATGGCCGGGCTGCGGCCATCGGAGGTCGACGAACTGGTGGCGCTGGTCAAGAACCTCCGAGACCAGGGGATGACGATCTTTGTGATCGAGCACATCATGCGAGCCATCATGGCGCTTTCGGATCGCATCGTGGTGATCCACTTCGGGCAGAAAATCGCAGAAGGTTCCCCCGAGACCGTCGCCGCCGATGAAAACGTAATCAAAGCCTACCTGGGGGGCGAGTATGTCGTTTCTTGAAATCGAGGGAATCAACGTGTCTTACGGAGACGTGCAGGTGATCTTCGACCTGTCTTTGCACGTAGAAGAAGGCGAGGTCGTGAGCATTATCGGCGGAAACGGCGCTGGAAAATCGACTCTGCTCAAGACAATTTCCGGACTGATGCACCCGTCAAAAGGGCAAATCCTCTTTCAGCAGGCCCCGATACAAGGGGCATCCCCGGAAGAAATCGTGGCCAGGGGAATTGTTCAGGTGCCGGAGGGACGGCGTCTTTTTTCTCTGATGAGCGTCCGGGACAATCTGATCGTCGGGGCCTACAATCAGCGGGCTGCCGGTGAACAGGAAAAAAGCCTTCAACAAGTCTATTCGATGTTTCCCCGGCTGAAGGAAAGAGCCTCCCAGATCGCCATGACGCTTTCCGGCGGCGAGCAGCAGATGGTGGCCATCGGCCGGGGCCTGATGGCCCGGCCAAAGCTGCTCATGCTCGATGAACCCTCGCTGGGACTGGCACCGGTTCTGATCAAGAGCATCTTTGAAACCGTTCGCGCCATCGCTGATCAGGGGATGACCGTGCTGCTGGTCGAACAGGATGTCAATCATTCCCTGAACCTGAGCGACCGGGGCTATGTGCTGGAACACGGCCGAATCGCAATGGAAGGACGGGCCTCGGCACTACTGGAAGACCCCCATATCAAAACAGCCTATCTGGGGTTGTAGGCGCGGAGACGCTCGCGCCAAACATGGAACGTTCCCTGCAGCAAACTGCATTCTTGGCGGGGCGGGACATCGCCATTGGGAATCATGTGTCGACCGATTTGCCCACCGCGCCCGGCGCTGCACCGCCCGGGAGGCGAGAAATGCGACCGCTGTAAGGGTTCAAACAGGCCTGGGTCATGCCTGAAACTTTTTTCAATGTCATCCGGCAGAAATTCGATCCCTGCTTTCGGTACATCGTGCTCATCCGACGGGCGGCCGAAGAGAATGCCCGGGCGTTTTCAGACATAAAGGAGTTGCTTGACAGCTCGGGGCTGGCCGTGGTCTGCCGGTCGTTTCATCGCGACCGGGCCTCCGGTATGGTTGCGCTGGTGCTCAAATGCCGTCCGGACATACCCGCTTCTCCCTTAGCGGATTTTTTCGGCAACAATCTTCCCGAAGACATTGTCCTCTACATTTATGAACCCCGCAAACCGGCCGGTAACCAACCTACCGGCAAGCCATCGCCAAAGGAAGGATGCCATCGTCCATGAATGGATTTTTCGGAAAGGTGCTGACCATCAATTTGAGCCGTCAACAAACCGAGATCGAATCGATCCCTGAAACCGTTTACCGGCGCGGCCTGGGAGGCAAGGGATTGGCGGCCTATCTGCTGCTTCGCGACAACCCCGCGGGGGTGGATCCCCTGGACCCGGACAACCGGCTGATCTTTGCCACAGGACCGGCCACCGGAAGTCCGATTTGGGGTTCTTGCCGCCACGGCATCTTTACCAAGTCTCCGCAAACCGGCTTCTTTTCCGAATCGTATTCCGGCGGAACAGCGGCCGAATCAATGGCCGCCACCGGCTTTGATGCGGTGGTCATATACGGCGCGGCCGAGAGTCCGGTATGGATCGAGATCAGCGACGAGACGATCGACATCCACGACGCCGGCCGCCTCTGGGGGATGGACACCTACGGGACAGAGGACGCCGTCAAGGCCTGGGTCCGGGGACAACGCCCCGAAGCGGGAAGGGCTGGGGTCGTGGTTATCGGGCCGGCCGGGGAAAACCGGGTGGTCTTTTCCGTGATCGAAAACGACTACTGGAGAAGCGCGGGTCGCACCGGCGTGGGCGCCGTTATGGGCGCCAAAAGAATCAAGGCGGTTGCCTTTCACGGCGAAAGCAAACGGACATTTGCCGATACGGCGGCGCTCAGGTCGTTTGCCAAATCGCTTTCGACCCAGGCCCGAGATGATCCCGGCGTAAAGGCTTACAAGACCATGGGCACCCCCATGCTGGTGGACATCATGAACAAAGTGGGCGGATTTCCGGTGCGATATTGGAAAAAGGGCCGCTCCGACCATGCCGAACAGATCAATGCAGGCGCGCTGCATGAGCGCTGCTCGGTCAAGCCCCATGCCTGTCTCAAATGCCTCATGGCCTGCGGCCGTCTGTCCACGGTCAACACCGGCCGCCACCAGGGCCTGACCATCGAAGGGCCCGAATATGAGACGATCTACGCCTTTGGCGGCCTGTGCGAGGTCGACCAGATCGAAGAAATTGCTTATCTCAACGATGTCTGCGACCGCCTCGGCCTGGACACCATCACCGGAGGCAACCTGGCCGCCTTGACCATCGAGGCGGTGCGCCAGGGCAGGATCGAATACGACATCGACTACGGCCGGGTAGACAACATCGCCCGGTTGCTTGAAGACATCGCTTTTCGCCGGGGCATCGGAGACGTGTTGGCCTGCGGCATCCGGACGGCGGCAGCGCATTGGCGCATGGAAGACCAGGCGATCCATGTCAAGGGAATGGAGCCGGCCGGCTACGATCCGAGGGTGCTCAAGGGGATGGGCCTGGCCTACGGCACCTCGGACCGGGGGGCGTGCCACCTGCGGTCCACCTTCTACAAACCCGAACTTGCCGGCATCGTCGACCCGGAGCAGATGGAAGGAAAAGCGGCCGTGTTTGCCGAATGGGAAGACCGGCTGACGATTTTCGACACCCTGATTCTGTGCCGGTTCTACCGAGATCTTTACCAGTGGGAGCCGCTTTCGGAGATCGTACGGGGGGTAACCGGCCTTGACCTGGATGTCGACAGCCTGCGGCTGATCGCAGCGGCGGTCACCAACGATGCCCGCCGCTTCAACATCAGAGAAGGGCTCACCGCCAAAGACGACCGGATTCCTGAACGTTTCTTCCGGGAGGCCCTGCCGGAAACCGGCAAATCGATCCTGCCCGAGCAAATGGATCGGATGCTGGAAGACTATTACCGGGTCCGGGGGTGGAACCAGGACGGCGTGCCGCCCGCGGATGCGGACTGATCGGCTCCGTGCGCCAGAATTCAATCACCGCAAGCCCATTTTCAGGCCGACCACCGGGTTGACCAGCGGCGCAAACCCGTCGATCCGGCATTCCACGGTGTCTCCATCTCCGACGACCGCCGCCCCCGGGGTGCCGGTGGAGATGATGTCGCCGGGCAACAAGGTCATCACCTCCGAGTGAAAGGCAACCAGCCGATCCGGCGGAAAGGTCATGTTCGCCACGGTGTTCTGGGCGTGCACCCGCCCGTTGTGGATCGTGGCCACGGTCAGCGCGGAAACGTCGCCGATCTCCTCTTCGGTCACCAGCTCCGGTCCGAAGCTGAAAAACGTATCGAAGCTCTTGGCCAGGGTCAGGTACCGCGGATTTTTACGAAGGATGTCCTCTGCGGTCATGTCGATGACCGTCGTAAACCCGGCCACCACGTCCCGCCAATCCTTTGGATCCACGTTCCTGCAAGGCCGGCCGATGACTACCCCCAGTTCGGCTTCGGCGGTGGTCCGCTGCGACTGACGGGGAATCCGAATCGCATCGGCCGGTCCGATCACGGCGGTGCCCGGCTTCATGAAGCTGGCCGGGGCAAAGGTCGGTGCGGTTTCGGACAGGTCCGCGGCATGGGCTGCATAGTTGAGTCCGATTCCCCAGATCTTTCCTGGGCAGCGGTACAATGGGCCGAAGCGGGCCTGATCCGGGGCGACCTTTTCTGCCAGGAGGCGGTCGTGGACCTCGGCCCTGCCGCCTGCAGCGTACCAGGATCTCAACTCGTTCAGCCGCCCGGTTTCGATCAGGGTTTGAAGTTCTTCGGGCCAGTCGGTCCCCAGCCCGGCGTTCATGGCAGACAAAGGGATATAGCCGCCACCCAGGCGCAGGGCACCGGTCTCTTTGCCGTCCAGGTTGAGGGTCGCCAAGCGCATTCGGTTTCTCCTTTGCTTGCCGATACCGGTTCTACCAAAAAACGGGGAAGAAAAGAACCGGCTACCGGGACTTTCTCC
>JASFPT010000290.1:0-4805 GCA_050115795.1 Desulfobacterales bacterium
CCTTTGATGAGAGCTACGGCATCGAACCCGACACGCCGGTCAAGCTCTACAAGACCGACGTGGGAAAGGTCAAGAGCGTCGCCTTGGTCGGGAACCATGTGGAGGTCCGCCTCGTGGTCAAAGAACAATACGCATCCCGGATCACCAGCGGCACCCGGGTCACGATCGAAAGCCCCACCCTGATCGGCTCCGAATACGTCTCCATCAAACCGGGCAGCATCTCCGCCGCGCCGATCCCCCCCGGCGGGATCATCCCTTCCGAGGCCCGGCGCTCCTTGAGCGACGTGCTCGGCGAATTGCAGGTGGAGGAAACGGCACGCCGGCTGGCAAAGATCATTGAAAACCTGGCCGATATCACCGACCGGCTCACCGAATCCGATGGCCCGCTGTTTGGGACGCTGTCCCATGTGGAGGCTGCCACCGGGAGCCTGGAGCGGATCACCGCCGACCTGGAAAGCGGGCAGGGGACCGCGGGGAGGCTGCTGCGTTCGGCGGAACTGGTGGAGTTGATCGAAGCCCGCGTGAAAAAGATCGACGAGGTCCTCGAACCGATGGCCGATGCCGCCCGAATGGGTCCGCCGGCCATGGCAAAACTCCAGGAGAACCTGGACGGCCTTCAGCGAATCGAATCCCAGGTGGAACCGGCCGTGGTAAAGGTGCGCGACATCCTGGCCCGTTCCGAGGCGGTCCTCTCGTCCCTCCAGGGGATTCTGCTGCAGATCGAAGCCGCCAGCCGGGAGGCCCCGGAGGCGGCCCGCACAGCCCGGGAGACCCTGGAACGGGTGGCCGAGAACATGGACGAAATCGAGCAGATCATTCAGGCGGTCCGACAGAATTTTCTCATCCGTCCCCACCTGCCGCCGGAAAAGACGCCCGAGGCGATCGATTCGGGCATTCGGCCGTGATGGGTTCATTTGTCAAATGGTTGAATGGCCAAATCCGGTAACATCAGGCCATGAGAAATCCGATTCCCCAATCAACCATTCAACGAATCGACCAATCAACCAGATCACACCGGCCCGCCGCTCCAGCGCAGCTTGGCCTTGAGCACGTCGTAGTAGCGTTGGCCGGGGAGGGTGAGCATTTTAAGGGGGTGGGGATGTTGGCGGACCCGGATCACGTCCCGGCTGCTGACCTCCAGTCCTTCCTGGCCGTCCATGGTCAGCATCATGTCTGTCGATTTTTCATCGAAACGCAGGGTGATCTCCGAGCGATCCGGGATGATGAGCGGTCGGTTGGTGAGGGTAAACGGGCAGATCGGCGTCAGAATGATGCCCGGCACCGCGGGATGGATGACCGGCCCCCCGGCGGCCAGGGAGTAGGCCGTCGAACCGGTGGGGGTGGCGATGATCAACCCGTCTGCGCTGTAGGTGGTCAGGTATCGGTCGTCGATCTCGGTTTCGATATGGGCCAGCCGTGCCAAGGCCCCCTTGTTGACGACGACGTCGTTTAAGACCGCCTCCTGGACGACGGCGGCGCCGTCGCGGAACAGTTCGACAAAGAGGCGCATCCGGGTTTCCACGGCCAGCGCGTTGTCGAGTACCGCCTCTGCGGCCTGAAAAAGGCTTTCGGCCGGTACCGCCGCCAGATAGCCCACCTGGCCGAATTTAATGCCGAGCAGTGGAATGCTGCGGTCTCCGATCCATCGGGCCGCGCTCAGAAAGGTGCCGTCACCGCCCAACACGAGCACGCAGTCCAGGTTCTGCGGCGCAGGGGTCGAGGGCCGACCGGCGGCGATCCGCTCGGGCTTCGGGCTGGATATGCGCACCGCCCGGACGCTCCGCTTCCCGAGCCAGCGCTCCAGCTCGTCCGCCTTGGCCTCGGCTTCGGGGTCGGCCTTGACCACAAGGCCCACATTTTTGCATGGACGAGATTGACGGGTCATCGGCTCTATCGGTTGGGTTCGGCGCACGCTGGGCTTTGTCCTGGGCTGTTTCTTATCGGCATCTGCTTTTGGCGGCAAGATTTTTTTTAGCTTGACGCACGATTCGGGGCTTAGTTATATAGACTGGATTTTAACGGGAATTTTGCACCTCTTTTATTCAAGCGAGACGTCAAGAATGGAGGGAAATGAGATGCGGAAAATTCGATCAGCACATGCGCTGGTGACTGTCCTGGCACTGATGGCGGCCCTGTTAATGACCGGGGCGGTCATCGTCTCCTGCGGTCAAGCGGAAAAACCCGCAGAACAGGCAAAGGAAGCCGCGCCCGAACCTGCCGTGAAGGAATTGGCGCCCATCCGGATGGGCGTGGCCGGTCCCCACAGCGGCGACCTGGCATCCTACGGCATCCCCACGGTCAAGGCCGCTGAACTGGTCGCCGAGCACGTCAATTCCATGGGCGGTATCTGCGGCCGCAAGGTCGAACTGATCGTGGAAGACGACGTCTGCAAGCCCGAGGTCGCCACCAACACCGCCACCAAGCTGGTGGGTGACAAGGTCGACGTTGTGCTCGGCCACATCTGCAGCGGGGCGACCAAGGCGGCGCTGGGCATCTACAAGGATTCCAACATCCCGGTCATGTCGCCGTCGGCCACCAACCCGGCCCTGACCCAGAGCGGAGACTACCCCAACTTCTTCCGCACCATCGCCTCCGACGACGCCCAGGCCCGGCTGGAGGTGGATTTCGCCCTGAAACGGCTGAAGCTGTCCAAGATCGCCGTCCTCCACGACAAGGGCGACTACGGCAAGGGGCTTGCCGAGTTTGCCAAGTCGTTCCTGGAAGCCGAACCCAATGCGGAAGTGGTGCTCTACGAAGGGATCACCCCCGGCGCGGTGGACTATTCGGCCGTGGTCCAGAAAATCAAGAATTCCGGTGCCGAGGCGGTTATTTTCGGCGGCTACCATCCGGAAGCCTCCAAGATCGTCACCCAGATGCGGAAAAAGGCGATGAACACGATCTTCATCTCCGATGACGGCGTCAAGGACGACACCTTCATCAAGGTGGCCAAGGAGTTCGCCGAAGGCGTCTACGCCACCGGTCCAATGGACACCACCGCCAACCCGATGGCCGTGATGGCCATAGAGCAGCACCGGCAAAAATACGGCGAAGACCCCGGTGCGTTCTTTCTGAACGCTTACGCAGCAGCCCTTTCGCTGCTCAATGCGATCGAAAAGAGCAACTCCACCGAATACAACGACATCGTAAGCGCTCTTCGCAGCGAGTACGTCGCCACACCGCTGGGCATCATCCGCTTTGACGAGCGCGGCGATGCCATCGGCGTCGGATTTGCGATGTACCAGGTCCAGAACGGCACCTACGTCGAAATCAAATAGCGCAATGGACGGATGCCGTTTGCGGCTCAACGATTCAGGGGACAGGCACTTCGCCTGCCCCCTGATTTGTTGAAACCAGGCCGATTTCAGCCATCCATCAAACCCTGTAAGGCGCTGCCACGTCCTGAGATTTTTCTATGGATTACTTTGTCGAGCTCTTTCTCGGAGGATTGACACGGGGAAGCATCTACGCCCTGATCGCCCTGGGCTATACGATGGTCTACGGCATCATCGAACTGATCAACTTCGCCCATGGTGAGATCTACATGATCGGGGCCTTCACCGCCCTGATCGTGGCCGGGGTGCTGACGCTCCTGGGCTGGAACGAAGTCGCGATTCTGGTGATCGCCTCAATCGTCGCCGTTCTCTATAGCTCGGCCTACGGCTTTACCATCGAAAAAATCGCCTACAAGCCGCTTCGAAAGGCCCCGAGGCTGTCGGCGCTGATCAGCGCCATCGGCATGTCGCTTTTCCTGCAGAACTACGTGCTGCTGGCCCAGACCTCGGACTTCCTTCCCTTCCCGAGCCTGATCCCGCAGTTCAGTTTTCTGAAGCCTTTCGCGCACGTCGTCCGCTCCTCTGAGATCGTCATCTACTCGGTCACCGCCGCAGTCATGGTCGCGCTCACCATCCTGATCAAGTTCACCAACATCGGCAAGGCCATGCGCGCCACCTCCCAGGACAGGACCATGGCCTCCCTGGTGGGCGTCGACGTGGACCGGGTCATCTCCGTCACCTTCATCGTCGGCTCGGCTACGGCGGCCGTCGGCGGGGTCCTGATCGCCTCCCACATCGGGCAAATCAACTTTTACATCGGCTTTATCGCCGGGATAAAGGCCTTCGTGGCTGCGGTGCTCGGGGGGATCGGCAGCATCCCCGGGGCGGTGCTGGGATCTCTGGTCCTCGGCTGGACCGAGTCATTTTTCACCGGATACGTCTCCAGCGATTACGAGGACGTGTTTGCATTCATTTTCCTGGTGTTCATCCTGATCTTCCGGCCGGCCGGCATCCTCGGTCGCAGCGAAGCCGAAAAGGTCTGACATGCAGGTCGCAGAAGAAATCAAAAAATCGGCCCTGGTATCGATCTGGTTCATGTTTCTGACCTTTCCGATCATGGTCATCCGGGTCAACACGATCTATCGGACCGTGGAGTGGCGGTGGATGAACATGCTCTTCGTTGGGCTGGGCAGCTTCTTTCTGTCGATGGTCTGGCGGTTTATGATCCGGAGAAAAGAGCGGGGGCAAAAGGCGGCCGAAACCGAAGAAGGCGGCCAACTGCCCCTCACGCAGCGCATCCTCCGGGACCGGCGCTTCAGTCTTCCGGGTATCATTGCCGTGGCCGCCTTTGCGGCCGCCTATCCCTTCGTCTTTTCCATGTACCAGACCAACATCATGATCACCGCCCTGATCTACGTGATGTGCGGCCTGGGCCTAAACATCGTCATCGGTCTGGCCGGGCTGCTCGACCTGGGCTACGTGGCCTTCTACGCGGTTGGGGCTTACTCCTACGCCTTGCTCAACCACCATTTC
>JASFPT010000291.1:0-4787 GCA_050115795.1 Desulfobacterales bacterium
GCCAAGCGCTGCAGGGGGGCGAAAAATTCCGATTCTGAAAGGCCCTTGACGGTCTTTTCCAGGTCCGCGGCAGGATCCGGCCCCGCAGCGGACCCGGCGCCGTGAAACAGGTAGGTCAGGGCAGCCATTTCGGCCTGGTTGATCCGACCCCAGGGCAGATAGCAGCGTTCCTTTGCCCGGGTCACGGCGACATAAAGCAGGCGAAGATCCTCGGCCAATGCCTCGGTCCGGGCCAACCGCTCGCTTCTCTTCCGGTCGCCGCCCCCCAGGTCGAGGGTGAGGCGGTAGCCGGCCTCCGGATCGTGAAACAGCAGTTCCGGGCTTCTGCGAGCGGCACTCGATTCCCAACCGAAGGGGACAAAGACCACTGGAAACTCCAGCCCCTTGCTCCGGTGCACCGTGACCACCTGAACGGCGAGGGCGTCACTTTCCAGCCGCAGCTGCTCTTCGTCGGCCGCCGCCGCAGTCGACTCCCGGCGGCCGGCCAGCCACTTGAGCAGCCCGGAAGGCCCGAGATTCTGCTCGGTCGTCGCGCGGTGGCAAAGCTCCACCAAATGAAGCAGATCGGTCAGGCGCCGCTCTCCGTCCGGCCGGGCCAGAACCCGCCCGCGGATCTGCTCTCTTTCCATGAGACCCTGGAACATCCGGATGAAACCATGGTTGCGCCAGTTTCGACCGTCCTCGACAAGCGGCGCCGCCCGGCGGGACCACCAGTCCGGATCGCTTTCACCTGCGGCCAGTTCGGCGGCCGAAACGCCGATCAACTCGGTGGTCAGCGCGGCCCTTACCCGGCCGGGATCCGCCGGACTGGCGATGCCGAGCAGCAGGTAATGGAGCTGCGCGGCCTCATCGGATTGAAAGACGCTGCCGGCGCTGTACAGCACCGCCGGGATGCGCCGCGCAGAAAGGGCCGATTTTACCTCCCACGCCTGGCGGTTGGTCCGAACCAGCACCGCGATCTGGCCGGCCGGCCGGCCGGAGCAAAGCAGCCGGTCGATCTCGTCGACGACTTGTCCGATCAGCAGGCTGGAGGCCTCGGATTTCGAAAGGGGGCGGCCGTCTTCCCGTCCGGCGACCCGCCAGATCTCCAGCCCCCCCTCCCCTTTTCCCACGGAACTGGATCGGGCCGGCCGGGCCGGGGCAAAGTCGATCCCGTCCAGGAGAAAGGGACGGTCGGCTCCGGAAAACAGGGCGTTGACGGCATGGATCAGGGGAGGCGCCGAGCGCCAATTCTCCAGAAGGCTGTATCGCGCGTCGGCGTCATCGGCAGCGGCCAGGTAGGAGAACACGTCGGCCCCTCGAAAACCGTAGATGGCTTGCTTCGGGTCCCCGATCATGAACAAGGCACGATCTTTGCGCCGAAAGAGCCGCCTGAAGATCTCGTACTGGACCGGATCGGTGTCCTGGAACTCATCCACCAGGGCCGCGCGGTATCGGTTTGCGGCGGCCCGGGCCAGGCCCCGCTCCTGTTGCAGGGCCTCCCGGGTCCGGAGCAGCAGGTCATCATAGAACAGAACGTTTTGGCGCTTCTTTTCAACGGCCAGCAGCTCCGGCGCGGCGGCCACGAACGCGGTTTTGAACCACAGCAGGTATCGGTCCATCTCGTTTCGAAGCCTGGATTCGGATTGAAAAAGAGCGCTGCAGGCTTCGAAAAAGGGGTGCACGGGAACCGTTGCGCCCTTGCGGGTGGCCTTTGCAATCTCTTCGGAGGTGAACCGTCGAAACTCGGGGAACGTCGGAAAGCCGAGGCACTCCTCGGCCAGGTACCGGTCCATGGCCCGGCACAAGGCATCGACCTTGACCTGGCGGGGCGTGGCCTCCGTCTCCGGGGATTTCCCTTTCGGATTTCCGTAGCCGGTGGCCTTCAGGGCGGGGCTCATCAAGGCTGCCGCCACCGAATCCCTGGCCCCGGGCCACCGGTCCCTGAGCGCATCGAGGCGGCGGCGAAAGCCCTCCAGGGAGCTCAATTGCGGGGCTTTTTCCTGATCGCCGCAGACCGACACCTCTCCCGGTCTTTGGAGCCTGCCGTACAGCGCGGCAAGCCTGTCGGGTCCGGTCATCTGCTGCTCGAAAAAATGGGCGGCAAGCTCGGGGGGCGCATCGATCAGGTGGCGCCGCCAAAAATCGGAGGAAACCTCCTCGATGAGCGGCCCCGGATCGGCGGCAAGAGCGGTGTCGAACGGGTTTCCGGTTTCAAATGCGTATTCGGAGAGCAGGCGCTGGCAGAATCCGTGAATCGTGTAGACGGCTGCGCGGTCGAAATCGAGCAGAGCATCGTCTGCGGCCCGAAGGGCGGCCTTCCGGTTCCCTGCCCGGGCGGCGAGCGCAGAGACCGCGGCATCATTGTCTGCGGCGCCTTCGGCCAGGGCCTTGCGAAGCGCAAAAAGCCGCTGCCGGATCCGATCCCGAAGCTGATCGGTGGCCGCAACAGTGAAGGTCAGCACCAGAATTTGGTCAACGGCGAGGCCTGCCTCGAGGATCAGGCGCAGAAAGAGCCCTTCAATGCTGTAGGTTTTGCCGGTTCCGGCACCGGCTTCGATGAGTCGGACGCCGTCAAGGGGGAGCTGCAGGAGGTCAAAAGCGGTCATCGTCAGTCTCCGGGCGTGTCGCGTGGGCAAAGGGTACCAGATACGTTGAATCGTTGACAAGAGCGCGCGGCGGATAAGGCCAGTTGCAGAGAGCGATCTTTTGCCGGCAATGCCGCTTGCCCCGTGAACGTCGTCGCGTTTCCCGCTGCGCCGGCCGATCTGCTGCCGATTCGAATTTGCCCGGCCGGGAGTTGAGAAATGGCCTGTGCAGCCCTATAGTAGGAGTCCGGGAAAGGAACCTTCGATGTCCCCTTATGACGAACCGGACGGCACCCTCCAATACCGAATCTCGGAAATCCTGGCGTCCCTCCCCCGGGAGGAGACCCTGCCGGTAATTCCGGCAGACGGGCCCTCTGCCACGGCCGTTGTGGTTCCGATCGGGTTCGATTCGGAGGGGGCCCCCTGCCTGATCTTCAACAAGCGATCGGCCCGGGTGCGCCAGGCCGGCGACCTGTGCTTTCCCGGCGGAAGCCCGGAGCCGACCGTCGACCCGATCCTGGCTGCGATGCTGCGCCTGCCGGGATCGCCCCTCCGGCGCTGGCCCCACTTCCGGCAGTGGCAAAACGGCAGCGGCTTCCGACACCGGCACCTTTCGCTGATGCTTGCCGCAGCGCTGCGCGAAAGCTTCGAAGAGATGCGCTTGAATCCGCTTTCCATTCGGTTTCTGGGCCCCCTTCCGGCCCAGCGCCTTGAACTGTTCAGACGGATCATCCACCCGATGGTGGGGTGGGTGAAGCGCCGTCAACGGTACCGGACCAACTGGGAGGTGGAACGAATCGTGTACATCCGGATTGAAGATCTGCTCGATCCGGCGCGGTACCGCCGCTATCGGGTCGTCTACGCCCCTTCGGTCTCGGAGCGCATCGGCCGGCGTTCCGGCGAATTTCCCGCCTACCGGCATGAAGGGCGCAGAGGAGTTGAAATCCTCTGGGGCGTGACCTACCGGATCACAGCCGTCTTTTTGAGTCTCGCCTTTCAGTTTACACCCCCGGCCTTGCAGACGCTGGAGCAGGTCGACGGATTTCTCGACGAACGCTACTACGACCATACCGGCTTTTCCCCTTTGCCCTAGTGCCGCTTTCTGTAATTCATTTCCTAAAATTTTCAGAAAAGCACCGACAGATTCCCAATCGATCATTCCCGCAAAAGCGGGAATTCAGAGACATTTCGCCTGGACGCCCGCCCCGGCGGGAGCGACTGTAATTTGTAAGGTATTTCCGGGACACGACAATAGGCCCCCACTTTTTCATTACTTTGAGATTAAAATATAAATTAATAATATTTTTTTCTTGACTGACTCTGCAGAATTCTTACTGTTCGATCGGAAACGACAAGAGCGGGCAACCGACATTGCACGCGAAAAGGAGGAATACAGAAATGGGCAAGACAATCGGAATCGACCTGGGGACCACCAACTCCTGTGTGGCGGTCCTGGAGGGCACAGAAGCCAAAGTCATCACCAACGCCGAGGGCGGCCGGACGACGCCGTCCATCGTCGCTGTCAACGGCAACGGCGAGCGGCTTGTGGGTCAGATCGCCAAACGCCAGGCGGTCACCAACCCGGTGAACACCGTCTTTGGCGTCAAGCGGCTGATCGGCCGGAAATTCGACTCCCCGGAGGTGCAGCGGGACCAAAGGGTCCTCCCCTACACGATCGAGAAAGCCGAAAACGGCGACGTGCGCATCGCGATGAAGGACAAACGCTACAGCCCGGCGGAGATCTCCTCGTTCATCCTGTCCCACATCAAGAAATATGCCGAGGACTACCTGGGCGAGAAGGTCACCGACGCGGTGATCACGGTGCCGGCCTACTTCAGCGACAGCCAGCGCCAGGCCACCAAGGACGCGGGAAAGAT
This sequence comes from Desulfobacterales bacterium, assembly GCA_050115795.1. Lineage (GTDB taxonomy): Bacteria > Desulfobacterota > Desulfobacteria > Desulfobacterales > CAFBRK01 > JAIPEL01. The sequence goes on from JASFPT010000291.1 coordinate 4,445, forward strand.
CGCGGGCCTCAGCGTGCAGCGGATCATCAACGAGCCCACCGCGGCCTCCCTGGCCTACGGGCTCGACAAAAAAGCCGACCAGAAAATCGCCGTCTTCGACCTGGGCGGCGGCACCTTCGACATCTCGATTCTGGAGATCGGCGATGGGGTCTTCGAGGTGAAGGCCACCAACGGCGACACCCACCTGGGCGGCGAGGACTTCGACCTGCGGATCGTCGACTACCTGGCAGACGAGTTCAAAAAGGACCAGGGGATCGACCTGCGCAAGGACAAGATGGCCCTGCAGCGGCTCAAGGAGGCGGCGGAAAAGGCCAAGATGGAGCTTTCCGGTTCCATGGAGACC
>JASFPT010000292.1:0-4762 GCA_050115795.1 Desulfobacterales bacterium
GAGAACAACCGTCGCGTGCTGGTATCCGAAGCCCCCCTTCACCACCGGATGCTGGATTTTCTGTCCGACCGGGGCGTTCGGGTGGTTCAGGTCGGATTTTCAGACGGCTCAAGCCCGTCTTAAGCGTTCTTGCGCCGATACCGGAGGCAGATGGAAACGATCCGTCGTGCAGATTGTCGCATGCGTTAGAAACGGAGGTTCGCGGATGGAGAACAACAGCCCGAAACAATGGCGCCGGATGCCGCTCGTATGGCTTCTGGTGCTTTTGGTCTGCGTCGTCGCCTGTGCCGGCGGCCAGAAGATCAAAAACGAAAAACAGGCCGAAGCCCTGCGGCAGTTAGGGGAAGCGTACCTGGCGGACGGCAAGTACACCCTCGCCCTTCGGGAGCTGCTTAAAGCAGAAAAGCTCAACGCCGAGGACCACCTCCTCCAAGGGGATCTGGGGATGGCCTACATGGCCAAGGGGCATCTGGATGAGGCCATCAACCATCTTTCAGAGGCGCTGAGAATCAAACCCGACTTTGCGCCGGCGAAGAACAACCTGGGCACCGCCTACCTGGCCAAGGGAGACTACGACCGGGCGATTCCGATCTTCGAATCGCTCACCCAGGACGTCCTTTACGCTACGCCGCACTACCCGCTCTATAACCTGGGCTGGGCGTACTTCCAGAAAAAAGACTTCGTCAAGGCAGAGCAGTACTTTCTGGAGGCCTTGGACCTGCAGCCGGAGTTCGTCATGGCGCGCCGCTGGCTCGGCCGGACATATCTGGAGAGGGGCATGGTGAAAGACGCGATCCGGGAGCTGGAAAAGGCCGTTGCCCGCGCCCCGGAAAACGGCCCGGTGCACTACGACCTGGGGCGGGCGTATCTGATCGCCGGGAAAAAGGATCTGGCCCTCCAGCACTTTGAGACGGCGGCCAAGGTGTCCCCGCCGGACAGCAAAATCGCAGAGCAGGCGAGGCTGGCCGCTGAGGATCTGCGCAGCCGGTAGAAAAACAGAAGAACCCTTATGCCGCGGTTCCTCATACGGAACGCCATAATGGAAAGCGGTATAAACCCGAAATGCGAAAAGCCGGCGGTTTCCGCCGGCTTTTCGGTTCAGGGAGGGAGGATCGGTTCAGCTGAAGTTCCGCTGCTCGAGACGGATGATCTTCGGTGTGATGAAAATGAGCAGCTCTTCTTTCTGGTCGGAGACGGTCTTGTTCTTGAAGAGCCAGCCGAGCAGCGGCACATGCATCAAACCGGGGACACCGTCGGAGCCTTCGTTGACCGTGTTCTTGATAATGCCGGCGATCACGAACGTCTCCCCATCGTTGACGAGCAGTTCGGTCTGGGCGTCCTTTGTGGCCAGCACCGGGATGTTGCCGACCAAGCCGGTCTGATCGGCCTTGGTGATCTGGATGTTCATCGAGATCCGGTCGTCGGGGGTCACATGGGGGGTGACCGTGAGCTGAAGCACGATGTCGATGAACTCGGTGGTCGTGTTGCCGTCGGCGTCGAGCTTGTTGTAGGGAAACTGCGTTCCCTGCTTGATGGTGGCCGCTTTGTTGTCCAGGGTGATGATCTTGGGTGTGGAGATGATCTTTCCTTCCCCCATGCTTTCCAGGGCCTGCAGTTGAGCGTTGAGCGTAAAGGGGGTTCCGCCGATCTTGGTAAATTGGATCCCCAAAACGCCCGTGTTGGCCACACCCAGGTTGTTGGTCGCAAAGTCGTACTGGATATTTCCGCCAAGCGTGCCACTGGGCTGGCCTCCCTGGTTGACCGTGGCATCCCAGTCAACGCCGAAGTTCCGGGCAAAGTTGGTGGTCGCCTCCACGATCCGGGCCTCGATCAGCACCTGGGGTGTGACGGTATCGAGCTTTTTCACGATCTCCTTGGCTTGTTCGACCTTGCTCGGCACATCGGTGAAGATGATCAGGTTGGTCCGCGAGTCGACACTGATCGATCCGCGACCCTTGGTCAGCAGTGACTCGAGGTGGGGTCGTATATCGCTTTCGGCATTGGCATAGTTGATCGGAATGTAGGTGGTGACCAGCGGTTCCAGGGCATCTTGCTGCTCTTCTGCCTTGAGCTGGGCTTCGAGCTGACCCCGGCGAAGCTCTTCTTCCTTTGCCAGGGTCTGGAGCGTGGCGATACGGGTGATGTTGCCTTCCCGGACCATGCCGAGCTGATTCATGCGCAGCACCAGGTCGAGGACCTGATCCCAGGGGACCGGTTTGTCCAGGGTAAGGGTCACCTTTCCGGTGACATCCTTGTCGATGGCAAAGTTCTGCCCGCTGATTTCCCGCAGAATTCTGAACACGTTCTTGATGTCCGTGTCGTAGAAATCAAGAGCGATCTTTTCTCCGGTGTAAATTTTTTGAGCCCCTCTGACCGGCGCCGCAGCCGGCGCCGGGGGTCCTGCTGCCGGTGTCGGGGCCGTCGTCTCTGAAACCGCCTTTCCTTCAGCCGCCATGGTGCCGGCGGCCCCCGCCGTCGCCGGAGCGGCTGCAGCCGCCTCGGCCCCGGGGGCAGGTGTCGCTTGCGTTGCCGATTCGGTCAAGACCCGCTTCCATTCGGGAAGGCGCGCCTGCTCGAACGGCTTGGGCGGTATACTGGATGGTTCGAAGTGAACCATCAACAGGTCGTCCACCTGCTCCACGCGGTAGGGAACACTTTCTCTGAGCTCCACGGTGACCAGGGTAAGATCCTTTGATCCTGCCGGTTGGATCGGAGAAATCCGGTCCACGGCGCTGTTAAATCGTGTCGTGATCAGCGGCCGCTGCTGATAGCTTGGCACTCGCGTATTGTACAGCTTCACAACCAGTCGCCGATCCTCGGTCTTTTCCACATCGTAACGGACCGGCCGGGTGGTTCCGATGATCACGGTCGAGGTCCCGGCCTCTTCGCTGGAAAAGTCGACACGGTTCACCCAGGCGGGTTTGCCGCCGGCGGCCACCACCGGCGCTGCCGTGCCAGCCCCCTTCGCAGAATCCGGAGCGGTCGCCTGGGGAGCCGGGGTTTTTTGAGCCTTTCCTTCTCCGACGACGACCACCAGTCCGTCAGCCGTGGAGTCGGCTCGGTATTGATCCAGGTATGCCGGGCGGGTGTCCAGCACAACGCGGACCTTGTCCGGGTAACCGAAATAGCGCACCCGGCGGACCCAGCGGGTACCCACCTCCTGCTGTTCTTCTTTTTTGGTGTCGGCCTTGATGCCGAAGATATCGAAAACAATCCGGGCCGGGTTGGTCACGGTGAAGCTTTTGTAGTTGGAAATCGTACCGTCGGCGCGGATGGCCACCTGCTGCCCGTTTTCCAGGGCAGTTGTAACCACCGACTCCAGGGCGGTAGCCGGCTTGGTCACAACCGCTTTCGGGCTTTCGGTTTCCTTGGCGGGCTGGGATAGGGCGGCTGTGGGCTCGGCCTTGGTCGTCGGTTTGGTAAAGGCGATCTTCAAGCCCCCGGGCATGGAATCGACCTGGTATGGGGCATCCTCCTTGAGGAGGATCTCGATCCGGGAGGTCGTTCCTTTTTCTGTCATTTCAGAGGTCTTCACCGATTCGATCACGGCGCTGTCTTTCAGGGAATCGGTTTGGACCTGGGAAAGAAACAGCGCTGTGTCCGGAAAATAGAGGATCACTCCGGCCGGAAAGGCCTGTTTCACCGAGGTGTAGACCAAATCCTGGTTTCCCTCGATGAAAACGGTCTCAGAATCGCCGCTTTGGGCGGTCCGCAGGCCGGTGATCATTTTCGGCGGGGCCGATTCCTCCGTCTCCGTCGTCGGTTTGACTGCGGAACTTTGGGCACATCCCATCAACACGGCCAGACAGAAGGCCAGCATTGCTGCGACACACCGGAATCGAGTGACTGCGTTGTGAAACATGGTGTTATTCTCCAGGTGGTTTCTGAAGTTTCAATTCTCTCTTGGTCAGGGAAATTTCTCCTAAAGCGTTTTCGATCTCTTCTTCAACAACAACGGCATCGTCGGTAATCTCCTGCACGCGGCCGGCGTGGACCCCGATCCAGGTGCCTTTCTGGATGATGTAGCCCTTGCCGGATGCTTCTTCGACCAGGGCCTTGTTGCCTGCGGGCGTCCGCATAATGGCAGTGAGTTTCAACTGCCCCAGATCGATTTTTTCCAGAGGGGTCTGGGGAATTCGGGTCGGCCGATCCGGCTTTGTTACCGACGGCTTCTGTTCGGGCGCTTCTTCTTTGAACAAGGGCTCAAAGGGATCGACAATGATCACCGGGGGACGGCCGGCCGCCGACGCCATCTTCATGGGGGATTCCCCCGGGGTTGTCTCTGTTTTCACCCCGGACATTTTGGCATCGGATTGGGCTGCCCCCGATGGGTCCGGCGTAGGGGCTTTTCCCTCTGCCGCGGCGACGATGACCTGGGCTTTTCCTTCATCGGCCGGCGAAGCGCTTGCCGGCTCCGGCATCGTCTGCCCGGCTGCCTTCTGCGGGGACTTTGGCGCCGCAGTCGTGGAAGCCGCCTTCGTTGCTGGCTTTGCGGGCTGATCCTGCGGGGCCGCCTGTTTTACGGGCGCAGTCGACGCGGGTTTATTGGACGCCGCCGTTGCCTTTGAAGCGTCCTTTTTTCCCGCTTCGGCATTTTTTGCGGTGTCGGGCTGGCCCGCCTCGATCTTTTTTCGAACCACCGCAGGCGCGGCTTTTGGGGGCGGCTCGCTCTCGCAGCCGATAAAGATCAGAACGAGACCCAGGGCCAGGGCCTTTACCAGCAGTTCGGCCGTGGGCTTGACTCTCTGATTTTTGTTCAGGT
>JASFPT010000293.1:0-4759 GCA_050115795.1 Desulfobacterales bacterium
ATCCAATGCGTCGGCCCGCAGCGGCAGGGCGGCCAGCAAAACGGCAATCGTCAGCAGCGGTAGAAGTCTGCCCATTTTCGGCTCGTGGCGGCAGGGCCGAGGTTGCCGTCGGTCGCCGCCGAGGTTGCCGTCGGTCGCCGCCGAGGTTTCCGTTGACATCATTTCTGATTTCTCGCTATTATTTTCAGACCTTATCGCACATGATCGAACAATGTACCGAGGGGAAAATCGCGGGGCTGAAAATCACAACTCACTTTACCATGGGCCGTGAATATCGGTCAAACGCTCAAGGGGCTTGCCAATGGGGAAGCAGATCAAAAAAACCGACTGGCTGTGGGTGATGATCCAGAATCCGGGACGGTCCGAAACGGTGGTCGGGATGCAAGACGAGGAAGGGGCGTTTTCCTTTATCCCGATGTTTCGTGAAAAAGACACCGCGCTCCAGTGTTTTGTCAATCTGCCGCGGGAACCGGGCAGCAAATACGAGGCCCAGGCGATCATCTACGAGGATTTGCTCCGACATGCCGCGGAAAACGGGTTTTTGCTCTACCTGCTGGATGAAAACGGTAAGATCCTGAAAAAGGTCAACCCCGCCCAGGAGACCTGACCATGGCGATTTATCTGGTGCAACACGGCAAAAACGAGCCCAAAGACGTCGATCCGGAAAAAGGCCTTTCCCGGGAAGGACGGGCGGAGGTGGAGCGGATTGCCAACGTGGCCGCCGGATATGAGGTGGTGGTGGACCGGATCTTCCATTCCGGCAAAAAGCGCGCCCTGCAGACGGCTGAGATCATGGCGGCCGCACTGGCTCCCCGCCACGGGGTTGATGCCAGGAAGGGTATCGACCCCCTCGACGACGTGGCTTCGGTCGCCGGACAACTCGATCCGTCGACCAATATCATGTTGGTGGGCCACCTTCCGTTTATGGAACGGCTCGCCGCTTATCTGGTCTCCGGCACCGCAGACCGGCCGGTCTTCAAGTTTCAAAATGGCGGAATCGTCTGCATCGATCGCCACGACGACGGCGATTTCTGGGTGATCCGCTGGACCTTGATGCCGAACATCGGTTGAACGGACCCCGGACCCTGGCACAGTGAATTTCTTGAGCCCCGCCGGCCGCTTGCGGCGGGCGGAGCAGGGAGGGTGGAAGATGGCCGAGATACGCCTCACCGAAGGAACCATCCGCTTCCAGGACGAATGGCTTTCTGCCGATGACATCCAGGCCCGGATCAAGGAAAAAATGGATGCCGGGGACATGAAGTTTGCCGAACTGGCCGCCGCTTTGGAGCAGCTCAACCAGGCCATGGAGAATGTCCACCGAATCGAAGTCCGTCTGGTGCTGCCGAAGCAGGACTACGAAAGGCTGCAAAAGCGAGGCGGAGAGGACGACAACGAGAGCGTCCGGAAAGCGGTTCTGGCATTTATCGAAGGGGCAGCAGCCCCCAGGCCTTCCGATCCCCCAGAGGAGGGGGCTGCACCGGCCGTTTCAAAGGAGGGCCCTGCACCGGCACCCGCCCCCCCGGCATCGAAGTCGTCGGAGGTCCGCATCGTTTCCTGCAGCAAGTGCAACCGGAAAATGGAGATTCCGGCAGGAGAAGCGCCTGCCCAGATCGAATGCGACTTTTGCGGGACGAGCATTTTGCTGCAGGAAACGGGGGCGGCCGCACCCCCGGAACCGGCACCGGCCCCGAAACCGAAGCCGGAAACCACAGCAGAAGAAAAACCGGACGAGCTCAGCGAGTCCGGCATCCGCCACAAGGACCACTTTATCGGCTGATAAAATTGCTTCCGCGATTTTATGAAAGAATCGCTCCACTAAAGAACGACCCAAGAATGGGACTGCTGGTTGAACAGGAGAAGGGCGGCTCAGTCTCCGGCTTGTTCAGATGCCGATGAAAAGTCGGCGGCCGCCTCCTTGGAGCATTTCGGGCAGAATCCCTCGAATTCGAGGCGATGGCCCAAGATGGTAAAGACCGTCGCCCCGTAGAGCTTGTCTTCGATCTGCTGGAGCGGAGCCACCGGCGCATTGTCCACGCGGCCGCAGCGCATGCACCGGATATGGTAATGGCGGTTCGGGTTGCCGTCGAAACGCTTGATGCTTCCGGACAGCTCCAGCTTCTGAATGGCCCCGAGTTCGGCCAGGATCTCCAGGTTCCGGTAGACCGTGCCGAGGCTGATACGGGGCAGGCGTTTTCGCACCTGCTCGTATATTTCATCGGCGGTCATGTGCCGTTCCAGGTCTGTTCGGACCGCTTCCAGGATCACCTTCCGCTGCCGGGTCATGCGGTATTGAGGGGTCGTTTTCAAATCGTTCCTCTTATCAGTTATCATTCTTAATATAAGCGCGCCTCTACGCTGTCAATCCGAAACCGCCGCAAGTCCGGATACCGGGATTCGATATGGGTGGGCCATGCTCCTGCTGTCGAGGAATTGCACGTATTTTTTCTTGACTTGCCGGATCAATTTTATTAAAGAGCACCGTTCAAACCTGATCCTCGGTAGCTCAATCGGCAGAGCGGGTGGCTGTTAACCACTAGGTTGTAGGTTCGAGTCCTACCCGAGGAGCCAAACATCAACGCCCGGCCGGGTTTCGGCCGGGCGTTTCTTGTCTTGGGAACCGGGTTGCATTTCGTGGCAGAAAATCCGTATGGATCATGATACCGTCGCCCGGTATCGCTACGGATCTGAAAAGATGAAGATCATCCTCCTCCAACCCCCCATTCAGGATTTTTACGACACCGACATCCGGCTTCAGCCGCTTGGCCTGTGCATGCTCAAGGCCGCGGTCCGCCGGGCGCTTCCGGCCGTGACGGTCAAGGTGATCGATTTCCATCACGGGCGGGGAAAACGGCAAATTCCGCTGCCGCCGGATCTCTCCTACCTCAAGGAATATTACCGTTTTGCCGATTCAAGCCCTTTTTCCACCTTTCACCGGTACATGCACTTTGGAGCGGCATTCGAAGAGATCGCCTCGGCGGTGGCGGCCGAAGCACCGGATCTGGTCGGTATCTCGTCTCTGTTTTCCCCCTATCATCGGGAGGCGGCCGCCTGTGCAAGGGAGATCAAGAAGCAAATCGATGTTCCCATCCTCATGGGAGGCCCCCATGTTTCGGCCTGCCCGCAGGCGGTGCTTTCCGACCCGAACGTGGATTTGATCATCGCCGGAGAGGCGGAAAAGGCATTTGTCGCACTTGCCGGCGCCCTTTGCGCCGGCAAGCCTGTTGAAGCCATTGCCGGGCTCGGTTTCAAGAAAGACGGCCGAATCTTCATGAATCCGCCCGGCAGAAACGACGACTTTAGCAGCCTTCCCGTTCCCGATTTTTCCGATTTGGAGCTTTCGCGTTACACCCTCGGCAGGCGGCCCCTTTGTTTTGTCACCACGACAAGGGGCTGCCCGCACCGGTGCGCCTTTTGCTCGGTTCACCGGACCTTTGCTGGAGGGTTTCAGCGTCGTGAACCGCAAGCCGTGTTCCATGAAATGGAAAAGCGATTCGCGGAAGGATACCGTGCATTTGATTTTGAAGACGACAATCTCACCTTTCACAAAAGCGATTTCATACGACTTTTGTCGCTCATCACCGATCGATGGGCCCCCGGCGAGATCCGCCTGACGGCCATGAACGGCGTCTCCTGCCTGAGCCTGGACCGGGAGGTGCTGACCCTCATGCGGCAGGCCGGCTTTTCCGACCTGAACCTGTCGCTGGTGAGCGCCGACAAAAAGAGCCTTGCCGCCGTGAACCGCCCCCATACACCCGAGCGATTCGAGGCTGTCGTCAAAGAGGCCCGCGACCTCGGATTTCGGATCGTCGCCTACCAGATCATCGGCCTGCCGTTTGAAAAACCGGAAAACATGATTGATACCATGGCGGTGCTGGCCCGCCTGCCGGTGCTCATCGGGGCATCCATCTTCTATCAGACCCCCGGCGCTCCCATGGCGGTCGCGTCTGAAGATCCCAGCGAACTGGACTGTTTCAAGGCCCGTTCGACGGCCATGGCCATCGAGGGGCCCCACTTCGATCGGGACGATCTGTACACGCTCTTTATTTCGGCAAGGATTCTGAATTTCATCAAGGGGCTGCCGGTCGGCAGAAGCGGGCTTTCCCTGAAAGAGGCGCTTCGATTTGCAGCGGTGTCCAAACGGGGCCGGATCGGAGCGGAGCTGCTGACCCGCCTTCTGGACGAAAACCGGTTGTACGCCGCCACGCCCCAGGGGCCGGCGCCGATCCCCCGGTTTCGTCCGGCACTTTTCTTCAGGATCCTGGCGGCGGCAAACCCCATAAGGACCCGGCAGGGACATGATATTCTGCTAAGCTCGGTTTTCGCATCGCAGGGGGCCTCGCTCGGCCGCAAAAAAGGCGTCACCGGATGCGGAAAAACCCGTGCCCCAATCGGATGAATCCAGCAAGAGAGTCAGGCTGGAGCCCGACAAGGTTTCGGGGCTGGATAGGGAACCTCTCCCCTTTCGACATTGATGTGGGTCATCCAGAAGCGGGGCTCTTTTTGGAGGCCGGCTTTGGCGGCTGGGTTGCATTTCCCTCCGTCGTCATGCCGGAACGAACCCGCTGTCGCCAAAAGGACCAGAGAATCGAAACCGAACCGGAAATGGCTATTCGCAAATCCATGCGGCCCTCAGCAGCGCTTCCTCGGGACGTTTATGCCGGAAAATGGGCAAAGCGTCCGCTTCGCTTCTATATCGAGGGCAGTGCCCACCTTTCCCGGCCATGACCGCTGCATCCGTTTCGATCGATGAAGCAGCGGT
>JASFPT010000294.1:0-4744 GCA_050115795.1 Desulfobacterales bacterium
GTTTATGGGTGAACTGCCGGAAGGGGTTGTGATCTGCAACAGCGAAGGCCAGATCCTGCTCTACAACCGGCAGGCGAAATCGATTCTCGCCGGAAGAAAGGAGGCCGGTGCAGACGAAAGGGAAAATGGCGATCAGGACGAATCGTTCATCGGGCTGGGCCGGTCCATTTTCAGCCTCGTCGATAAAAATCTGATCGTCCACGCACTGGATGAAATCGCTGACCAGCTCGAACGCGCGGAGGAAAACATCCAGTCCACCTTTGTTTTCATCGGCGGCGACGACCGTCTTTTCCGGGTGGAGGCGGTCCCGGTCCTCAACACCCTGCGCAAGCTGACCGGATTTATTCTGATCATATTCGATATCACCCGCGAGCTGGAGCAGGAAAGCAGGATGGGGATGATGATCGATTCGCTCACCCGCCGGACCCGCTCTTCTGCCGCCAGCATTCGGTCGGCCATCGAAGCGATCCTGGAATACTCCGAGATGGAACCCGAGCAGCTGGACCGGTTCCGACAGATCATCCACCGGGAGTCGCTTGCCCTGGGCGAACTGCTGAATCAAAGCACCGAGGAGCTGACCGGACGATTGAAAACCAAATGGCCCCTGGTGCGCACTCGGGCCGATGACTTTCTGGAGACGGTTCGGAAGAAAACCGCAGAACGCCTGGGCATCGAGATTGAAATCGCTTGCAACGATCCGGCGATCGAGGTGCGAATCGACAGCTATTCTCTGGTCCTCGCCTTTTTGTTTCTCATTCAGCAGCTCCGTGCGGCCACCGGCTGCATTCACTTTCGTTGCCAGGCGGAGCGCACCGATCGCCTGGTGAACCTCGACATCCGCTGGCAGGGAGATGCGGTCGCCGGACAGGCCGTCCGCACCTGGGAAAAACAGATCCTCTCGGTGGGCGCCGAACAGTTTCCGCTCACCCTGGAGACGGTCCTCCGCCACCACGAAGCCGACCTGTGGTCCCGCACTTCCCTTCGTGCACCGGGACAGGCGTGCTTACGGATCCTGATTCCCGTACTGGAGCACACGGAGCCGGAAAAGATCCGGAGGATCACGATTCTGCCCGACAGCCGTCCCGAGTTTTACGACTTCGACCTGTTCAACCAACCCGGCCAGAACCCGGAATTGGACGAGTGCCTGCTCCGCGAGCTTGCCTATACGGTATTCGATACGGAGACCACCGGGCTGAACCCCTCCGGCGGAGACGAAATCATCTCCATCGGTGCGGTTCGGATCGTAAACGGACGACTGCTGCGGGACGAGGTTTTCGACCAACTGGTGAATCCCCGCCGGCCGATGCCCCGCGAGTCGGTGAAGATCCACGGCATTCAGCCCGAGATGCTTGAAAATCAGCCGGGCATTGAACTGGTGCTTCCCCGATTTCACCGGTTTGCCGAGGGAACGATCCTCGTGGCCCACAATGCCGCTTTTGACATGAAAATGCTTCAACTCAAGGAGGCGCCCACGGGGGTCCGGTTCATCAATCCCGTCCTCGACACCCTGCTTCTGTCGGCGGCGGTCCATCCGGCCCACAACAGCCACAACCTGGAGGACATCGCTGCGAGGATGGGCATCAGCATTGTCGGGCGACACACCGCCCTCGGCGATGCCATTGCCACTGCCGAGGTGTTTCTGAAGCTGCTGTCGATTCTGGCCAAAAGCGGGGTTCACAGCCTGAAACAGGCACGGGAAGCATCCCAAAGAACCTACTATGCGCGGAAGAAGTATTGATGGATAAAAAGAGACTTCTCGATATGCTCGAGAAGACCGCCCCGTTTTCAGACCTGCGCGGCTCCGAACGTGACGGCCTGATCTCGAAAATCACCGAAGCCGTGTTTCCGGCCGGAACGCAGTTGTCGGTCCAGAACAAGACCCGAATCGATTTTGTCGACATCATCAAAGCCGGCATACTGGAGATCCACCACGAAAAGGAGGGACAGCGATTCCTGAGCGGATTGCTCAAGCCCGGGGACCTGTTCGGCGGGATCTCCATTCTCATGAACCAGGGGCTTTCCCTTCGAACCGTTACCGTCCAAAAAGACACCGCAGTCTACCGGATTCCGAAACGGGATTTTCTCGACCTGTGCTCCGGCCACAAAAACTTCCACCGGCACTTTGTCGACATGTTCACCCGACGGATGCGGGACGAGTCGTATGCCGCCATCGTTTCGTCCAGCAAGGCGTTCCTGTTTCTGTCTGGAATCGTCCCGTTTTCGTTTCTTCCTGAAGAGGAGCTGGAAAAGGTGGCTGCCGCCCTGTCCGTGGTGCGTCATCCCAAGGGAAAAATCCTTTTCGTCCAGGGGCGTGGAAGGCTCGACCACCTGTACCTGGTCCAGCAGGGCGCGGCCGAGCGATACTTCGAGGAAAACAACGAGAAGAAACTGAGCGGACTTCTCGGGGAAGGGGACCTGTTCGGCGGCATTTCCCTGCTGCTCAACGACGGCACCCCTGTGCGCACGCTCAAGACCCAGGAGGACACCACCTTCTACAGACTTTCCAGGGCGATGTTTTTCGACCTTTGCAACCGCTTTGACGCATTTTCCGACTACTTTACCGACACTTTCGGGAAGCGCATGCTGGACCGAACCTATGCCGGCATCATCACGCGCTCATCGGCACAACCCAAACAAGAGGGCCTTCAGTTCTTCAATCAGCCGGTGGCGGCTCTTGCCACCCGGGATGTCGTCTCCTGCGACAAGGACCAAACGATCCAGGTGGCGGCCGACATCATGAGCCGCAAGCGCTGCTCCTCGATCCTGATTCAGAGCGGATCCAACTACCTGGGGCTGATTACGGACAACGACCTGCGGAAAAAGGTGATCGCCGTCGGATACGACATCAAGAGACCGGTCACCGACATCATGTCCGAGACCCTTTACGCCATCCCGGAACAGCGCCTGATTTTCGAGGCGCTCATGGAGATGATGGAACACAACATCAAGCACCTTGCCGTGACCGACGATACCGGCCGGGTTGTGGGGATCGTCACCAACAGCGACCTGCTCACCGCGCAGGGACAATCCCCATTTTTTCTCCTGAGGGAGGTCAACAGCGCAGACAGCGTGGACGAACTCTTCGAAAAACACCACCGCCTGCCGATGATCGTTCAGAATTTGATTCACAGCGGCGCCAAGGCCCGCAATGTGACCGCACTGATCAGCACCATCGCCGATGCGGTCCTCAAGCGGCTCATCGATTTCGCCCTGGAGGCACTCGGGCCGCCGCCGTGCCGCTTCGCCTTCATGATCCTGGGAAGCGAGGGCCGCCGGGAGCAGACCCTGAAAACCGATCAGGACAATGCCATCGTTTACGAGGACGTCGGCGCGGACCGAAAGGAAGAGGTGCAGCGGTACTTTTTGACCTTCGGGAAGAAGGTCTGCACATGGCTGGATCAATCCGGTTACGCGTTTTGCAAGGGCGACGTGATGGCGCAAAACCCGAAGTGGTGCCAGCCGTTGTCGGTCTGGAAAGAATATTTCTCCACCTGGATTCGCAAGGGGGAAGGAGAGGCGCTTTTACAGGCGAGCATCTTTTTCGATCTGCGCAGCGGCTTCGGCGACGCCGAGCTCATCGGCGAACTGCGAAGTCACATGTTTTCCGCTCTTTCCGGGTGGGCCGGTTTCTTCCGGAACCTGACCGAAAACGCGCTTCACTTCAAGCCGCCGCTCGGGTTCTTCCGCAATTTCGTCGTCGAATCGAAGGGCGAACACCGGAATGCCTTCGACATCAAGAGCGGCATGCAGCCGATCGTCGATTTTGCCAGAATCTACGCCCTTCATCACAAGGTCGAGGAAACCAACACCCAGCAGCGGCTTCACCGGCTCTGTCTGAAAAAGGCACTGACCTGGCAGGACTACAACGAATTGGACCAGGGATACAGTTTTCTGATGCAGCTTCGCTTCGTCCGCCAGGTTGCCGCCGTGGTCGAAGAAGGCGGGCTTCCGGACAACTACATCAACCCGAAAAAGCTGTCCCGGCTCGAGCAGACGATGCTCAAGGAGATCTTCAAGCGGATTGAAAAGTTCCAGGCCAAATTGGGTTTTGACTTTACCGGGATCGGTTGATTCGGCAAGGAGATCTCGACTTTTTATTGTCTGCCCGGGGGAAATAGGTTACGGTTATATGCGCAAAACCCTGACCCGAATAAAGCCCGGGGCATTGCAGCCGACAGCAGCGTCGATTCGTTGAGCAAGCGACCATTACCCCAACCAACCACGGGAGACAGCACATGGCCGTCGTCACCATATCCCGCCAGTTCGGTGCAGGAGGCATCACGCTCGGCAAGGCGGTTGCCGAGCGCCTCGGCTTTCCATTCCTGGACAAGGAGTTGATCCAAATGGTGGCTCAAAGGGCCCGGGTCTCCACCAACTGGGTCACCTCCATCGAAAAAGAGGCCGGTGGACGGCTGTTGAAGTTCATTTCCGGCCTCGTTTCGAAGAGCCTGGTGGATCGCGTGCTCGACGAAAAACGCGGTTACATCGACGAGGAGATCTACATCGAGCTTCTTCAAGAGATTCTCCGGAAGATCGCGCTGGAAGGCGACGCGGTCATCATCGGCCGCGGCGGCCAGTACATCCTTCGAGACGAACCAAACGCCCTTCACATCCTTCTGGTGGCCCACAAGAAAGACCGGGTCCGGTTTCTGGAGGAGCACTACGAGATGCCTCCGAATCAGGCCCTGAAGACCGTCAATCTCGAGGACAAACGACGGGCAACCCTCTACCGGAAGTTCGGCCG
>JASFPT010000295.1:0-4687 GCA_050115795.1 Desulfobacterales bacterium
GGTTTCAACGGTCCGGCCCGCGGCCTGCAGGGCCAGCACCAGGCAGGAATTCACCGGCTTTCCGTCTAAAATGACGGTGCACGAGCCGCAGTCGCCCACCTCGCACCCCTTCTTGGTGCCGGTCAGGTCCAGCCGATAGCGGAGCATGTCGGTCAGCGTCTCGTTGGGCTCCACGGCGACTTCCTGCTCCTTGCCGTTGACGGTGAGGGTGATGAGTTTTTTCATCTTCGGTCTCCTTGTGACAAATGTTTCACCACAGAGGGCACAGAGAACACAGAGAATAATTTTTTTATTTCAATCCCTATGTAGATTGTGTCCCAGTGGTGTTTCCTTTTTCCGCCGCAGTAGGCACCACCGATGCAGAGAAAATCCTTTTCATCCGTTCCTCTGCGTCCTCTGTGCCCTCTGTGGTGAATGGTCTTCTATCCCGCCTGCGCTTTTTTCAACGCGGTCTCCAGCGTCCTCCGGGTCAGCACCCCGACCATGAGGCGCCGGTATTCGGCAGAACCCCGGAAATCGAGGATCGGGGAGCTGTCGCTCTCGGCGGCGGCCCCGGCCTTTTCAAACAGGGCCGTATCCGGCTTTTCGCCCACCAGGACCTTTTCCGCCGATGGCGCCCGAAGCGGGGTCGGCCCCACCGACCCCATGACGATGCGGGCGGTCTTGATCGTGCCGTCTTTTTCGTCCAGGGCCAGAAAGGAGGCCACATTGACGATGTTGCAGTCCTGGGCGCGGCGGACGCCGATGTTGATGTACCCGGCGCCGGCCCCGGGGCCGGGCACGGCCACGCGGATGTGGGAGATGATCTCGTCGGGGGAAAGGGCCGTCATCCCCGGGCCCTTGAAGAATTTTCCCAGGTCGAGTTCTCTCTTTCCGGCCGCGCTTTCGATCACGAGGGTCGCGCCGTAGGCCATCAGCGACGGCGGCAGGTCTGCCGCGGGCCGGGCCGAGCCGATGTTGCCGCCGATGGTGGCCCGGTTTCGCACCAGCGGCGAACCCAGGGCGGCCGCACCGGCGGCAAGGGCGCTGACCGCTTTCTTGACCGTGTCGGAGGCGGCCAGGTCTGCGACCGTAAAGCAGGCCCCGATCGTCAGGGTGCCGTTCTCCCGGGACATCGACTGGAGCGATTCGATTCTTCCCAGGGATACGATCTGCTCCGGGGCGACGATCTTCTTTTTCATGTTGACCATCAGGTCGGTACCCCCGGCAAGGGGCCTGGCCTTCTCCTTGTAGTGGGCCAGGACCTGGCAGGCCTCCGCCACCGAGGCCGGTTCATGAAAATCGAATCTGGGCAGCAGCATGTTTTTCTCCCTCCCGCTACAATGTAGGGCGTTCCGGCAAGACGAACGCCTGCAAAAAGCATGTTGAACCACAAAGAGCACGAAACACACGAAGCGTGCAAAATATAAATTTCATCGGGTCGCTCAACCTGTCATGCTCGCGAATGCGGTTGTCCAGATGAATCAATAATGAAACGATCGTTCGAAGCCTCTGCCTTTGCAGCGAACGGCTTGACATAAGCGCAGTCGAATGGCTTCCGTGCCGTTCAGGGCGGCACGGCACGGAGGCCGTGCCCTACAAAAACCCCCGGCTTCGGGTGAAGCTTCAGACCAGGAAACTCAAGCACGTGTGCATCCCGGCTCTCGGCCCGCTTCCGTCTGTGCGATGCAGCATGCGCAATTTTCTATTCTCTTTTTAAAAACCGCGCAGCGGTTTTTTCATAGCGGCGCGCAAGCGCCGCTATTTCCCGAACGCGCAGTTCGGAAAACGGCACTCCTCGCACGAAGCACAGAACCCGCCGTGGCCCATGGCCGCGATATTCTCCCGGGTCACGGTGTCGCCGGCCAGAAGGCGGGGCACCACCAGGTCGAAGATGCTCGCCCGGTAGTACATCACGCAACCCGGCAGGCCCAGGATCGGCACCTCCCCGATATAGGCGAGCATGAACATGGCCCCGGGCAGCACCGGCGCGCCGTAGGTGACGACCCTGCCCCCGGCGGCCCGGATGGCTGCAGGGGTCTGGTCGTCGGGGTCCACCGACATGCCGCCGGTGACGGCCACCATCCGGGCGCCGTCTTCGATCAGCCCGTGGATCGCCTTGACCGTCATGTCGATGTCGTCTGAGACGAACTCCTGACGGAGCACCCGGCTTCCGAGTTCGTCGAATTTGGCCTGAACGACCGGCCCGAAACGGTCCGCGATGCGGCCGCAGTAAACCTCGCTTCCGGTGGTCACGATCCCGACAGAGATGCGGGCAAAGGGTCTGACCTCCACCACCGGAAAACAGGAGCGGCAGATCGCCTCCACCTCCTCGATCTTTTTCAGGGAGGTGACCAGGGGGATGATCCGGGTGCCGGCCAGCGGCTGGCCGGGCTGAACCGCCTGTCCGGTGTGCAGCGTCGAGAAAATGACGTCCTCGATGCCGTTGATCCGGCCGAGCGCTTCGACGTCGATTTTCAAGAGCCCGTAGCCGTCGGCCAGCAGGTTGACCTTGCCCTCCACCGGTTCGGTGAGGGTCAGCCCCCTGCCGGCCGCAGCAGCAGCGATCCGCCTGGCGGCGTCGTTTTCGTGGAGTTCGTCCGGGGACAGGTCGAGAACGTACAGGTGACGCTTCCCGAGATCGAGCAGCAGGGGGATGTCTTCGGACCGGATCACGTGGCCCTTTCGGAAGGCCGGACCCTTGGCCTCGCCGGGCACGATGCGGGTGATGTCGTGGCACAGGACCATGCCGGCCGCCTTTTCGACGGATACCTGTTTCATGGTGTATTCGATTCCGGTTTCAAGGGGTGGAATCGGAAAAATAATTCATTATACTGAACGATATCGACGGCACGTTTTCCGCGGATAATTCAGCCGGTATCACAAGAATAGTGGGATGTAAACCATTTTTCCGATAGGACCCTTGACGCGGCGGACCATTTTCGATACAGAGGGGGTATATTTCGTTCATTATAATGAACAAACGGGAGGCCCGCCCGATGCCCACAAATTCCCCGAACGCGGACGGCTACAGCGCACCGGCCGTGGAGCGCGCCTTTCGGCTCCTGGAGGCAGTGGCCGGCGCCGCAGTTCCGCCGCGGCTGAGCGAGCTGTCCCGGGAGCTCGGGTTCAGCAAGAGCACCACCCACGGTCTGGTTCGCGCCCTGACCGAGGCCGGCGCGCTGGACCAGGACCCGGGGAGCAAACGCCTCTCGCTGGGGCCGACCCTTGTCGAACTCGCATTCAAGAACCGGAACTACCTCTTTCTGGCCGAACAGGTGCAGCCGCTGCTGGAAAGCCTGCGGGACCGGATCGACGAGACCGTCTTTTTCGGCATGATGAACCGGGCCCGGACCCTGATTGCGGCCACCGCCGAGGCCCGCAAGGCGATGAAGATCTCCGCTGCGCCCGGAACCACCATCCCTCTGCTGGCCGGCGCCGTGGGCAAGGTCTTTCTGGCCCAGATGACGCCGGAGGACGCCAGGCGGGCGGTGCGGCGGCTGCCCCTGCCGCGGTTCACCCCCGCCACCATCGTCGAGGAGGATCTTCTCCTGGCCGAGGCGGCGCGTGTCAGACAGGACGGATATGCCGTGGATCGCGGCGAGTACCTGTCCGGGGTCAATGCCGTTGCCGTCGGTCTTGAAACCCGTCGGGGGGTTCCGATGGCGCTGTGGGCCGTGGGGTTTGCCGAATCGATGGGAAAGGAAAAGATCGCCGGTATCATCGAAAGCGCAATGCAGGCGGCCGCAGACCTCAGATCATTACTTGGGATGTCAACGGATTGACCCGAAAAACAGGGCTGCGCAGTTGCATCCCGGAATAAAGACTCCTGAAGTCGTCTCCGAGACGGAAAAAAGAAGCGGGAGAAAACCGGCACAGATTCGACTCAAAATCGCGCCGCTCTTTTTCGGAAAGGGAGCGGTGATACCGCCACACCGCTTCCGGGGATGAGATGCCCCCGGCTGCCAGGTAGCCGATAGTGTCCGTCACCTGCCGGGCCTTTTTGTCCAGGGCGGAAAGATAGCCCGGTGAGGTCCAAACCGAAGAGGACAGGATTTCATAAATCGCCAGAAAGACCGGAGGGCGCTTTTGCTCGCAGACGGCTGTGCGGCCCAGCCTTTGCAGGACCTCCGTGCGATTCTCATCTGCAAGCCGAAACTGGTCGCTCATCCGGCCGTGACGGTTTTTGACCGCTGACCTCCTGCCGTCGCAGAACCGAACGACGATTTTCCGGGGGTTGAGCAATAGATCGCCGGCTGCTGAAAATGCGCCGCAGTCGGCGTAATGCCCAGCGCACAGCAGCGTCAGCTCTGCCAGCCGGGCGGCCAGCAGCAGCAAACCCCTGCCCGGAGCCCTGGTTGATGGCGCCAATTCCAACATCAGGCTTTCAATCCCGGCTTCGTTCACATCAAAGGGAACGTCCAGGAGGTCCATTTTTTCATTGAGCCGGTGCAGTTCTTTTGCGGCTGCGTTTTCAGAAAGCCGGTCAGCAGACGACAGCGCAAAGGCTCTGCAGAAGGCAGCCCGCTTCGGCTTTTTGTCGGCGAGTTTTCCGGATGCCGTCGATATCGGTGTGGTTGTCATTCTTTGCATCGGATATTCTTTCCGGGGTGTTTCAGCGTCCCCTCGTCGTTTTCTGCCATCTGCGTAGACCGGGCGTTGGCTCTACCAGGAATGAAGAATTATATCAATATTGATCGAGGTTCCA
>JASFPT010000296.1:0-4682 GCA_050115795.1 Desulfobacterales bacterium
TTGCATCGGGCAGACGAAGTACAGGTGATTTCTTGCCCGGGTGGCCGCCACGTACATCAGCCGCAGCTCTTCTTCGACGGCCTCTTCGTCCTGGAGGGAGTGAATCGAAGGAAAGCGGCCGTCCAGGGCCCAGATGACGAATACCGTGTCCCACTCGAGCCCCTTGGCCGAGTGGACGGTGGACAGCACCAGGCGGTCTTCCGGGGCCTCTTCTGCGGCCATGGTCTTGTCGGCGCTGGTGTTGGGCGGCTCCAGCGCCATGTCGGTGAGAAAACTTTCCAGGTCCGCGTACCGCTCCATGATCAGCAGCAGCTGCTCCAGGTCACGGAAGCGGCGCGGATGGTCGTCATAGGCTCTCTGGAGAATCGGTGCATAGTAGTTGAGCACCGCCTCGCCGATTTCGGCCACCGACATCGCTCCGGCGTCGATCGTGGAAAAAAGGGATTTGAGCCGCTCCACGCCGGCGTTTTTCCGCCCCTTGAGCCTGGCAGACAGAAGGCCGGTGAAACCGGCGTTTTCTTCGCGAACCGCCTCGTAGATCGACTGGGCGGTGCTGGGGCCGACTTTGTCGATGAGCAGCAGGAGCCGGTACCAGCTGATGCGGTCGGTGCCGTTGGCCATCACGCGCAGGTGCGCCAGCACATCCTTGATATGGGCGGACTCCATGAACTTGAACCCGCCGACCTTCACAAAGTCGATCCCCTCCCGACCCAGCTCGATTTCCAGGTCGAAGGAATGAAACCCGGCGCGGAAGAGTACGGCGATGTCCCGGAGCAAAATCCCCTGCCGCTGCCGCTCCATGACGGTTTCCACCACGAAGCGCGACTGGGCGTGTTCGCCGGCTGCGGTGACCAGAACCGGGAGGCGCTCTCCTTCTCTTTGCGTAAACAGGGCTTTGGTAAACTTCTGGCGGGCGCCGTCCAGGATCCGGTTGGTGAGGGTCAGGATCGGTTGGATGCTCCGGTAGTTCTCTTCCAGCCGAATGATTTTGGCATCCGAAAACGTATCGGAAAAATCGAAGATGTTTTGAAAGTTGGCCCCGCGGAACGCATAGATACTCTGGGAATCATCCCCGACAACGGTGACATTCCGGTGCCGGGCGCCCAGCAGGTAGACGATTTCGGCCTGAATCCGGTTGGTGTCCTGGTATTCGTCGACCATGATGAAGCGGTGCGCGTCGGCAAGGCGGCCGCGGACCTCCGGGTCTTCCTGCAGCAGGCGCTTGAGATAGACGAGCAGATCGTCGTAGTCGAAAAAACCATCCTGCATTTTTCGGACGCGGTAGCGCTGTTCGATTCTGAGAATGTCCGACAGAAATGGAAGCAAGTGGGGATGGTCGTCGCAGAGGATGTCTTCGACGCTTCGCTCCTTGTTGACCGCACGGCTGAACATGCTCATCAGCGTCTGCTTCCGTGGAAAGGATCCGGCGCCGGAAGGCGGGCCGATTTCCTTCCGGATCATCGCAATGAGATTTTCCGAATCCGGGCGGTCGAGAATGGAAAAACCCGAATCGAAGCCGATTCGCGTCGCGTAGCGCCGTAGCACCCGGTGCGCAAAGGAATGAAACGTGCCGCCGGCGACCCGGCGGCAGCGGCTGTCGAGAAGCGCTGCTGCCCGCCGAAGCATTTCCTCCGCGGCTTTTCGTGTAAAGGTCAGCAAAAGGACGGCATCGGGAGGGACGCCGTTTTCTACAAGACGCGCCACCCGGTAGGTCAGCGTCCGCGTCTTTCCACTTCCCGCCCCGGCGATGACCAGCAGCGGTCCGTCGCCGTAGAGAACCGCTTCCCGCTGGGCCTCGTTCAGATCACACCCGTAGTCGATCATTTCCTTCCTCTCGCCTCACTTGTCGAAAACGGCTTCGATGCGGCAAGGCAGCCGCGTGCAGGCGGCTTTCTCCGTCTTTCGAATCCCCTTTGCGATATTCACGGTGGGCAATTGTAAACAGGGGCCTATCTTTTTCACACCCAAAATGCCTTGTCAACCGCGTCGATTTTCTCACCAAGCCGCATAAATGGTTGACATTTCTGTAACAGTAGGGTAGTTGCTCGATTAATGAGGAGTAAATCCACCCCACAAAGGAGGTAGGCTATGGTGAAGAGATTGCAGAATCAACTCAAGACGATCTCCAAAAGCCTCGTCGATCTTTCCAAGAAGGTAGAAAAGTTCTCTGCCGAACTGGCCAAGATGGAGAGCAAAAAATCCGCGCCGGCAAAGAAGAGCACAGCCAAAAAGGCCGCCCCGGAAAAGAAGGCCCCCGCCAAAAAGACAGCGAAGAAACCGGCCAAAAAGACCGCCAAAAAGCCGGTCAAAAAAGCGTCTTCTACAACAAAGCCCACGGTGCTCGATTCGGTTTTTGATGTCGTCAAGCGCAGCCGCAAGGGTGTCGACATCGCCACCTTGAAGAAAAAGACCGGTCTGCAGTCCCGGCAGCTGAGCAACGCGCTTTACAAACTCAGCAAGCGCGGGGTGATCGAAGCCCAATCTCGAGGAACCTACGTCAAAAAATAGCGATGCCGGCAAAGCGGATTTTCCGCGCACCCCGGCTGCTGTTTTTCCCAAAGAGCCTTTCCGGCCGTTTCCCGTGGCCCGAAAGGCTCTTTGTGTTTTCATCCCCGGCTGTCAGCGGCCCCCCGATGGCGCCGAAGGATCGCCTGCGCCCGCAAGTCCTGTGAGCCGGGCATACCGTTGTCAATCCCGTCGGCCGTCTTATATTGTTGCTCAACGAATCGTAAAGGAGCGACCATATGCGTTTTGACCGGCGATGGAAAATACTGCGATCGGCAGCAGTGGTTGCGGCTGCCGCATGGATGATGGGATGCTCCCTGGCCGGAAGCACCACCGGAGGGGCCGCGCTCCCCGAGTCGGCCGCGGAGCCCCTTTTCCCCCATGAGCGAAGCGATTTGGTGCCGGACCCGCAGGCGCGGTTCGGACGGCTCGAAAACGGCTTCCGTTACGTGCTGCTTGAAAACAGCGAACCGAGAAACCGCGTGAGCATGCACCTGAACGTGCAGGCCGGTTCCCTCCAGGAAACCGAAGAACAGCGCGGACTAGCCCATTTTCTGGAGCACATGCTCTTCAATGGGACCGAACACTTTCCCCCCGGTGAACTGGTCAAATATTTTCAGCGGATCGGGATGAACTTTGGACCGGACATCAATGCGCACACCGGCTTTCAGGAGACGGTGTACGACATACTGCTGCCCGACGGCGGGCGTGACAGCGTGGCCGAGGGGCTGTTGGTGATGAAGGACTATGCCGCCGGGGCGCTGCTGCTCGAAGAAGAGGTCCAAAAAGAGCGCGGGGTGATCCTGGCCGAAAAGCAGGCACGGGATTCGGCCGGTTACCGGACCTTCGAGTCGAGCATCCGATTCGAAACGGCGGGCACCCGGGTGGCGCGGCGGCTTCCCATCGGGACCGAAGAGACGATTCGTGCGGCGGACCGGGCGCGGCTGAAGGATTTTTACGACGCCTGGTACCGCCCGGACACGATGATGCTGGTCATGGTCGGCGACTTTGATGCCGAAGCAACGGAGGCGATGGTGAAGGCGCGATTTGCCGATCTTCGACCCCGGGCACCGATGCGCGAAACACCGCCCCTGGGAACGATGGATCACCAGGGGATCAAGCCCTTTTACCATCTGGAAAAAGAAATCGGCAAGACGACGGTCAGCATCGAAGTTCTCGAGTCGATTCCCCGGCAGGACGATTCGCTGGAATTGCAGAAAAAGGAGCTGCTTTCCCGCGTCGCCCAACGGATCGTGCAAAACCGTCTGGATCGAATGCTGCAGGACGCCGACACCCCCTTTACCTCGGCGTACATCAGCACAGGAAGATTTCTGGGCGAGATCGCATACGCCGAAATCAGTGCCGAAGGTCCACCGGATACCTGGCGCCAGCGGCTTTTGACACTCGAGCAGACGCTCCGGCAGACGATCGAATACGGCTTCGGCGAAGATGAACTGGAACGGGTGCAAAAGGAGATGATCGCCGAACTGGATTCCGAAGCACGGAAGGCCTCGACCCGCGGCAGCCAGAAACTGGCCCGGCAAATCATTCGAAAGCTCAACGACAACCGGGTATTTCAGTCTCCCGTCCAGGAAAAAGAACAATTTGAACCGTTTCTTGCCGGCCTGACCCCGGCTCGGGTGCACCGGGCGTTTCAGGCGGCCTGGGACCGGGGACACCGACTGGTGCTGGTGACCGGGAATGCGCAGATCTCCGGGGATTCTGCGGCGGCGGAGCAGGAGATCCTGGCCATTGCGGTTTCACCGCCATCCGAAGGCCGTGTGGTCGCCTTTCCTTTCTTCCCGGTGCCGGAGGCCGCCGCCCCGATCGGGGAGCGGCGCAACATCGACGATTTGGGAATCGTTCAGGTCGATTTTGCCAACGGGGTGCGGCTCAATTTCAAGCGGACCGATTTCAAGGCGGATGAAGTCGACATGCGGTTGGCCTTCGGTTACGGGACCGCGGACGAGCCTGTCGATCGTCCAGGCCTTTCCGAGGTCAGCCAAGGCGTCGTCAACGAAAGCGGCATGGGTCCGCTGACAAAAGACGCCCTGAAACGAGCGCTTGCCGGAAGCACCACCGACTTCGATTTCCAGGTCAAGGAAGATCATCACCGCTTTGCCGGGACCACCGTGCCCGACGAGTTGGAACTGGCATTCCAGATGCTCCGGGGGTAT
>JASFPT010000297.1:0-4666 GCA_050115795.1 Desulfobacterales bacterium
CCCAGCCGCTCAAACCCCTCCTGAACCACGTGGTCTCCTCCGGCGCCTACCACGTGTACGCCAACCAGACGCTGAAAGGGGAGATCGCCACCGGCGCCCACATGGACCCGTGGCCCAACTACACCACGCAAAACTCGGCCCACTACATCAAGCACCAGGCAGAGGCCCTGGGCGAGATCCTGCCCTGCCTGCGCGGGGTTCGGTTCATGCGCCACTGGGCGGGTCTTGCGGACATGACCCCGGACATGGCCCCCATCATGGACGGTGACGACCCGGTAAAGGGGGCCTACATCAACTGCGGCTGGGGGTACTTCGGCTTCAAGTCCTGCTCGGTGGTGGGAAAGTACATGGCCCGGTACATGGCCACCGGAGAGCGGCCGGAGATTCTGGCGCCCTTTCACCTGCGCCGGTACGAGCAGCACCGGCTCATGGGAGAGACGGCGGCGGTGGTCAGCTACAGTCCGGACAATTAGGCGCGGCGCTCTGGGCTCCGCGCCGCCGGGAGGCTGGAACGCTGGAAGGCTGGGAGGCGAAAGAAAGGGAGGCGCGTCAAAATACAGGAGGCTGATCAGCGCCGGGCTCGCTGCTGAATGCCTCCCAGCCCCCTGGCATCCTGGCTTCCCAGCCATGTTCAAGATCGCTGCAGACGAACATTGACCTGAACCGTTTTGAAACACCAAGGGGATTCACCAATGGCGATGATGCTCACCTGCCCCATCTGCGGAAAACGAAACGGGTACGAATTTCGCTACGGCGGCGAAGACAAGGGGCCCCGACCGGCCGAAGACGACCTCACGCCCCGGACCTGGTGCGAATACGTTCACATGAACCGGTGCGTTGCCGGGCTGCAAAAGGAATGGTGGTATCACCGGGACGGTTGCGGCCTCTGGTTTACCGCCTGGCGCGACACCACCACCAACAGGGAGGCCCGGCCGCCCGAGGAGGACGCATGAACCGGCTCGAACACCTGCCGACGCTGCGGGTCGACCCGTCCGTCCGTCTCCCGCTGCACTACGGCAGAAAAACCCTGCAGGGCGTATCGGGCGACACCGTGGCCACAGCGATGTTTGCCAACGGCGTCCGGATTTTCGGTCGCAGCCTGAAATACCACCGCCCCCGGGGCCTTTACAGCCTCGACGGAGAGTGCGCCAACACGACCATGGCCGTCGACGGGGTCGCCAACGTGCGCGCCGAAACCACGCTTCTGAAGGCGGACATGCACGTACAGGCCCAGAACGTGGTCGGCTCGGCCGAATTCGACCTGATGGGATTTCTCGACAAGTTGAGCCTTCTGATGCCGGTGGGGTTTTACTACCGCACCCTGCATCGGCCCCGGTCCCTGTGGCCCATTGCACTGAAGCAGATCCGCCGGGCGGCCGGGCTGGGGAGGATTTCCCCGGGCTTTCGCATGGAAGGGCGGTTCGACGAGGCTTATCTGCACGCGGAGGTGTGCGTCATCGGCGGCGGGTCGGCCGGTATGACCGCGGCCCTGGCGGCGGCCGAAACCGGCCTCCGGGTCGTGCTGCTCGAGGCCCGGCCCTGGCTGGGCGGATGCAACGACTACCGCTTGGGTCCCGGAACCGACGGCACCCCTTTGTACGAACGGTCCCGGGCCCTGGCCGGGAAGGTGGCGGCCGCCGGCAACATCCGGGTGCTTTGCCGGACGCCGATGATCGCCGCCGACAACGGCCACCTGCTCACCGCCTTTCAGGTCGGCGGCGACAGCGACCCTTTCACCGAACGATACCTACAGATCCGCGCCCAAAGCGTCGTGGCGGCCACCGGGTGCATCGAGCGGCCGCTGCTGTTTGAAAACAACGACCGGCCGGGGGTGATGCAGATCGCCTGTGCGCATCGCTTGGCCCGCTCCTATGGACTCCTTCCCGGAAAAGAGGCGGTGTTCAGCGTGGGCCACGACCTGGGCCTGGAGGCCGCTGCAGACCTTTCCGACCTGGGGGTGAAGGTGCACTGCGTGGCCGACGCCCGGCAGGAGGGTCAGAACCCTGCGCTGGTCGAGGCCCTTGCCGAACGGGGAATACCTCTGCATCGCGGCTGGGTGGCCACATGCGCCCACGGCAGCCGGAGGGTCAAACAGGTCACACTCTCCACCGTGGAAGGCACCGTGACCCGGAAGATCGACTGCGACCTGCTGGCGGCCTCGGCGGGCCTTACGCCGGTCACCGGCCCCCTGACCGTGGCCGGGGCAACGCTGACCTACGACCTTCACACCGGCTATTTCCTGCCGGAGACGCTTCCCCCCCGGGTGCATGCTGCCGGAAGGCTTCTGGGGTTGAGCGACCCGGGGGCCGTCGAGGCCTCCGGCCGACTGGCCGGGCTTCGGGCAGCATCCGAATGCGGAAAGACCGTCGACCTGAGCAAGGCGGCGGATGCCCTGGCCGGGTTTGCCGGACCGGATGCCGGCTGCAAGCTGGTGACGGCCCCGGTCAAGGGGAAAAAGGCCTTCGTCTGCTTCGACGAGGACGCCACCGTAAAAAATGTTCGTCAGGCCATCGACATGGGATTTGACGTGCCGGAGCTGATCAAGCGGTTTGCCGCCGTGGGCCTGGGTCCCGGCCAGGGGGGCGTCCCGGGCCACAATCTGCCGCTTCTGGCCGCCCGCCACCGGGCAGATCCTCTTCCGCCCAAGCCCACCACTGTTCGATCTCCGCTGGTGCCCGCGCTGATCGCCACCTATGCCGGCACCCACCGGGACATGTGCAAGCGGACGCCGGTTCATGCGTCCCAGAAGAAAGCCGGCGGCGTGTTCCGGCGCATCGGCGTCTGGCAGCGGGCCCGGTATTTTTCCGACGACCTCGACTGCAAAGATGAGATCCTCGCCGTTCGCAACAATGTGGGGATGCTGGACGCCTCCACCCTGGGGAAGTTCCGCATCCACGGGCCCGACGCCCTCGAGGCGCTTCAGCGGGTCTTTGTCTCGGACATGAGCCGGGTCACGAGCGGTCGCGTGAAATATTCGGCCATGTGCAACGACGACGGATGTGTCATCGACGACGGGGTCGTGGTCAGAACCGGCGAGAACGACTACTACTTTACCACCTCGACCGGCCGTGCGGGGCAGACGGTGGAGTGGATCCGCTACCACACCCGGTTCGACGGGTGGAACTTTCACCTGGTCAACCTCACCGACGCCATGGGGGTGATCAACCTGGCGGGGCCCAACGCCCGGAAGGTGCTTGGAGCAATCGCCGACGGCGACGTCTCGAACGAGGCCTTCCCCTTTTCCGGCTACCGGATCTTTACGGTGGCCGGAAAGATTCCGGTCCGGGCCATGCGCCTGGGATTCGTGGGCGAACTCTCCTACGAACTCCATGTCCCCTCGTCGCTGATGCAGGCCCTGTGGGACATCGTCGCCGAAGCCGGCAGCGCGCTGGGTATCCGCAACTACGGGGTGGAGGCCCAGAACGTGCTTCGGATGGAAAAGGGCCACGTCATCGTCGGCCAGGAATCCGAGCAGCGCACCAATCTGCTCGACCTGGGCCTCGGGTTTTTGTGGGACCGCGGAAAAGGGGATGCCAAGACCGTCGGTGCCGTCGCCCTGCGCCAGGCCGAAAACGATCCGGGCCGGCTGACGCTCGTGGGCATCGAGATGGACGATCCGGCCCTCGCCGCCAGCGACGGTTCGGTGATCGTCGACGACCGGATTCGGGGATACGTCTGCACCATGCGCAATAGCCTCACCTTGAACCGCACGATCGGCATGGCGCTGGTGGAATCGCAGCTCTCCAAGGTTGGCTCCCGACTGGAAATCTTCCAAGACGAGTGCAACGGTGAAACGCTCCGGGCAACGGTTGTCCCCATGCCGTTCTACGACCCCGACGGAGCCCGGATGAAGGCATAAGGAAAAGAAAGAATACTTCGGCGGCCCTATTGGGCCGCTGTTTTACGGGCCGCTGCGGTGCCCGGGACGTTCATTTAACCCGGAACCAGCAACCAGAAACCAGCAACTGCAGTCATTCGACGAGGAGAGAGGATGGCCGAAATTGTTCGACAGTCGCCGGTGGCGTTCGACGCCCCGGCCATGGAAACCGAGAAAAGAGATTGCTGGCAGGTGGCCCTGCGATACGCAGACGAAGGCGAAGGACCGCACCTGGCGGACCTGAGCCATATGGCGCGCTGGGATCTTCAGGATGCCGACCTGGAAAGATTTCGCCCCTGTGGTGTCGAAATCCCCCAGACACCGGGAGGCTGCGCGCTGAAAAACGGCGTGCTCGTCAACCGGATGAACCGGACCCAGGCGGCGCTCTGGCATCTGGCCGGAAAGGCGCCAGTGTTTCCCCGGGAAAGCGCCTACACCGATCTTACCGAGGCCACGGTATGCCTGGCCCTGTTCGGCCCGCGCGTGTTTTCGATCACCGAAAAGCTGACGCCGCTCGACTTCTTTGTTCCGGCAAGGACCCCTCCATTTCTGCTCCAAGGGCCGCTTTCCCGCGTGCCGTGTCAGATCGTCACCCTCGCCAGGGGCGGCAGCGGCAAAGGCGGCATCGTGTTCACCTGCTCCCGGGGATACGCCCGGGACATGGTGGCCGCCATCGGAAGCGCCGGGGAAGAATTCGACCTCCACCCGGCCGGGGAAAAAACCTTTATCCTGTGGCTCGAAAAAGAGGTGCAGCCCCCGTCGAGCCAAGCACCGCAGGAAGAATCCCCG
>JASFPT010000298.1:0-4624 GCA_050115795.1 Desulfobacterales bacterium
CGCCCATTGCCGGAAACCGTAGGCGGCAGCGGGGGCATCGGTATCGCCTGGAGCATCGAAAAAGCCGCATCCGCCGTTTGCGTGTGACGCGGTGCTCGGTTCGGCTGGGGCGGGGCGGTCAGGACCGGTCCAGAACCCGACGGACCGTAAGGGCCAGATCGCTCATGATCACCGGTTTGTCCAGACAATCCTTGACGCCGATGGCACTCAGTTTTTCCTTGTCGACGCCCTCTGTAAAAGCGGTCCCGATGATGACTTTCAGGTTCGGGCGAATTTTTCGCAGCCTCTCGGTGAGCTGATCGCCGGGCATGCCCGGCATGGCCAGATCGGTGATGACCAGGTCGAACGCGTCCGGCTCGGACGCAAAGATTTCCAGAGCGGCATCGGGCCGGGTGGCGGAGGTGATCCGGTAGCCGAGATGGCCGAGCATTCTTTCCAGGATGGCCACCAGCGGCGCTTCGTCGTCCACGACGAGGATTCGCTCGTTTCCACGGGGAAGATCTTTTGCCGTAATCGGCCCCTTGGCGGATTCGGCCGGCAGATCGTGGGGAAGGTAGATTTCGAAAGTGGTGCCCTTGTCAGGCTCGCTGTCGACCTCGATCGCTCCGCCGTGGTCGTTGACGATGCCCTGGACGGCGGCAAGGCTCATGCCGGTGCCCACCGTGCGATCCTTGGTTGAAAAGTAGGGGTCGAAAATCTGCTTCCGGGTATCGGCATCCATGCCACAGCCGTTGTCGGAAATCCGGATTCGCACATAGCTGCCGGGCGTGAGCGTGGAAAGGGGGCTTTTCTGCAGTCCGTTTACGGAAACGACGGCCGCGCCGACTTCGATGGTGCCCGGCGACTTGCCGATGGCTTCTCCGGCGTTTTTCAACACGTCGAGGAGGACCTGGTGGACCTGGGCCGGATCCGCTAGCAGCCGTATGTCCTCCGCCGCCAGGTCCTCTTTGATGTCGATCGCATCGTGGATCTGACCGCGGATCGATTTGACCGCCTGGCGAAGCGCGTTTCCGATGTCGATCACAACGCGGTTCTGTTCGCTCTGGCGGGTGAAGTTGAGAATCTGGGAAAGCAGGTCCTTTGCCCGCGTACCGGCCTTGAGAATCTCTTCGATGTCTTCACGGATCTGGGCGCTTTCCACGTCGAGCAAAACAATCTCCGCAAATCCCATTATGTCGTTGAGGATGTTTTTAAAATCATGGGAGAGCCCGGAGGAAAGTTGGGCCAGGGCCTGGAACTTTTGACTTTCCGAGAGTTGCGCCTGGACCCGGTTGGTTTCCTCGATCTGGTTTTTCAACTCCTCGTACAGGCGGGCGTTTTCGATGGCCATGGCGGCCTGTTCGGCAAAAATGGTCAGCAGCAGGGCATCTTCTTCGGAAAAAGAGGAGCCGTCTTCCTTGTTGATCACCTCCAGAACGGCGATAACCTTGTTTTTGGCCCTCAGTGGAACAGCAAGGATCGATTGGGTGCTAAATCCGGACATTTCATCGATGCCCGGGTAAAACCGCGGGTCTGTTTCCGCGTCGTCCACGATGACGGGCTTGTTTTGCTCCGCCACCCAGCCGGCAATGCCGTGACCCTTTTTCAGGCGAACGTCGACCAGGGTGTCCGCCTTCGGGCCGGTGGGAATGCGGAAGCAAAGATCTCCGGTGTTTTCGTCCATCAGCATGAGCGTGCTGGCCACCGACCCGGTGACCCGGTTCGCGTTGTGCATGATCATCGAGAGGACCTCGACCAGGTTCAAAGAGGAGCTGACCTGGTTGCCCATGTCGACGACCCTGCAGAGGGTCTCGCATTCCAGCTCGCAAAATTTGCGGATCATCTCTTCCTGGACATTGAGGGCGTCACGGAGTTGGTTTTCGGAAACCGCACCCATTTCTGAAAGGATCTGTCCCAGAAGGGGAATGCGCTCCGCTCTGCCGCCGTGAAGAGCCTCGGCGACAAGGCGGGATCGCTGCACCCGGTCGGGAAGCGTTTTTCCGGCAAACATTTCCCTCTGGCGGGAAAGGGCCTCCTTTATCTGATCCTCCGTGACCGCACCCAGATCCGACAGAATCTCTCCGATCAACTTTGTAAGCGCCATGGCTTTATTTCCTTTCAGATTGTCCGAAATCGAAAACCGGTCTTGAAAATCGCTTTGCCGGGCAGTGCCTTTTACCGGTTCGGCGATCCGCGCGACCATTTGGGATCAAAGACCACTTCTGCTGCAACAATCATACGCTGAAGCCTAAGCAATAATCATACCTTTTCTGTACATTGGTTTGATCTGTCGAATTTTCAATAGGTTGTCGGGATAAAGCATGGGCGACAGAAAGGCGCCCTGCAAGATTTGCAGCGCCCTTGGCCCCGGCGACACGGAATCTACAAATTTTGGCGTATCCGGGTGGCGACCGGATCTTTCCGATTCAACCCCTCCCACATGCCCATCTGAAAAAGACACCGTGCTTTGACAAGTCCGTCAAAGCGATTATTTCTATCCAATCTTGATGAAGTCGTAAAAAGTCCGAATATGTCATCCGGAGCGAAGCGAGGGATCTTCCTCAAGAGATAATTATGCATGATTCCTTATCGTTGAGATTCCTCGTCGCAAGCTGCTCGGAATGACAAAGGCGTTTTTCGGACTTTCTACGAAGGCATCAATCTTGAAACGTCAAATCACCGATTTGAAAGATCATCGCACGTTAATGTAAGACCCGTAAAAGCCCTGCCAATAGACAGGGACAGCCAAGCGTTTCCAGGTGGCGGATTCGCAAAAATACAATGTTTGCAAAAAAGATGCGGATGAATTTTTCAGATAAAGCGGTTCTGATCACCGGCGCCTCTTCGGGGATCGGACAGGCGACAGCCATCGAACTGGCAGGCAAAAACGCGCGGATTATGCTTGTCGCCCGGCGAGAAGCGCGTCTTGAGGCCCTGAAGGCGGATATCGCTGCCAAAGGCGGGGAGGCGGAACTGTGCGTGACCGACGTCACGGATCCAATTCAAGTCAAGACCGCTGCAGAAAGAACGAAATCGGTTCGCATCATTTGGTCGCGGTTTGACAAAAACCCGCGGCAAGCCATACAGTGTTTGCCATCTGCGTGAATTCGAGCACTTTCAAGGGTTCGAAAACGAATCGCTGTGCTGCCGACTCCGCGTGCCGGCAAGATCCGCCCTCTGCCATCGTCCGGATCGATTCGGCCATCCCCGCAGCAGGGATTTCCTCGAAGGTGCCAAAACGCGGCGCATCCGACTTGAACGGTCTACTTGTCAAAGGAGAAAGGATGAGAGGAATTTTTCTTCGCTGGATTGCGCTGACCTTTGCCATTCTGCTCGCGGCTCATTTGATCGAAGGCATCGAGGCCACCGGATTTTGGGCGGCCTTTTTTGCAGCGGCCATCTTGGGGGTGCTCAACGCGTTTTTCAGGCCCATTTTGTTTTTGCTGACATTGCCGATCAACATTCTGACCCTTGGATTGTTCACGTTCGTGATCAATGCCGTGATGCTGATGATGGTCTCTGGCATCCTTTCCGGCTTCACGGTTCGAGGATTCGGACCGGCATTCTGGGGCGCCCTGATCATCAGTCTCGTGAGCTGGGGCCTGACCGCGCTGGTCAGCGAAAGAGGAACCATCGAGGTGATCGATTTGCGCCGCAGGCACCGGGGGCGGTGGGAAAAATGACCGCCTGCTGTCGGATCGAAACCCGGTCGGCGGCCATGCCGGCGATGCGGATGCCGATGCTGATCGAGGCCGTTGCCGCCGGAGACGGGGCGTTGAGCACATGGATGGTTCTGCCTGCGCCCAGGATGCAAAAGTCGTCGAGCAGGGGGATCTCTTCTTTGAACAGCGCCACCACAACCTTTTCCGCTTTCCCCTTTGCGTTCGAGTTTCGCTGAATTCGTGTCTATGATCGTAACGAAAATCGCTTTTCCGGCACAAGGCCGGGCATTTGCCGAACGTGCCCCCTGGGATGAGGCCGGCGGTTGTGTACTTACCAACGCACCGGTCGCCATTCGATACCTGTAAGGCCGCCCGATCGGACAGGTGGGCAACAAAGAGGAACAGCGGGGCATTTCGGGCCTGATGGTCTTACTGCTTGCGTCAGCGGTCCTTTTTTTCATATCTCCGACGATTTGCGCCCACGGATGGCAGGTGCCTGCGTCGGCGGCGGCGCTTGAAAACCCGGTGTCGACCGATTCGGCCTCGATCGAAGGCGTCCCTTTTCTTGGATTAACAACTGGCAAACTGGCAACTGGCGAAACGGGCAACTGGCGAAACGGGCCAACGACTCACCACGTGACACTCATCATGGTGCAGTTCAGCCCGCTGCCGATGCCCATCAAGGCGATATGGGCGCCGTCGGCCGTGCGCCCCTCTTCCTCTGCCTGGGCCAGTGTGATGGGCAGCGCTGCCGGGCCGATGTTGCCCAGCGTCGGAAAGTTGAGGTGGAATTTTTCCGGCCCGATGCCCAGGGTCTTGCACAGCACGTCCATGTTCCGTCGGCTCACCTGGTGCGGGATGTACAGGTCGATCGTCTCGTCGCGCCAGTTTTCCAGCTCGCTGCAGGCCGTCTTCCAGGTTTCATGGGCGAGCTGAACGCCGTGGACCAGGACGCCGTGCGCATCTGCGATCATCCGGTCCGG
>JASFPT010000299.1:0-4589 GCA_050115795.1 Desulfobacterales bacterium
GAGAATTTCTGTAGCGTCCCGGATCAGTATCAGGTTGCTTCGAACCGTTGAATAATAATAAAAACGAAGCCTTTCCTGCTGACGGGGGGAAAAGTCGGGCAGCAGGCCCGCGTGGAGAAAACTTTTGTAAAACAGGCCGGCCAGCCCCTCCCGGGTCGCCGTGTCGATCAAACAATCCTTGTCGGCCGCCGGCAGCAGGCGTCCGAGCCGCTGCCGGTCGTCTGGTCCCGGGAGCACCTTCGTTGCCAGGGCCGTTATTTTCCACTCGATGCTGTTCATGGGGGCGTGCCCGCGCCGTGATCGAGACTTCATGCCGAAATTTACAACGCAACCCTCGGGATTCAATGCTCAGCGAGAGTGATAATTTGCCGTCGCTGTGCGAACTCGCTCCCACGAAATCCGAAAGTTGAGTTACAATCTCAACTGACCGACACAAACCGGCGTCTGACCGTGGCAGCACCGATCGCATCCGCTGTGTCTCCCGGGATCTTCCACCCCCCGAAGGCTATCGGAATCAGACCGTCATGGCAAATTTACTTCAAAACGGGTTGGGCAAGGGCAAAGACGAGACGCAGCCGGCGACGGGCCGGGGCCGGCTTCCGGCGCTGTTGGCCGGCCTGGCTGGGGCGCAGGCCATTGCAACGATCCAGGTCTATATTTCCAACGTCGAACTGCACGGAACCCTGGAAACCATCAAAAGTCTGGGCTACCTGCCGGTGCCCAACGAACGGGTGATGCCGTCTTTGGAGTGGTTTTTCCCGGCCTTCTGGGGTGGGCTTTTTTTCACGGTGAGTCTGGGTGCGGGTCTTTCTCTCCTTTCCTATGCCGCGGTCTGGACCTGGTCCCGGTTCCCGAGCCGCAACAGATCGTTTTTGGCGCTGTATTCGATCCTGTGGCTGGCGTTGTTGATTGCCGTAAATGCCCGGGGACTGAACCCGTTGGCCTCCCTTTATTTTCTTCTCATACCGCCGGTCGTGTTTTTGGCTGCACGGGACGGTCTGACAACGCCGGACCGGCACTCGGCCGGCCACGGCCGATGGCTCCCGGCTTTGTCGGCCGTCTTGCTGGCCGTCCTGTGGCTGCCGCACGTGGGCGGCGATTTTTTCGTCAACATCCGAGATCGGCTGCTGCTTTCCAATCGGATCGGTCAGCGGCTCAACCGGTTCTACTACGATCACACCCTCTGTGCCGCTCAGGTGATAAAGTCCCTCGATCAAAAGACGCTCAAGACCTGCAGCTTGGAAAAGGTGAAAAACGCCCCTGTTTCCCGGGCGCTGGAAAGGGCATTTGCCGCACAGGACTTTCTGAACAACAGGGGCGCCAACGGGGCTGCCGATCTGCAGGTGAGCAAGGCGGGCGAGCGGTTCGTTTTGTCCCGCAGCGGGACGGCCGTCATGGCGGCAACCGTGACGGATTTGCTCTCCCGGACCGGACCGGTCTTGAAAGAATTTTCCGCAAGGACCGACCGTCAGGCGTTTTTCCGAAAGGCCGTCTATTTCTCCCTCCTGTTCGGATTCCCCGTGATTCTCTACCTGTTCGTGTTCGACTTGTTCCGTTTCGGGCTGTGCGTCTTTCTGGCGGAAAAGACGGCCGCACCGGTGGCTGCGTTGGTTTGCTTTTTCGCGGGCGCCGGCTTGCTGGTCGTCTTCACTGTCGGTGGCGGCGGGGTGCGCGACGAACTGCAGGTCGAAAGGGCCCTTGCGTCCGAAAACTGGGGCGACCGGGTGTCGGCACTGAAAAGAATCGAGCAAAAGGGCATGGACATCGCGGGTTTCGCAGGCTACGAGCGCCTGCTTTCGAGCCCGCACGCGGCCGAACGTTACTGGCTGGCCCGGGCGTTGGGGATCAGCCGCCGGGAGCAAACCTACCGGGACCTGCTGGGCCTGTTGGACGATCCCCAGCTCAACGTGAGAACCATGGCGTATCACGGCCTCGGTCGCCGTGGGGACCGGCGGGCGATATCGGATATCCTTTACAGGCTCCGAATCTCCCCGAACTGGTACGAGCAGGGGTACGCCTACCGGGCGCTGAAGGCCCTGGGGTGGGTGCAGAGCAGGACGTTTTTCTGAACAAGCGATAGAGCGCCTGGACCGGCCATGATGACGCGGTGTTCATCCGGCAATGCCGATATTGCAGAACTTGAACGAATGGATGACAATCCTCATTCGGCGTTCGACGTTGGACGTTCGAAGTTCGACGTTCGGGTTTCATTATGATCCCCATGCCATGAAAGACGAAAGGTTCCAGGTTGAAATCGGAAAAAGCTGCCATATCGACCCGGGTGCTGGTCGGATCGGCGGCGGCGATGCTGGGGCTTGAAGCCGCTTATGCCGTCCTCACGGCAGCGGCCCCGGCCAACCGGATGCTCTTTCTGGGGCTGACCCGCCTGCTGCAGACCGGCGCGCTGATCGGTGTCGTTGCCTGGCTGGGATCGGGTCCTGCCGCCGTCGGGCTGGAAAAGCGCACCTTTTTTCGCGGGGCGGCCAAAGGGCTGCTGTGGTCGGCCGGTTTCGGGGCTGCCGCCCTGGTCGTGCTGGGCCTGCTCTGGGCGGCCGGCATCGACGTCCGATCCCTTCTCTACACCCGGCTGCCGGCCGGGGCGAAGGACCTGATCCTGTTTTTAGGGGTTGGCGGCCTTGTGGCCCCGGTGGCCGAAGAGGTGTTTTTCCGGGGGATTCTCTACGGTTTTTTCAGGCGTTGGGGGGTCGTCGCTGCGCTCGTTGTCAGCACCGGGCTCTTTGCCGCGGCCCATTTCCTGAAAGGGTCGTTTCCGGCCACCCAGCTGGTGGGCGGAATCCTGTTTGCCGCGGCCTACGAGGTGGAAGGGAGCCTGGCGGCGCCCATCGTGATCCACGTTCTGGGCAACTTGGCGATCTTTGCGGTTTCGATGATGATCTGAGGCGGGCGCGGTACATGGGGGCATCCGTCGCCGGTACTTTTTTGCGGTTGCCCTATCCGAAAGACCTTCTGGAGGCGGGTATCATCTCTTATTCTCTCTTGAACATCTTCAGCCATTTCGCAAACCGGGCCGCCTTGTCGGGGCCGTAGCGCGCCAGTATGTCCAGGACCTGGGCCGGCGTCCATTCGGCGGCACCGGAGCCGTTTTTCGAAAAAAACTTGTCCGCGTAGCAGACGATGATCTCCTCCAGGCTCCGGGGGGTCATGTCCCGCTGGGGCAGGGGCAATCCCTGGCGCCGCACGTCCGCCGCCGATATGCCGACCCCGACGTGTCGCTCGCAAACCTTTCCGTGCCGGGGCAGCCCCCGTTGGCCGAGCAATTGCCGGCCCAGGACGCCGTGGCAGACATAGGGGTGGCGGCCGTAGCAGCCGATGGCGGGGGTGTCGGTGAGAAAAATGCCGATGTCGTGGAGCACCGCCGCCTCGAAGAGAAACGATCGGTCCGGCGTGCGGTCGGCAACCGCGTCGGCTGCCTGCAGCGCTTTTTCGGCCACCGCCTCCCCGTGGCTGCAGATTAGCGCGTGGGCCCGGGAGCCGGGCCGGTAGTAGTCGGAGATAACGGCAAACGGGTCCATCACCGGGGGGCGGGGCTGCCGGGTTTGGCGTATTTGCCGGTGATCAGGGCCGATTCGATGAAGGGGTCCAGGCCGCCGTCGAGGACCTCGTTCACGTTTCCGACGTCCATCTGGAGCCGGTGGTCTTTGACCATCTGGTAGGGATGCAGCACGTAGGAGCGGATCTGGCTTCCCCAGGCGATCTCGTCCTTTTCGTCGTGCATCTGCTGCATCTTTTCTTCCTGCTTTTGCTTCTCGCTCTGGTACAGCCGTGCGCGAAGCACCTTCATGGCCAGATCCCGGTTCCGGTGCTGGGATTTTTCCTGCTGGCACTGCACCACGATGCCGGAGGGCAGGTGGGTGATCCGAACGGCGCTGCTGGTCTTGTTCACGTGCTGTCCGCCGGCACCGCTGGCGCGAAACGTGTCGACCCGAAGGTCCTTTTCTTCGATGTCCACGGAGATATCGTTGTCCAGCTCCGGATAGACGAACACCGAAGCAAAGGAGGTGTGCCGCTTTCCGCTGGCATTGAACGGCGAGATCCGGACAAGCCGGTGCACGCCCGATTCGGTCTTCAGGTATCCGAATGCATAGGGACCCGCCGCGGTGAAGGTCACGCTTTTGATGCCGGCCTCTTCCCCAGGCTGGTAGTCGATGACCTCCATCTCGTAGCCCCTTCGCTCCACCCAGCGGGCATACATCCGAAAGAGCATCTCGGCCCAATCCTGCGCCTCGGTCCCGCCGGCGCCTGCGTTGATCGAAACGATGGCGTCGTTGTCGTCGTCTTCCCCGTCGAGCATCAGGTCGAGGGACATCTTCCGGATTCGCCCGTCCAGATTCCGGGCCTGCCGGGACACGTCGGAAAGGGCTTCCTGGTCGCCCTCTTCCTCTGCCAGCTCCAGCAGGATCTGCGCCTCTTCCAGGTCCTTTTCCAGGCCCTTGAACAGGTCGACTTTTTCCGTAACCCGGGTCCGCTCTTTTAGGATCGTTTTGTTCTGTTCGGGATGGTCCCAGAAATCGGGCTTTGCGATTTGGGCTTCGATCTGTTGCAGGCGTTTTTCCTTGGCAGGGACGTCA
>JASFPT010000300.1:0-4570 GCA_050115795.1 Desulfobacterales bacterium
CCCTTCAACGTCAACAGCCTGGCCCAGGCCGGGGCCCTGGCCGCCATCGAAGACCAGGAATTTCTGGAGCAGACCGTCGCACAGGTTCACCGGGGGCTGGCGTTTTTCTTTTCCGAGCTGGAGAAGCTGAAGATCGCCTGCTTTCCCACCGAAGCCAATTTTTTCCTGATCGACGTGGGAAAAGACGCCGACGAAGTCTTCGGCCGCCTTCTTGAAAAAGGGGTGATCGTCCGGTCCATGTCCGGCTACGGATATCCGTCCTGCATCCGGGTCAACGTGGGAGGCGACGCCGAAAACCGACGGCTGGTCGACGCTCTCAAACAGGTGCTGTGACCGTGGCAACGCCTCTTTTGATCACCATCGACGGGCCGGCCGGCGCCGGCAAGACCACGGTCAGCAAAATGCTGGCCAGACGGCTGGGCTACACCTACGTCGACACCGGAGCCCTGTACCGGGGTGTGGCGCTGGCCGCCCAAAGAAGCGGGATCGCCATCGACAGAGACGATGCGCTCGAAGAGCTGGTCGGCCGGCTTCACCTCGACTTTCGCCCGGACCCGAGCGGACCCCGGCTGCTGGTCGACGGAAAAGATGTCTCCGATTCGATCCGGGCCCCTGAAATTTCGATGCTGGCTTCGGCCGTCAGCGCCCGGCCTGTGGTCCGCCGCTTTTTGCTCGAGGTGCAGCGGGATCTGGGAAGACGCAAAGCGGCGGTGTTCGAGGGAAGGGACATGGGAACGGTGGTGTTCCCCGATGCGGATGCCAAATTTTTTCTATCGGCCGATCTGAAGACCCGAGCCCTGCGCCGATACCGGGAGCTGGGGGAGGCGGCCGGGGGGCTTTCGCGGGTGGAGGAGGAGATGGCTCGCCGGGACCGCAACGATTCGACCCGGGACCTGGCGCCGCTCAAGCCGGCCGACGATGCCGTGCCGATCGATTCAACCGATCTTTCCCCGGAGCAGGTCGTCGAACAGATGCTCGCCGTGCTCCGAACCCGTAAAGAAGGAAAGCCGGACGGACGATGACCGCCGCAGCCGCGGTACCGCTCTTTTTTGAGGCATCCAGCGGTCTTGCGGGGGGCGGGGGTATGGGCGGCGGCTTCTTTATTTTTGACGTTGTTTTTTTGCATAAATGTTGATAGAGAAATATATTTGTGCCGCCCCAATGGGAAGGGCGGACAAAAATCGGCTAAGGGGGAATGATTTTACATGGAAGAGGATCGTAAACAAGACGAAAGCAAACAGGAAACACCGGAAGCTGTGAAGGACACCGAGTCCGGCGCGGTCGATGCGGCCGCCGCCGAAACCGTGGCTGAAAAGCTGCCGGAAAAGACCGAGGCCGAAAAGGTCGCGGAAGAACTCGAAGCGGAGCCGGGAGAAGCCGAGGCCATGCCCGAGGATCTGATGGGCATGTACGAAGAAAGCTTCAAACAGTTCGAGGAGGGGGAGGTCGTTCAGGGCCGGATCATCTCGGTCGATCGCGACTTTGTCCTGGTCGACATCGGTTACAAGTCCGAGGGACAGATTCCGATTCGGGAGTTCAAGAACGAAAAAGGCGAGATCGAGGCCGAAGAAGGCGATACCGTGGAAGTGATGGTGGAGTTCTGGGACGACGAGGAGGAAGTCGTCGTTCTTTCCAAGGAAAAAGCGGCCACCATCAAGGTGTGGGAAGAGATCAAACGGTGCTACGACGCCGAGGAAACCATTGCCGGCACCATCACCAACCGGGTCAAGGGCGGCTTCTCGGTGGACATCGGGGTGCAGGCTTTTCTGCCGGGATCCCAGGCCGACCTTCGGCCGATCCGAAACCTGGACGAGATGGTCGGCAAGTCTTTCGATTTCAAGATCCTGAAATACAATCGAAAGCGGTCCAACATCGTTCTTTCCCGCCGGGTGCTGCTCGAAGAGGAGCGGGAGAAGAAGCGGACCGAGACCCTGGCCACGATCCACGAAGGAAAGGTCATCGACGGTGTGGTCAAGAACATCACCGAATACGGGGTGTTCGTCGATCTGGGCGGCGTGGACGGCCTCCTGCACATTACCGATATCTCCTGGGGCAGGGTCAAACACCCCTCGGAGCTGTTTTCCATCGGTGACGAGATCGCCGTGAAGATTCTCAACCTGGACCTGGAGCGCGAGCGGGTCTCTTTGGGCATGAAGCAGCTCACGCCGGACCCGTGGGAATCGGCCGCCGAAAAATACCCGGTCGGCTCCCGGGTGTCGGGCCGGGTGGTCAGCCTCACCGATTACGGTGCCTTTGTCGAACTGGAAGAGGGGATCGAGGGGCTGATCCACGTGTCGGAAATGTCCTGGACGCGGAAAATCCGGCACCCGTCCAAAGTGGTGTCGGTCGGCGAGACCATCGAAGCCGTGGTGCTCGACATCAAGCCCGATGCCCGGCGCATCTCCCTGGGAATGAAGCAGGTCAAGCCCAACCCCTGGGACGTGATCAGCGAAAAGTACCCGGTGGGGACCACGATCGAAGGAAAGATCAAGAACATCACCGACTTTGGGATCTTCATCGGGATCGACGAGGGGATCGACGGCCTGGTGCACATCTCCGACATTTCCTGGACCAAACGGATCAAGCACCCCTCCGAGCTCTACAAGAAAGGGGATATCGTCCAGGCGATCGTGCTCGACATCGACAAGGACAGCGAGCGCTTCTCGCTGGGCATCAAGCAGCTTCAGTCCGATCCGTGGGAGACCGTCGAACAGCGCTACGAAGTGGGCAAGAAGATCACCGGTACAGTGACCAATGTCACCGACTTCGGCGTCTTTGTCGAACTGGAAGAGGGGATCGAAGGGCTGATCCATGTATCGGAGATCAGCAAGGAAAAGATCAAGACCCCGGTGGGGATGTTCAACGTGGGCGATATCATCACGGCCAAGGTGATGAACATCAACAGCGACGAACGGCGCATCGGGCTGTCGATCAAACGCCTGGAGATCGAAGACGAGCAAAGCCTGCTCAATGAGTATATCAACAACATAGGGCCGGCGACTTCGACCTTCGGCGAGATTCTCAGGGAAAACCTGCAGGAAAAGCTAAACGACGACTAACGACCGACCCCCGGAGGTGGATTCGTTTCACCTCCGGGGGCTTTCAACCCCTCCCGAGGCAGGTGGTCCATGTTTTCCCGCCGCCATCCCATTCTCTTTTCCATTCTGGTGTTTACCGCTATTGCAGGGGCTACCGCCGTCTGCCTGTCAACCGTGCTGGCGCTTTCCTTTCGCAGCGAGGAGCTGGAGTTCGGCGGCGCCGACAAGGTGGGGATCATCGAGATCGAGGGGATGATCCTCGATTCGCGTCAGGTGCTGGAGGATCTGAAGCGGTTTCGGGAAGACGATTCGATCCGTGCCGTGGTGCTGCGGATCGACTCGCCCGGCGGAGTGGTGGGGCCTTCCCAGGAAATCTACCGGGAAGTGGTCAAGACCCGCGAGAAAAAGACGGTCATCGCCTCGATGGGCGCCGTTGCGGCCTCCGGCGGCTATTACGTGGCCGCCGGGGCGGGGGGGATCGTGGCCAATCCCGGCACGATCACCGGCAGCATCGGGGTGATCATCGAATATACGAACTTCCAGAACCTGCTCAACAAAATCGGTCTGACACCGGTGGTGATCAAAAGCGGAGAATACAAGGATATCGGTTCGCCGATGCGTCCCATGTCCGACGAGGAACGGAATATCCTTCAGGCGTTCGCCGACCAGACCCGCGACCAGTTCGTCCGAGCGGTGGCCGAAGGACGGCGGATGGACATCGAAGCGGTAAACCGCCTGGCCGACGGCCGGATCTACAACGGGGAGCGGGCCAAGGCCCTGGGGCTGGTGGACCGGCTCGGCAACCTCCAGGATGCCGTCCAGTGGGCCGGGGAGCTTGGCGGAATCAAAGGGGAGATCGAGACCGTCTACTCCCGCCGCGAAAAGCTCTCCGTGCTCGACCTGCTCACCGAAAGCGCTGCAAACGCCCTTTCCCGCCACCTGAAGGAATCCGACCTGTTTGCCGGATACCTGTACCGCCCATAAATAAAACCGCGTCGCGGTTTCATTTATCAAGGGTTTGCGTTCCGCAAACCCATTCAAAGGAAATAAAAGGCCTTTGGATAGACAGCTGCACGACCCTGCAATTCATTTCCCACCTTCGATGGTTCGCCGCCCGAACTGAATCCAGAAGCGAAGGCATCCGTTCGTTTTTCTTTACGTGGTTTTTTCTTTTTGAATAGGTTTGCTTTAGCGGACCTATTCAAAAAGGGATACATCTCCGATGCCGGCGCGGATGACTTCCGGCTCGTCGTTGATCAGGGAGATGACCGAGGAGGGGCGGGCCGGCACCGGCCCGCCGTCGATGACCAGGTCGAGCCGCCCTTTGTAGTGGTCGTGGATGAGGGACGCATCCTGGTGGTAGCTGTCGTCGGGCAGCTTTACACTGGTGGTGAGGATCGGGTGGCCCAGGGTCCGGACCAGCTCGAGGCAGATCGGGTGATCCGGGACCCGGATGCCGGCGGTTTTTCGCTTGGTGAGCATGATCTTGGGCACCAGCTTGGAGCCTTCCAGGATAAAGGTGTACGGTCCGG
>JASFPT010000301.1:0-4562 GCA_050115795.1 Desulfobacterales bacterium
TGAGGACCCAAAAATCAGGGAATACGTCTTGAACCCTGAAAAATCGCGCTTATTCTTAACCAAACTCATAGACCTGCTGGATTTTCTGATTCCATTGTATCAAAAAGAAGGAAAAGCCTACCTGACCATCGCCATCGGCTGCACGGGCGGGCGGCACCGCTCCGTGGCGGTGGCGCGCGCCCTTTTTGACCACATCACCGGAACCGACCCCGGCACCGGCATTCAGGTTGAGATCCAACACCGCGACATTCATCAGGAATAACTCACATCCGCCAGAACCAAGGGAGACGCGAAAAAGGACGCCATTATGATCGGTATCGTGATTGTCACCCACAGCCAGCTCGGAGACGCGCTGATCGAAGCATCGGAGTTCATCCTCGGCAGTCGGCCGGAGGCCGTCGTTGCCGTGTCGATCGATTTGAAGGAAAACGCGGAGAAGCTGCGCAAAAAGATCGGCGACGGCATCAAGGCCGTGGACGGGAAAAAGGGAATCCTCATTTTGACGGACATGTTCGGCGGAACCCCCTCGAACCTGGGGTATTCCTTTCTGGAGGAAGGACGCGTGGAAGTGCTGTCGGGGGTGAACCTGCCGATCGTGATCAAGGCGGTCAACAGCCGGGAAAAGATGGAACTGCCCGAACTGACCGAGGCCCTGGAAGCCTACGGAAAAAGGAGCATCTCCTCGGCCAGCGGGATTTTGAAGGGAAACAAACGGAATTGATCCGCTGCCGTCGGCCGGCGGCGCGGCGGCATTGCAGTACCCAAAGGAGGTAACATGAGCGTGAAAATCGGTATCAACGGCTTTGGAAGAATCGGACGAATGGTCTTTCGCGCTGCGCTGGATCACAAAGACGTGGAGGTGGTGGCCGTCAACGACCTGATGGACGCCCCGACCATGGCCCATCTGCTCAAATACGACTCGGTGCACGGCACCCTTTCCCGGGAGGTGACCCCAACGGAAA
This sequence comes from Desulfobacterales bacterium, assembly GCA_050115795.1. Classification (GTDB taxonomy): domain Bacteria; phylum Desulfobacterota; class Desulfobacteria; order Desulfobacterales; family CAFBRK01; genus JAIPEL01. Next base: position 963 of record JASFPT010000301.1, read on the forward strand.
ACGCCTTTTCCGTGGACGGTCGGCAGATCAAGATCACGTCGGTCAAGGATCCGGAACAGATCGAATGGAAGTCGATGGGGGTGGACATCGTGGCCGAGTGCACCGGCCTGTTCCGGGACGCGGCCGGGGCCGGAAAGCACCTGACCGCAGGGGCGCGCAAGGTGATCATTTCGGCTCCTGCAAAGGACCCGGATGTGACCATCGTGATGGGGGTCAACTCGGCCACCTATGACCCCAGGGAGCATCACATTATCTCCAACGCCTCGTGCACGACCAACTGCCTGGCCCCGGTGGCCAAGGTTCTGATGGAAAACTTCGGCATCCGCTACGGGCTGATGACCACCATTCACTCCTACACCGGAGACCAGCGCCTGCTCGACTTCCCGCACAAGGACCTTCGCCGCGCAAGGGCCGCTGCGCTTTCGATGATCCCCACCACCACCGGTGCGGCAAAGGCCGTCGCCCTGGTGCTGCCCGAGCTCAAGGGAAAGCTCAACGGCCTGGCGATCCGGGTGCCGACCCCCAACGTGTCGATCGTGGACATCGTGGCCACCATCGAAAAAGACGGCGTCACGGTAAGCGACGTCAATGCGGCGCTCAAGGCGGCCGCCGAGGGCGAACTGGCCGGCATCCTGGGCTACAGCGAAGAGCCGCTGGTCAGCCACGACTACAATGGATGCAAGCTTTCCTCCATCGTGGATGCCCCGACCACCTACGTTGTGGGCGACATGGTCAAGGTCCTTTCCTGGTACGACAACGAGGCCGGCTATTCCAACCGGATGGTGGATCTGGCGGCGTTCGTGGGGGGACAGCTTTAGAAGGTTCAGGTGCAAGACCGAAGCTGACCGGACCGGTTAAACAGTATGGGAGCGTTCGTGGTTTGTAGTTTGTCGTGTGGGGTAAAAAGGCGGTAACCGGAGAGCGAAGGGGGAAACTCTGGAGCGTGTTGCCCTTTCCGCAAACCACACACCGCGAACCACAAACGGAATCCATCAAACCGCATTGCTCCGAATGACGAGAAGGTAACGGAGAGCTCTATGGCCAACCGAATTCCACTTATCGCCGGCAATTGGAAAATGCACAAAACCTGCGAGGAGACCGAGCGGGACGCTTCGGCCTTGGCCGGGCTCGTCAAGGGGGCGCCGGTGGATGTAATGATCGCCCCGCCCTTTACCGCCCTGGCGACCGCCGGAAAAGCCCTGGCCGGCTCGAAGATCGCCCTTGCCGGCCAGAACCTGCACTGGGAGCCGAAGGGCGCATTTACCGGCGAGGTGTCGGCGCAGATGCTCGTCTCGGCCGGATGCAGCCAGGTCATCATCGGCCATTCCGAGCGGCGGCAATATTTCGGTGAAACCGACGAGACCGTCAACAAGAAGATCGCCGCCGCCATCGGCGCCGGCCTGCTGCCGGTGGTCTGCGTCGGGGAAACAGAGGCCCAGCGCGAGGCCGGCGAAACCTTTTCGGTACTTGACAAACAGGTTCAAAAGGCGTTAGAAGGATTTTCTTTTGAGCCGCCGGCCCGGCTCGTGATCGCCTATGAGCCGGTCTGGGCCATCGGCACCGGCAAGACCGCCACCAGCGCCCAGGCCCAGGAGGCCCACGCCTACATCCGGGGCCTGGTGGAAAAAGGGCTCGGAAAAGCGACGGCCGAAACGGTCCGGATTCTATACGGCGGCAGCGTCAAGCCGGACAACGCGGCAGAGCTCATGGCCCAGCCGGATATCGACGGCGCACTGGTTGGCGGGGCCAGCCTCGATCCGGAAGTGTTTTCCCGGATCGTTCATTTTCAGAAAGGATAGAAAGCCGATCCATGTCGATCGTCATTATCGCACTTCATGTCGTTGTTTGCATCGCACTGATCTTGATCGTGCTGCTACAGACCGGCAAAGGGGCGGACATGGGCGCCGCCTTCGGCGTCGGCGCCAGCCAGACCCTGTTCGGCAGCACCGGCGCCAGCACCTTTCTCGGGAAGCTGACCACGGCGGCGGCGGTGGTCTTTATGATCACCTCCCTGACCCTGGCCTACATGTCGGGTCACCGGGGCGTGGAATCGGTGGTCACCGACACCCCGGCCCCGATCGAGCAGCCGGCCCAGCCGGCACCGGCACCGTCCCAGGCACCTGCGGCACCCGCAGCGCCGGCCGATACCAAATAGAAGCAGACAAAGATGGTTCGCGTGCCGAAGTGGTGGAATTTGGTAGACACGCTATCTTGAGGGGGTAGTGGGCTACGCCCGTGCCGGTTCAAGTCCGGCCTTCGGCACCAGCACTTTTCAAACCCGCTGTTACCACAGCGGGTTTTTTGTTTATAGAATCTTTCAGACCCGTTCATCCTTTTCTGGAGCGACGAGGACAACGCCTATGTCGCCGAGGTTCCAGAGCTTGCCGGGTGCATGGCCGACGGCAATACCTACCAGGAGGCGCTATCAAATGCAGAACGGGTGATCGAAGAGTGGCTCGAGACCGCCTTGGCGCTTGGCCGCCCGATCCCCCGGCCGAGGGGGCGTCCGGCTTATCCTTGATGCAGAGCCGCCCCCGACCAACTCCCTACAGGCTTACCCTATTGTACCGCTCGCAGCGATTCCCATAACAAATCTACCAGTGGATTCTTTGGACTGTCGACCCTGGCAATGATTCCACCCTCCCGTCGCAGCGGTGGGAGACCGAAGGGAACCCATTTTAGGTTTTGCACGCGTTCCTTTGTCAGATAATGCTCCTGGACGATTCCCACGCCGAGGTTGTTTCTCACCATCACCAATATGCTTTCATAGTCATCCAATTCCATGACTTTGCTCACCTCAATGCCACGCCGCTGTATTTCTCGATCCATCACCGTCTCTGCAAGCAGATGCGGCTTGAATCGGATGTAGGGTCCCTCGGTCAAAAGCATATCGTCCGTCTTGCCGCTGTAATGCTGGGGGGCCACCACATAATATTTCTCGGATGCATAAGGCCGCCAAAGCGTGCCTTTCGGCAGATCGATCGGGGCAACCCCCAACGCCGCATCGAGTTTTCCCTCGGCGACCTCCTCCACCAGTAACTTGGTGATGCCTTCTGTGTAGATCAGCTGAATGGTGACCATGGGATGTTGTTGCCGCATGGAATAAAGCGCGCGTGCCAGCTCATCGGTTATGGAGCTTCGGACATATCCCAAGGCAATGCTTCCGGTGAATTCCTTTTCTTTTTTTTGGGATTTGAACTCATTCCAAAGATTCAGCATCCGGCGGGCAACAATGGCCAGCTCCGCTCCTTCTTTTGTGATGCTGATCGGACGCGTATTTCGATCAATCAGCTTGCAGCCAAGTTCTGCTTCAAGATCCTTGATCTGCTGACTGACCGCAGATTGAGTGAGATTGACCGATTTAGAGGCCGCAGTGAAGCTGTTCAACTCCGATGCGGCAACAAAGGTCATCAGCTTCCGAAGGTCCATAAGCCCCTCCATAAGGATCGCCACCGCCTGTCACGCATGTGGATCCATTTTCGTTGTTCAGCGCCCGATATCGAATGGTTTCCCCTCCTGAAAGCCGCCTCAAGGGGTAATGGCCAGGCCCCATAATATAAATTTTCCTAATATTGTAAATTAAAATATTTCGTTTTACTT
>JASFPT010000302.1:0-4553 GCA_050115795.1 Desulfobacterales bacterium
CTTTGGCGCTGCGGCCCTTTTGCCGGGGAACGGGTCGGCGGGCGGCGCGTTCTCTTCGCCATCGCAACTGAGGTAGCCCCCGGGTCGGTTTGCAAAGCGTTTCCGGCGCGGCGGCACAAGGCCCTTTGGGGCTGTTTTGATGCGGAAAAATTGGCTTGCGTTCCCCCATCTGAATGTGTTATTTGCTCTCATGGTCGCAGGGCAGGGGAAAGGCCACTCTATCCTATCGATTTTTAAGTAAAAAATTTGTCGTCGGCTTTGATTCCGCGCCGGTGGGCTGTGCCGCGCGGAGAAGATCTTCGGATACGCTTTTCGGTACACAAATTCGGGTAAAGGAGGAAAACGCTTTATGAAGACGCTAATTGGAGGGGCGATAGCTGCGGTTTTGGGCCTCATCGGACTTTCGGTATGGTGGAAACCCTTCTTGCAGCTTCTGGCCGGTGCGATACCGATCATGCTGCTGCTCGGTGGAGGGCTGGCACTTTACCTCGGATTCGACGAACTGAAAGACACCTGGAAAAAAGACGACACCGCTTTTGACACGCCCGAGAGCGGAGAAGGCGTCGACCAATACAAGCAGGAGATTGAGGACCTGAAAAAGGAAATCGAAACCCTCAAGACCGAAAAGTCCTGATTCGGACCCAGAATTGAACCGATTGCCGTCACCGCCGGCGTGACCGCCGCTTCCGGCAATGAATCCAGGCCCCGCGTCAACAGCGCGGGGCCTTTTTTTGGCTGTGAACCAAATCCTCTCCCCCCTGGTGGAGGAATTAATTCGGCTTGCAGCCCATGTCAGGGGCTTGAGGCGCGGTTGCGAATGGCCTCGGTGGCCAGCCGGTCTGCCTGCTCGTTGCCCTCGTTTCCGGAATGGCCGCGGACTTTCCGGATCGCGATGCGGGAAAACCCTGCCAGCCGGCTGCGGATCTCCTCGACCAGGGCAGTGTTCTTGCGCGCCTTCCATCCCTGGGTCAAAAGACCGTGGGCATAGCTGCTGTCGGTGTAGAGCAACACCGGCAGGCGAGGATTTTTCACGGCATCCAGGGCGACCCGGATCGCTTCCAACTCGGCAATGTTGTTGGTCGCCGTCCCGATGTAGCGCGAGATTTCCCGCCTGTGGCGACCCCATTGCAGCACCACGCCGATGCCGGCAGGACCGGGATTTCCGGAAGACGCCCCGTCGGTGTAAATAACGACCGTATCAGCAGAAGGCGCAGCGTCGTGTTCAGTCACCGATGGCCGAGTTTCGGACTCGGACCTTTCGGGCTGCGGGTCGGCGGCGTCCAACGCAGATAGGTTTGCGGAGTTGACGCGGTACTCCCGGTCTTCTTCGAGGCGGTACCGGATCCTTGCGCGGCCCTCGGAAACCAGCGGCCGACCCTGGTGGTCCACGGCGACCCAGACCTTGTTCTTTTTAAACCGCATCCGTTCCCACCGGTCTTCCATGACATCTCCGCGATCCGTCGGTCTGGCCGGCCCGCCCGGAGGCGGGATTCGATAAGATACCGAACGAAGTTTCACACAAGATATCCGAAACGCCGCCGCCGGAGAGCCCCTACCGATAGAGGAGATACGGCCGGCGGAGTCGATCGAATTCCGCTTCGTCTTCTTCCCATCCCCGGCTGAGCGCCTCTACGGGCAGACCGTCATCGATGCGCCGGCGGATCCGGTCGTCTCCGAAAATCAGGTCCACCGGCATCTTTTCATATTCATACTCGTAAGGGGGCGGCTTCCATTCGAAACGGTCCGGGTAAAGCGTTCGTACCGCCCACAGCAGCGCCAGTGCCGTGCGGCACGGCCGGAAGGCCTCGCGGCGTTGCGGATGGAGCTGAAACCCGTGGCAGCGTTTCCCTTTCCATTTGTGAAAGGTCGGCTCGAAGGCCGTCGGACGAAGGATCACGCCGGAAAGCGTCGACTCCGGCAACAGACCGGCGACGGCCTCCGGGTCGATGAAAGGAGCGCCGAAAAGTTCAAAAGGCTGGGTGGTTCCCCTCCCCTCGGAAACGTTGGTCCCCTCCCAGACGACCTGCCCCGGGTAGACGGCCGCCGTCGCCGGAGACGGCATGTTCGGGGAAGGGGCGATCCAGGTCAACCCGGTGTCGGCAAACACCATATCCCGGCGCCACCCCTCCATGGCGATCACCGTCAGCCGGCAGCCGATGCCGAACTGCTCGTTGAACATCCGGGCGAGTTCGGCGAGGGTCATCCCGTGGCGCATCGGGATCGGGTATTTGCCGACAAACGAAGAAAAGGAAGGATCCAGGCGGTTGCCCTCCACCTGAATGCCGCCGATGGGGTTGGGCCGGTCGAGCACGACGACCTCCCGGTCGAGGCGGGCGGCGGTCTCCATGCAGTAGGCCATGGTCGTGACAAAGGTGTACACCCGTGTTCCGACGTCCTGCAGGTCGACGACGAGCACATCGAGGTGGTCGAACATGGCCTCGGTGGGCACCCGCGTCTCGCCGTAGAGGGAAAAAACCGGGATGCGCAGAAGCCGATGGACGCTGTCCCCGGATTCGACCATGTTGTCCTGCTTTTCGGAAAAAAAGCCGTGCTGCGGGGAAAAAAGCGCCGTCAGTTCGATGCGCGGATGTCGTCCGACGGCGATGCTGGCGTGCCGCAGGTCTCCGGCCACCGAGGCGGGGTTGCACAGCAGTCCGACGCGCCGGCCGCGCACGGCGGGCGGCGGCGATGCCAGAAAGCGATCGAGGCCGGTTTGGACCCGGGCCATTTCGGCGTCACCCTTTCCCTGATCGGGGGTTGGCATTCGTGCAGGGGCCGAAAACGCCCGGCAAAGCGGCGTCGGCCGACAACGGTTTCTCCGGAAAGAAGCCGATGAAACACCGGAGCGCTGCACCCACGGTTCCCTTTGGGCAGGTCAAGGCCTTCTCTTTACGGTAAACGCCATTGAATTTCAACCGCATCCGAGCCGGGACTTCCTTGACAAACCCGGAAATTGGCAATACAAAACCTCTTTACTCGATTTTGCGGTATTGCGGCCGGGCCTGGCCGGCCACGGCCGCTTCCGTTTTCGGCCCCGTGCGGCGACGCTTCCGGGGCGGCATTTTTTTTTGAAACCATGGAAATTCGTCTCGACGGCATTGTCATCATCGTAGGCAACTACGGCAGCGGAAAGACCGAGATCGCCGTCAACCTGGCCGTTCACCGCAAACGCGCCGGTGTCGACGTTCGGGTGGCGGATCTGGATCTGGTCAACCCGTATTTTCGGACCCGCGAGGCCAGAGCGCAGCTGGCTGCGGCGGGCATCGAGACGGTGCTTCCCGAAGAGAAGTACCTCAACGCCGATCTTCCCATTTTAAGCCCCCGGGTCGCCGGGCTGATTCGCAATCCCGCCGAACTGACCATTCTGGACGTGGGGGGAAACGACGTGGGGGCAACGGTGCTTTCCGCCCTGGCCGACGCCCTGAACCACAGCCGGTTTTCGATGCTGCAGGTGATCAACCCGTATCGACCCTTTACCGACACCGTGCAAGGGTGCCTGAAGATCCGCGAGGAGATCGAGGCCGCTTCACGGCAGTCGATCTCCGGGTTGGTGGCCAACCCCCACCTGCTGACAGAAACCGTTGCCGAAGATGTCCGCCGGGGGATTTCGTTTGTACGGGACCTGTCCGAAAAAACCGGATTGCCTCTCGAATTTGCCACCGCGCCGGTCCACTTGGCTCCGGAGATCGAAGACGGCGGCCTCGGCCTGCCGCTGCTGCCGATCCGGCGGCAGCTCGTCCCGCCCTGGGAGCAGGTCGTCCGGCTGCCGGGCATCGCGTCCCGACTGGTTGAAGCCGACGCAAACAAACAAGGAGTTTAAATCCATGGCGCTAGTGTACCGAATCGACGAAAATCGCTGCAAAGGCTGCGGCCTGTGTGTGGCGGTCTGCCCGAAAACCGTCCTGGAGATATCGGAGCATGTCAGCCCGAAGGGATATTTCCCGGCCTATCAGGCGCGTCCGGAGGACTGCATCCGGTGCGCCGTCTGCTGTGTCATGTGTCCGGACGTGGCGATCACCATTACCGATACCGAAACCCAAGAAACCGAAGAAGAAAAAGCTCAGGGATAAACGGAGGCACCCCATGGCCAAGGTCTTGATGAAGGGAAACGAGGCGATCGGCGAAGCGGCGATCCGCGCCGGTTGCCTGAATTACTTTGCCTACCCGATCACCCCCCAGTCCGAGGTGGCCGAATACCTGTCCCGACGGTTGCCGGAGGTGGGGGGGGTTTTCCTGCAGGGGGAAAGCGAGGTCGCCGTTTCGTACATGATCTTCGGTGCAGCGGGCTGCGGGGAGCGGATTTTCACCACCTCTTCCAGCCCGGGAATCAGCCTCATGTGCGAGGGGATCAGTTACATCACCGCCGCCCAGTGCCCGGCGGTCTTTGTCAACATCATGCGGGGAGGGCCGGGGCTCGGCGGCATCCTTCCTTCCCAGGCCGATTACTTCCAGGCCACCAAGGGCGGGGGACACGGGGATTACCACCTGCTGGTCATGGCCCCGGCAAGCGTCCAGGAAGCGGTGGAAATGGTCATGCGCGCATTTCCCCTGGC
>JASFPT010000303.1:0-4541 GCA_050115795.1 Desulfobacterales bacterium
TTCGCTGCTGGCCTGTGGAGGAGGGGAAAAGAATCTCCGACCGGGCGCTGTCCGGCGAGACCCTCTCTCTGGCCGATGGCCGGATGACCGCCCATATCGCCGGAACGCTGCCGCTTCTTTCCGAGGTAAAGATCGGCTTTGATTTCTGCGTCGACGCCCATTGCTTTGCCGACATCTATGCCAAGGTGGTGGAGGCCGAGCCCCGGAAAGACGGCGTCGTCTGTAGCCTCCGGATCAGCGCCATCGACCCGGCCGACCGCCAAATTCTTCAGCGATGGATCGAAGAGGGGGCCGCCGGCTGAGGCGCTTTGCGCCGAAGGCAGGGTGGGGCCGGGATAGCGGCGTGACGACGCACGGGGCGGGGGTCAAGGAAAGTAGGCAGTAGGAAGTAGGCAGTAAGCAGTAGGCAGACAACAAAGCAGCAAAGGCCCTCTGCTTACTGCTTACTACTTACTGCCTACTGTTCTATTGGTTTTCCCCGCATGCGGTGTCGGGGCCGACCTGGGCACAGAGAAAACGCCGATAGTAGACCAGCAGCAGGTAGGTCATGGGCAGGGCGATGATCAGCCCCAGCAGCCCCAGCAGCTTGCCCCAGATCGAGAGCGACAACAGGATCATGGCCGGGTTCAGCCCCGTGACCTTACCCATGATCCGGGGCACCAGGAAGGCGTCCTGGATCACCTGGACCACGGCAAAAACCAGGGCCACCAGCCCGAGCACCACCCAGACGCTGGTGCCGGTTTCCACCGCGTAAACGATGGACAGAAGCACCGCCGGGATTGCCCCGAGGATCTGCAGGTAGGGAACCATGTTCAGCAGCCCCAGAAACAGCCCCAGAAGAATCCCCAGCGGGAGACCGACAACGAAGAAGCCGGCGGCGAAAAGCACCCCGCAGATGGCCGCCACCGCCGCCTGGCCGCGGAAATAGGCACTCATGGCCGCTTCGAAATCGGCCACGAACTCGGCGACCGGCCGGCGGTAGCCGGCGGGGAGGAGCTCTTTCCAGCCCCGGCTGATCTGGTCATAGTCGATCAGCAAAAAGACCAGGTACAGTCCGATCACCCCCAGTCCGACAACGCTCATCAAAAACCCGGCCGTTCCCGTGACCAGACCCCATACCCCGGGCAGAACCTTTTGGGCGGCGTGTTTGGCCAGGGTCCAGACGTTGTCTGCCTGAAACAGGGCCTGGACATCCTTTCGGGCCGCGGTTTCCTTGACCGTTGCCCAGAGATCGGCCGGAACATAGCGGGCCGCCCGCTCGGCCAGGTCCGCGTCCTTGGCCATCCGGGAGACCAGCTTACCCATCTGCGCGACTTCGTCGACCACCGCCGGAACAACCAACAGGCCCACGACCGCTATGGCTGCCGTTACCAGGGCAAGGGACAGAAAAACGGCCAGCGTGCGGTGCTTTACCCCCTTCTGGACCCGGGTGACGAGCGGGTTGATCATGTAGGCCAGCAGGAAGGCGACGGCAAAGGGGATCAGCACCTCGCTCAAATATCCCAGCAGCCAGATGAAAAAGGCGGCCATCCCTGCCGAGAAGAGAAACCGGATCACCCGGTCGAAGGTAAAGGGCCTCTCATCGTTCATGGGGCGACTCCTGTTCGGTGACGGTTCGCCGGAACCGGGGCTGGGCCCGGATCAGCTCCCGGGTGTAGGGGTGCTGGGGATCGCGGATGACCTTCTTGGCAGGACCGGTTTCCACGATCTCTCCGCTGCGGATCACCGCGATGCGGTCGCAGAGGTAGAGCGCTGCGGCCAGGCTGTGGGTGATAAACAGAAAGGTGGCCCCCAGCTTTTCCCGGAGCTGAACCAAAATGGTGAAAATCTGGACCGAAATGGAGGCGTCGAGCATGGAGGTCGGTTCGTCAGCGACGATGAAAACCGGATCCAGGACCGTGGCCCGGGCGATGGCCACCCGCTGGCGCTGGCCTCCGCTGAGCTGGTGGGGAAACCGGTTCAAGAATTCCTCCGGCGGGTTCAGACCGACCTGCGCCAGCGTCTCGACGACCTTTTGGCGCCGGTTCTGCCCGGGCACCAGACGGTGGATGATCAACGGCTCGCAGACCGTGTCGTAGACCGACATATAGGGATTCAGGGATTGGTATGGATCCTGGAAGATCATCTGGACCTGCCGCCGGAATTCTCGCAGCGCCGGCCCCCGGATGTCGGCCAGGTCCTTGCCCCGGACGATCAGACGCCCGCTGTCGGGCTCCTCGAGCTTGACGATGAGCCTGCCGGCGGTGGTCTTGCCGCTGCCGCTTTCCCCCACAAGGCCGAAGATCTCCCCCTGCCGGATGGAAAGCGAAATCCGGTTCAGGGCGACCACCTCTTTCTCGCGGCCTCCGCCCAGGAAGTTCTTCTTCCGGCGGTAGGTCTTCAGGACCGCCTCCAGTTCGATGATCGGAGCGGCCTCCCGGGTCATTTCGGCCCTCCCTGGAGCGCCTTGGGGCTGGAATGCCGCAGGTCCTCGATCCCGCAGCACAGCACGCGGTGGGTGGGGGTCGGCGAGATCCATCGCGGCTGCTCGACCCTGCAGGAGTCCAGAGCCCGGTCGCACCGTTCGCAGAACCGGCAGCCTGCCGGGGGACGGGTCAGGTCGGGGGATTCTCCGGGCAGCGCCTGGGGCAGGGCGGTGTCTTCTTCCTCGATGGTCAAATAGGCGTTCAGCAATGCCTGGGTGTAAGGATGGGCCGGGGTGTCGAACACCTCGCTGCGGGTGCCCTGTTCCACGATCTGCCCGGCGTACATCACGGCGATGTGGGTGCAGACTTCGGCCACCACCGCGATGTCGTGGGAGATGAACAGGATGCCCACGTCGAGCTCCTCCTGGATACGCCGGATTTCCCTGAGGATCTGGGCCTGCACGACGACGTCCAGGGCCGTCGTCGGCTCGTCTGCGATGATGATCTCCGGCTCGCAGGCCAGGGCCATGGCGATGATCGCCCGCTGCTTCATCCCTCCGCTGTACTGGTGGGGATAGTCCGAAAGACGTTCCGGATCGATGCCCACCAGCGAAAAGAGCGTGGCGGCCCGGGCCTTCGCGCCGGTCTCGGTGAACGCCGGCTCGTGGAGGCGGATCGCTTCGACGATCTGGTCTCCGACCCGCTGGACCGGGTTGAGCGCGTTCATGGCGGCCTGGAAAATCATGGCGATCTCCTTCCAGCGGATTTGCCGCCGCTCGTTTTCCGGGAGCCGGAAAATGTCCCGCCCCTTGAACCGGACTTCACCGGCGATGACCTTTGCGTTGTCCGGGAGCAGCCCCATCAGGGCCATGCCGATGGTGGTCTTGCCGCAGCCGGATTCGCCCACGAATCCCAGCGAGCCGCCCTTCTCCAGGCTGAAGGACACATCCTCCACGGCCTTGAGCAGGCCCTTGCGGGTCCGGTACCCGATGGTGAGATGTTCGGTCTCCAGCAGCGCCATCCTATTCGGCTTCTCCTTCCTTTCGCAGTCTCGGGTCAAGGACCTCCTCCATGGCCCGACCCAGCATGTAAAACGAGAGGGTCAACAGCGAGATGCAGACACCCGGCGGCAGCAGCCAGTATGGGGCCTGGAACATGTGGCCGGTCTTCCACACCCACTGAAGCATCATCCCCCAACTGACGGTCCCCGGGTCCCCGAAACCGAGAAAAGCAAGAGCGGCTTCGATGACGATGGCCGACGTCACCCGGAAGGTCATGTACAGCAGCGCCAGCGGGAGCACGTTGGGAAAGATGTGCCGGAACAGGATCCGAAGGTGCGAAGCGCCGGCGACCCTGGCCGCTTCGATGAACGGGCGGTGTTTGAGGGTCAACGTCTGGGACCGGATCACCCGGGAAACCCCGGGCCAGCGAAACAGCGCGATCAACACCACGATGGTCCAGATCCGAAGCTGCCCGAAAAGAGAGGAGAGAATCAGCACCACCAGCAGCGTCGGCATGACCATGATCATGTCGGCCAGACGCATGAGCATCGTGTCGGTGAGCCCCCCGGCGTAGCCGGATACCATGCCGATCAGCGTTCCGACGACAATGCTCATCAGCGCCGCCGACAGTCCGACCATAAAGGCGATCCGGGCACCGGCCAGCAGCTGGCTGAAGATGTCCCTGCCGATGAAGTCGGTCCCCAGCCAATGGGAGAGGCTCGGGCCCGTGGAATGGGAAATGTTCGGATCCACGCCGTGCATCGGGTGGTACATCGGATCGATCAGCGGCGGAACAAAGCTGGCCGCCGCCATCAGGGCAAAGACCACCATCAGTGCCAGGCCGATCCTGCCGATGGGATTTTCCCAGAAGATCTCCCAGGCCCTGATATCCCGCCTCGGCTCCGCGGGCGTCTGCGGGCTTTCGGCCTGTGCGGATTCGTTGCTCATCTGTCGGTTCATTCCTCCTGTCGGGCTGCTGCCCTGGCGCACGTTCCCTCGGCTGCGCAAGCAGGCAGCCGGAAGCAGGCATTGCGCCGAAAGCCCTCGGTGCTTTTGCCGGCCTTCCGCGCCCTGTTTTTCACTGCATACCGGGTGCCCTGCTTCTTCATTTCCGGTTTTCCAAAACCTGCGGCAT
>JASFPT010000304.1:0-4537 GCA_050115795.1 Desulfobacterales bacterium
TTCGGTCTCAACCCAAAGGGAAAGGAGAACCGTGATGAAAATAAAACGCACGATTTTATGGAGCGCTTCTTTTTTGCTGCTCTCCGGTATCGTCTGGGCGGACATGAAACAGGTGCCCCTATATGAGGCCACGGCCTCGGGTCCGGGAAAATCGATCGGGACGGTGACCGTCCGGGACACGCCGTACGGCGCATTGTTCACTCCCGCCCTGGAAGGCCTGGCCCCGGGCCTTCACGGGTTTCACGTGCACGAAAACCCGGCCTGCGGTCCAGGGGAAAAAGACGGCAAGATGGTGCCCGGCCTTGCCGCCGGCGGACACTTCGATCCGGCCGGGACCGGCCGCCATGAAGGACCTTACGGAGAGGGACACCTGGGGGATCTGCCGCCCATCTACGCGGACCGGGACGGGAAGGCCTCCCTGCCGGTGTTGGCACCCCGACTGAAGGTTTCGGACATCAAGGGCCGAAGCCTCATGATTCACGCCGGGGGGGACAATTATTCCGACCACCCGGCGGCGCTTGGCGGCGGAGGGGCCCGGGTGGCCTGCGGCGTGGTCCCCTGAACCGAACAGGCGCAGGAAGCGATCCCGCCGGTTTTCGTCGAGGGCGAAAGGGTCTTCGGGTTTTTTCCTCAGATCCAAATCTCGCCTTCGATGGTCCGGTCGCCGCCGGCATCGCCGGTGTTGACCGTTCCGGCGGGCTCGACCATCATGATCGCACATTCGCGCTCAGCGACCGGCTTGTGCTCCACCCCTCGGGGGACGACGAACATCTCGCCCGCCTTCAAATCGACGCGGCCATCTTGAAACGCGATGGCCATCTCCCCTTCCAGGACGATGAACACCTCATCGGTTTCCGGGTGACGATGCCAGACGAACTCGCCCTGGATCTTGGCCACCTTGAAATGGTACGCATTCATCTTCGCGATGATCCGGGGCGCCCACCGGTCTGAAAAAAGAGCCAGCTTCTGTTTGAGATTGATCGGCTGAAAATCCATCCCAACGTCACCTATTCGTTTGCGGTTAGCCTGTAAATCATTGAAAATTTTTTAAATTCGGTTTTCTCTTCCCAGAAGGCCATCGCCTCCTCTCGGTGGGCGTGGGCACGGATTTCATCGAACCCTTCCCGCCTTGCATACTGTTTTAGCGCTTCAAGCAGCGCCCGGCCGTGGCCCTTTGACCGCATCGGTTCGGTCGTCACCAGGGCATAGATCCACAGCAGCTTTTCCGGCACGCCGGTCATCAGCGTCCACGCGGCCGCCACCGAGACGAGCTTTCCCACCTTCCGGAGACCGAACAGTTTGTGTTGCTTCATCAGTTCGTGATCGAAAGAGCGCAAAAACTCGGCCCGCTTCAGGCGCGGGACCAGTTCGATCAGGATTTCGTAGGCCTCCTCTCGATCTTTTTCCGCAATCAGTTCGACAAGTCCCATCTTCTCATGGCCTCCCTTGCACCGGCGCTTCGCGGTTGCCATTGGTTTACCGCAGACTTCAGGGGCCGGCAACGCGATGCAGCTTCCCTGATGGCAGAACCTGGGCATCGCCTCTTCGCGCCAGCCGATCGACCCGTTTGAGCAGGGCGGGGATGCGAAACTTTCCGCTCATGGTCCTGATTTTATCGGCAGCAATCCGGGGGTCCATGCCGGCGGCGGTAACATACAGCGGCCGCCCGCCGTCGCCCCGAAAAACCTCGACATGACATGCCCCCTCGAATTTCGATTTCGCCACGCCGATGACGGGGATCTTCCCGCCGAGCCGAACAAAGAGGTGCTGCCCAAGCCCCGGACGGTCATCTCCGAGCATCACGTAGCCGTCGATCACCGTTTCATCCGGAACCGGGTCCATCCGCCGGAACAAGTCCAGGAGGCATGGCAGCTCCCGTCGATAAAACGCGCCCGGAACATAGTCTTCGACATGTCCGAATACCGCCGTGTATTCCGCGGCCGGTTCGGCGTCGCCATAGCCGGAAAACAGCACTGCGGCAGCCGACGCGCCGCCGTCGGACGGGTAGTGGACGTCGAAGGCCGCGATCATGAGCTACCCCAGCTCTTCACGGATTTCCGCCACAACCCTGGCGATCGGGATCCGCTGGGGACATGCCTTTTCCGCGTTCGAAAAGTCAGCAGACCGGAGGCGCCCCTTAACCTCGACCGGCAGGGACCGGAAATATCGGGCGGCCCGGTCCCGCTCCCCGTAGGAATGTCGATACATGGCATGACGCATGATGTCGCTGATCGGCAGCCGACTTTCTTCTGCCGTTTCGCAGATCTCGGCGCAGCCCGCACAGTAGCCGGGGGCGGTTCTTTGGGCGTATCGCAAAAGCCGGCGGCGGTCGGAAGAAGACAGGGGCGTTTTGCTGACGGCGGCCGCCACGTTCGCCTGGAGGATGGTCATGTTCGACATGGCCGAGCAGATGCTGGCAATGCTGGGATTTTCCCATACGACCTTGAGCTTGGCCTGCTCGGCCGTATAGCCTTTTTCCATGAGGCGTTGGGTCATCTTCAGTCCGTCGTCGGTTTCGGATCCCACCGAGGCGTAAAAATTGGCCGAAAAGGCCGCCTGGGTCTTCATGGCGGTCAGGCCGATGCCGGCCTTCGTGCAGGCGTCCACCGCTCGTTTCATGCGGTCCTGGGTCATGAGCCGGTAGTTGTAGCTGACCATGAGGCCGTCGATCCAGCCGAGCCTGGCGGCCGTGAACATCCCCTCTTCCATGTTTTTGTGGGCGCTGAACCCGAACAGCCGGATTTTTCCTTCCCGCTTGGCCTGTTCGGCCCAGGCCTTGACCGCGGGCGTCAAATCGTTTTTTGCATCGCTCACGCCGTGGAGAAAATACATGTCCACATAATCGGTCTTCATCCGGGCAAGGGATGCGGCCAGGTCTGCACCGAGCCCCTTTGGATCCGAGCTTCCGGATTTGGTGACCAGAAAGACCTGCTTGCGGTCCTCCGGGAAGCGTTCGAAATACTTGCCGATGGCTTTTTCGTTGTTCCCCCAGCGGTAGCTGTCCGCCGTGTCCCAGTACCGGACACCGCTCAGGAACGCCTGGCGGAATACCAGCAACTCCGAGGTGCCGAGCACACCGCCCAGCGACAGGATCGAAACGTCCACGCCGGTTCTGCCAAAGGGACGCACAGGGACCCGGTCCTGCGGACCGCCCGATGACGGTTCATTTTCAGAAGCACTCCCCACGGAACCGATGCACACTGCGGCCGCCCCGGCACTAAACATGCTGATCTTTTTGAGAAAATCACGCCTGGTACGGCCGTTTGAAGGGTGGGTCATAGGACCTCCTTTACAAAAGCAAAAGGTGGGACTAACTCTATGTACAGGTTTTCGGGCCCCGGTGACAAGTCACGATGTGAAAAAGCCCGTTCGCCGGGGATCGCGCTTGCCGACGCGCAAAACGCTGCACCGCCATCGGCCCGCCAGAAGACAACCGCACAACGGAAGGGTTCATTATGAAAATGCGAAAATTAGGAAAACAGGGACCGGCCGTTTCCGCCCTCGGACTCGGTTGCATGGGGATGTCGGAATTTTACGGATCGAAAAACGACGAGGAGTCGATTCGGACGATTCATCGCGCGCTGGATCTGGGCATCAATTTTCTCGACACCGCGGACATGTATGGGGTCGGCCACAACGAAACCCTGGTGGGCCGGGCCATCAAGGACCGAAGGGACCAGGTCGTGCTGGCCACCAAGTTCGCCGTTCTTCGCGGGGATGACGGCAGTTTTCTCGGGGTGAGCGGAAAACCCGAATACGTCAAGGCGGCCTGCGAGGCCAGCTTGAAAAGACTGGGGGTAGAGGTGATCGATCTGTACTACCAGCACCGGGTCGATCCGGCCACCCCCATCGAGGAGACCGTCGGGGCGATGGCCGAACTGGTCGAGGAAGGCAAGGTGCGCTACCTGGGGCTTTCGGAAGCGGCGCCGGAAACGATCCGCCGCGCCCACGCCGTCCATCCGATCAGTGCGCTTCAGACCGAATATTCGCTGTGGACCCGCGACGTGGAGGCCGAAGTCCTGCCCGCCTGCCGGGAGCTGGGAATCGGGTTCGTCCCCTACAGTCCGCTGGGCCGCGGGTTTTTGACCGGCCGGATCCAGTCGATTCAGGACCTGGAGCCAAGCGACTACCGCCGGGATTCGCCCCGCTTCGAGCAGAAGAACCTGGCGCACAACCTCGACATCATCCGGAACCTGAACGAGATCGCCATGCAGAAGGGCTGCTCCCTTGCCCAGCTCGCCATCGCGTGGCTGCTGGCCCAGGGCTTGGAGATCGTCCCCATCGCCGGCACAAAGCGGATAAAATACCTGGAGGAAAACCTGAAGGCCCTGGAAGTGGCGTTGAGCGCCGACGACCTGTCCCGCATCGACGCAGCGGCCCCGGCAGGGGCGGCCAGAGGTGAGCGCTACCCGGAGCAGGCCATGACGATGGTTAACGGATAACGGCCGGTGTTCCCATGCCGTCCCGCCGCAGGGCGTGACGGATAAAAAGGGGACAGAGATGAGCACGTGCGAGTGCCGCCTTGTGCTGCCCCCCG
>JASFPT010000305.1:0-4518 GCA_050115795.1 Desulfobacterales bacterium
ATAAAAAATCGGTTACCCCGCGTCATAACACGATTCTTATTGGAGCAATTGCCGTTTTGTTGCTGGTTGTTGCCGGTGGTGTCTGGCAGTTTTATGTGAGACAGCCGTCGGTTGAGCCGGCGTCTTCGGAGAAAATGGCGTATCCGCTGCCCGACAAGCCCTCCATTGCGGTACTGCCGTTTGTAAACATGAGCGAAGACCCGGAACAGGAGTATTTCAGCGACGGACTTACCGAGGAAATCATTTCTGCACTGAGCAGTGTCCCCAATGTGTTTGTGATTGCCCGAAATTCCACGTTCACATACAAAGGTAGACCCGTAAAGGTGCAACAGGTTAGCGAGGAACTCGGGGTCCGGTATGTTCTTGAAGGCAGTGTTCGGAAAAGTGCCGATGAGATCCGAATAACCGCCCAGCTGGTAGACGCAGTTGATGGGCATCATTTGTGGGCGGAAAGGTATGACCGGAAACTGGACGATATTTTTAACATTCAAGACGAAATTGCGAAAAAGATCATTTCAGCCATGCAGGTAAAACTGACCGAAGGAGAGGAAATACGAGCAGCGGCAAAAGGCACGAAAAATCTGCAAGCCTATCTAAAATACCTGCAAGCAAATGAGTTTATCTACAGGCACAATCCGGAAGATAATGCTATGGCAAAGAAATTGGCGCAAGAGGCCATCACCCTGGACCCGGAGTATGCCTCAGCGTACTATGTCTTGGCAAAAACCCACATGCTGGATGTATGGCTTGGCATGACAAAATCCCCAAAAACTTCCATGTCGAATGCTGTGCAATTAACGCAACAGGCCATTGCCCTGGATGAAACGCTTGCGGAACCTCATGCCCTTTTAGGCTGGCTGTTTACCATGACAGGGCAGGATGACAAAGCCCTTGCCCAGGGAGAAAAGGCGGTCACCCTTAATCCCAATTCAGCCGAGGCACACATGAGATACGGAAAGATCCTGGCCTTGGCCGGTAAAGCAGAGGAATCCATTCCGCAATTAGAAACCGCCATACGTCTTAATCCAATGCCACCGAATATCTACTTGTACAGTTTGGCAGTATCTTATTCTTATGTGGGCCGGTTGGAAGAGGCCATCTCATTGTGTGAAAGAGCCGTCCGTGAAGCGCCCGATGGTTTGTTCGCAAGGCTATTTCTGGCACTTTTCTATGGTCTATCAGGTCGGGAGGCGGAAGCCCGGGCTGAAGCCGCTGAAGTGCTTCGGATTCAGCCCAGATTTTCTCTCGAAAAATTTGCTAAAAGAGGCGGATGGACGGATACTGAATATGGAAGACGAAACATCAGCGTGTTGCGCAAAGCAGGTTTGAAGTAAAGACAACGTTTTCACATTCATTGCAGCCTAAAAGCAATTTTCAGCCTCCCTCACAGAACACTGCCGAACCATTTCAGCAAAAAACATCGCGCGGACTACACTCCCCAATGCCCGGCAAAGCGCTTTTCTGAGAAACCCGACCTATGGAATTTGGGGGATTGAAAAGGTAATAACCGCCGATCTCCGGCTTTTATGTGGGGAATAGCGCGGGGAATTTAAATTCTTGAAATGAAAAAGGGGCTCACAGAATATCTGTAAGCCCCTGATTTAGTTCTTGGTAGCGGGGGCAGGATTCGAACCTGCGACCTTCGGGTTATGAGCCCGACGAGCTACCAGGCTGCTCCACCCCGCATCAATCGGTTGAAGGCGGTACTATAAACGCGGCGCCGGTTCTTGTCAAGGTGTTCGTCCCAACCGTTTTCAAATAATATGTCCCTTTCCGACACGGAACACCGGGCATCGGACATCCGACCTCCGGCAGCTCCCCCTACCCCGCCAGTGCCAGAATCCGCCGGCGGAGTTCGGCCCGATCCCCAGCCGAGCAGGCGATCTTGACCTGCTTGGTTCTGCCGGTTTGCCCGGAAACGATCTGAACCGACGACTTGGGCACTTTCAATGATTTGGCCAGAAATTCGGTGCACAGCTTGTTGGCCTTTCCCTCCACCGGAGGGGCGGTCAGCCGGATTTTCAGGGCGTCCCGGTAGAGTCCGGCCACCTCGTTGTTGGAGGCCCGGGGCTGGACGAAGACGGAGAAAAAAAGACCGTCAGGGGTTTCGCGGATTTTCAGGGGCATGATGGATATGCTGGGAGGCTGGGAGGCTGGGAGGCTGGAATGCCCAAAAGCGGATATCAAAATCAGGAGATCCCTTCTCCGGTTCTTGTGAATCGACAACCTCGTTAAGTGCCCGAGTTTTCCATGACCCGACAAAGATCCCCATGGCTGGGGTTTTCGCATCCCAGCATCCCAGCTTCCCAGCGGCGCGAAGCGCTCCCGTGCTTCACGACTTGCCGTTTCGGATGCTGTCGATGATCCGCGTAGCTGAAATTTCATCCTTGATCGGGATCAGGGCGACTTTTCCCCCGAATTGCTCCACCAGTTCCCGGCCGGCGACTTCCTCGGTTGCGTAGTTGCTGCCCTTGGTCAGCACATCCGGCCGCAGCGCATCCAAAAGCTCCGGAAGCCGGTCCGAGGTAAACTCAATCACGTAATCGACGGCATCCAGGGCGCTTAGAATCCTCATCCGCTCGCGGGCCTGGATGACCGGGCGCCCGGGGCCTTTGAGCCTCCGCACGGAGTCGTCGTCGTCGGTGGCCACGATCAGCACGTCGCCGAGCTGCTTGGAGGCCGAAAAGAGCATGACGTGCCCGGCATGGAGAAGGTCGAAGCAGCCGTTGGTGAGCACGATCCGCTTGCCCTTCTTTCGCAGCTCCTGGGCCAGAAGGGGCAGCTCTTCCCAGGTCTTTACCTTGGCCGCCGTCGGATCGGCCACCCGGTCCCTTGCGGCCGTCAGCTCCCTTCGGGAAAGCGTCGCGGTGCCCACCTTGCCCACCACGACGCCCGCGGCGGTGTTGGCCAGCGCCGCGGCGCTTCGCAGGGTGGAGCCGGCAGCCAGGGAAAGCCCCAGCACGGCCACTACGGTATCACCCGCCCCGGAAACCTCAAATATCTGTCGCGCTTCGGCGGGGATCTTGAACGGTTCCCGTCCCCGTTCGAATAGGACCATCCCCTCCTTGCCGCAGGTCACCAGGAGGCTTTCCAGTTCGATGCCGTTCATCAGCCGGTCGGCGGCCGCTTTCAAAGAGGCGTCGTCTGTGATCCGAATGCCGGCGGCCAGACCCGCCTCTTTTTTGTTCGGGGTGAGCACCGTCACTCCGGTGTACCGGGAAAAGTCGATTCCCTTGGGATCTGCAATGATCCGCCTGCCCGCGGCTGCAGCGGCCCGGGTAACCCGTTCGAGCAGCGCGGGGGTGACCGTCCCCTTCCCGTAATCGGAAACGACCACCACGTCGGCTTCGCCGATCTTCTTTTCCACGATGGCAATCAGCCGCTCGAAGGTCTCCTTCCCGATTTCCCGCAGGGTTTCCCGGTCGATGCGAAGCACGTGTTGGTTGGCGGCAAAAATCCGTGTCTTGCGGGTGGTGGGCCTTCCGGGTTCCCGGACCACCCCCTCGGTTTCGACCCCCAGCGCCGCGCATTTGGAAAGAAGCAGATCCCCGTCGGCCCCGTCGCCCACGACCCCCGCCAGGGAGACCCGGCCGGCAAGCGCCACGATGTTGTTGACCACGTTCCCGCAGCCGCCGAGGGTATCTTCTTCGCTGGTGACGGAAACCACCTGCACCGGCGCCTCGGGCGAGATTCGATCTACCTCCCCCCAGACATAGTGGTCGATCATCAGGTCTCCGATTACCAGGATCCGGCACCGGTCGAACCGGTCGATGTCCACGCTCATCCAACCGCCTCCTTGCGGGTCTTGGCAGTGGCCAGCACTTCGGTGAGAAACGCCGGGGGACGGACGACTTTTCCGCCGGCATCGACGAATGCATGTCGGGTGTACCCCCGGGCCACCAGCTGTTTCCGGTCGCCGGCGAAAATTCGGTAGTCGAATTTCATTCCCCCCCGCACTGCCGGATCCAGCCGCGTCTCGATGGTCAGTTGCTCGTCGTAGCGGGCGCCGGAAACGAATTTGCAGAAGACCTCGGAGACCGGCATCAAAACCCCCCGTTGCTCCACCTCCCGGTAGGGCAGCCCCAGGGAGCGAAACATCTCGCTTCGGCCCACTTCAAACCAGCGCAGATAGTGGGCGTGATAGGCCACCCCCATCTGGTCCACGTCGGCGTACCGGACCCGGACGGAGCACTCGTGGACGAATCCGTCCGGCGGTTGTGCAGCGTCTGCTTCCGGGAATTTCTTTGATCCGGAGCCGCTTCCGGTTTCGGTTTCGGTTTCGGTTTCGGTTTCGTTTCTCATCTGGAAGCTTTCACCCGTTGAGACCGACTGCAGTGCAGATGGCCTCCTTGAGGTCTTCATAGGTTCGGGCTACCGGGAAATCGGGGAATTCGGTCGCCACGTTGTCGGGGGGGCGGAAAAGGATGCCTGCATCGGCGGCCTGAAGCATGGTGATGTCGTTGTAAGAATCCCCCATGGCAACCGTCTGGAAATTCAGCCCCTTCAAAGCCTCCACCG
>JASFPT010000306.1:0-4493 GCA_050115795.1 Desulfobacterales bacterium
CTGCGATTTTTCATCATTCGAATAGGACCCCTATGTTCGTGTAAGGCACGACCTCCGTGTCGTGCCAAACGGAACGGCACGGAGGCCGTTCCCTACAGAAGCAGAGGAGAAAGTTTCGTAAACTGCAGTCTTGTCGTCCTTCGCGCCCCTTGCGGTTCAATCGTTCTGATCGCGGCCTTTATGGGAATGACGGCAGGTAAAGAATTCGTGGGACATCGGAAATCGAAAACGCTCAATGCAGGCGAACTGACAACGGGTTTAGCTTTCACGTTCGGCAGCGAAGCTGCCCTTCACCAATGCGCGCAGCGCATTGGTCAGGGCCGGCCGCCCCCCGCAAAGCGACCGTCCCTTCAGGGGAAACCAGGGGAAAAGGAGGCCTTCTTCTCCCCTACTCCACACAGAGGCAGTCTTTGTTCGCCTCCCAGGTCTTGGGCCCGATGCCCCGGACCTTCATGATGTCCTCGGGTTTTTCAAACGGCCCGTTCTGCTCCCGGTACTCCACGATCCGGGCGGCATAGGCCGGCCCGACTCGCTGGAGTTGGGCCAGTTCGTCGACCGTGGCCGTGTTGATGTTGACCTTGGGCGGTGCATCGGCCGCCGTGGCCGGCAGCGTCATGGTAAAGATGAACACCATCACCAACCCCACAGCCAGCAAAAATCGATACTTTCTCATGATCTCCTCCTCTTGAAAAAAGGGTTGCGGCAGCGCCGATGGCGCCGGCACCGAAGCCGGCGATCGGCAAACCGGAAAGCGCCCGAAAGGCCCTATGACTTTCACATGGGCGATTTCAGCCGCTTGTGGCTTTGGTTGGGGAAGGTCGGATTGCCGGTGAGAAGCGTCGAAAGCACTCGAAGGAAAAACAACGGGGAGCCGTAACCGTCACCGCCGGCGAGGGGATCTAATACAATATTCGTACCAGGGCCTCGCCGAAACGGCGAGGCCCTGGACAAAAACCCATTGATGAAAATTTATCGAATGATCATAGGATGATAGAATAAAAATCGGAGAACGATGTTCGGCTGGAAACACAAGAATCGTCATTGAAATCATTTTCTCGATCGGCAGGCTGCACATTTTCAGGGGCATGGCTGCACAAAAAACCGTGCAGCATCTTGACCCCGGGCCGCGAAAGCGTTACTCGCTCGAGACGAAAACCGGAATCCGATGTCCATCCGCATCACCCATAAAGGAGATTCGACACCGATGCCGAAACCTGGCGAAATGCTTCTGGTTCATGTCAATGTGGAGATCACCGCCGAGGCGCTCTCTGCGATCGTGGAGGGCGCCAAAAAGCGCGCCGGCAGAAACCCAAAAGGCCACTACCGGGTCGACACCGCGGCCGCCGTGGCCGATGCCATTTCGCGGTTTTTACAGGAGAAGGATTTCACGGGATACGTAACGGGCAGCTCCGCTGCCGGGTAGTGGATGGTTGATTCGAAGTGACAGGCGCTTTGCGCCGCTCGGATGCTGGGATGCCGGGAGGCGGGGATGCTTTTTGAAGATGGCCGAACGAATACAAGCAGACGGGGGGGCACAAAGCATCGAAAACCTCCGCCGACGGCGTGCTGCCTCCCCGCCTCCCAGCATCCCAGCAGCCTGAAAGGCCCTTTAAGAGACCGAGCGCCTACCAGTCCACCGGCACCCGCAGCCGCTGCCCCTGCCGGTCGTCGAACAGCAGGTACCCTTTTTCCCGGCCGAACCGGTAGAGGTCCCGGGTGATTTCCACGTCTTTTCGGCAGTAGGTGACAAGGGCGTCCAAATTGCCCTCCTGCCACCACACCAGCGCCTGGAGGCCGTCGGCCGTCTTTTTTTGCCCCAATGTGGCCGCTGCCAAGTGATCCAAAGAGAGACGGAATCCGAGGCTGCGATGCACGACTTCGAGCAGGTCCACGGTTGCGATCCCCCACAGGTCCAGGTCGGTGTACGGGGTCAGGACCCGGTAGTCGAACCGCTTGATGTTGAATCCGACCACCCGATCGACGGTTTCGAGGCGCTCGAACATTTCCGGAAGCTGTTCTTCGAAATATTCAAAATACCGGTCTTCTTCCGAGTCATAGAGCACAGCGCAGCTGACCCCCATGCGGTCCGCACGCTGCCACCCCCCCACCTCCGCTGCAGAACGCCGGGTTTCCACGTCCAAAACGGCGAAGCTTTCGCTTTGCCGTTGAGGCTCAGCCCGTCTCTTGCGGGCCGGGCGAAGAATCTCGCCCTTGGGGTCGGACGGCCGGGCTTCGCGGGGTGCTGCCGGGCGACTGTCCAGGAGGCTTTTCAGAAGGCGTACGGCGCCGTCCTTGTCCAGGGGACGGTTTCCGGAGCCGCAGTGGGACGACTGGATGCAGGCCGGGCAGCCGGATTTACACGGGCAGGCCGAAATGCCCTGCAGGGTGTGTAAAAAGAGGCGCTCAAAGCGATCGAACGCCGCCCTGCAAAGACCGGCGCCGCCGGCCACGCCGTCGTAGATGAACACCGCCGCACCGCCAAGGGCGGGGTGGAAAGGGGTCGCCAGGCCGCCGAGATCGTCCCGGTCGGCGAGCACCACCAATGGGAAAATCCCGATCATGGCGTGCTCGGCTGCATGGAGGGCACCGACCAGGTCCCCCCCGCCGGCCGATACCGCCGCCTGGGCCGCCCGGTCCGGGCTGAACCACAACCCTTCGGTTTCGAAGACGACCGGCGGCAGATCGAGGGGGAAGCGACCCACCCGCTGTCGAGTCCGGATCTGCCAGGTTTCATATCCGGTGACCCGGTCGGTCACCCGCATCCGGCCGGCAAAGATCCGGATCCGCCCGAAATGCCGTTCCCGGACTGTCTCGAGAATGTCGATCTCCTTTTCCGAGAGCGAACGGGTGTAGACATCGACCGGGTCGGCAGCGGCGATCACCCGCCGGGCTTCGATGTCGAGCGTCTCGATCCGGTACGTTTCCCCCCCGTGCAGGTAGATGGCCCCGGGGTGCGTCTCCCGAAAGGCTCTGGACCCGTCGATGTCCCCCAGCGGCTTTTTGTCGGGCCGGGAAACGATGGCATACCGTCTGCCGGCGCCGCGAAGGTCCACTTTCCGGTGCGGACGGCGCTCCCGTGCATACAGGGTCCGCCCGTCGGATGAATACAGGAGCTCTCCGGTTCGGGCAAGTTCTTCGACGGCATGGATAACCGCATTTTGCCGAAGCCAGGTTTCGTCCCGGTCCAGGGGCATCTCGGCGGCGGCACAGACCAGATGGCGGCCCAGGATGTGGGGATTTTCCGGATTGACCACCGCCGGCTCGGGGGGGTGTTTCAGAACCGTCTCGGGGTGGCGCAGCAGGTACTGATCCAGGGCGTCTTCGCCGGCCAGCAAAATGACCGCCGAAGGCTGTCCGCCACGGCCGACACGGCCGGCCCGCTGACGCGTGGCCATGATACTGCCCGGATACCCGACCAGAATGCAGAGGTCCAGATCGCCGATATCGATGCCCGACTCCAGCGCACTGGTGGAGACCACGGCCAGCAGGCTGCCCTCGGCGAGACGCTGCTCGATCTGCCGGCGCTCTTCGGGCAGAAAGCCGGCCCGATAGGCGGCAATTTTCCCGGCAAGTCGCCCCGCATTCTCCTGGACCCAGACGCTGATCAGCTCTGCCATCTTTCGAGACTGGGTGTAGACAATGGTTCGAAGGCCCCGATGAAGGGCCGCTTTGAGCAGGAGGATCGCATCCCGCGCCGCCCCTTCGGATGAATCGATCATCACGGTGGTGCGTTCGCCCCGCCCGGTATCGCTCTGCTCGACGGCCGCCACGGGAAGGGAGGTCAGCTGCCGGGCCAGTTCCCCGGGATTGGCCACCGTGGCCGAGGAGAGTACAAAGACCGGACGGCTGCCGTATCGCTTGCAGATCCTCAGCAGGCGGCGAAAAACCTGGGCCATGTGCGAACCCATCACGCCGCGGTAGGTGTGCACCTCGTCGACGACGACCATCGACAGCCGGCTGAAAAACGGTTCCCATTTGCCGTGATGGGCCAGAAAGGACAGATGCAGCATTTCCGGGGTGGTCATCAGAACATTGGGGGGGAGCGCCCGGATCTTTTTGCGCTCGGCCGCTGGGGTGTCGCCGTCGTAAATCGCCGCCCGAAAGGTGAGCCCGGGCGCCGCCGCCGCCGTATCCACAAGCTTCCGGAGCTGGTCTTGCGCCAGGGCTTTCAGGGGAGAAAGGTAGAGCGTGCTGGCGCCGGGGTTTTCGACGAGCCGTTCGAGAATCGGCAGGGTGTAGATCATGGATTTGCCGCTGGCCGTGGGCGTGGCCACCACCACGTGGCGGCCGGCCCGGATCATTTCCACCGCTTCGGCCTGGTGCGCGAAAAGCCGCAAGATCCCCTGGGCTTTCAGGGCGGCTGCCACCGACGGGGAAACCGAAAAGCCGTCTTGGGCCCATGCGTCCGGAAGGCCGGCGGCGCGGTCTACGTGGATCAGCCTGCCCGCGAAAAGACCGGAGCGTTCCAGGGACCGGATATAGTCTTCGAGGCC
>JASFPT010000307.1:0-4477 GCA_050115795.1 Desulfobacterales bacterium
CACGTCTTTTCGCAGGATCGTTCCCGATGCAGTGACGGTGCCGAAAGCGACCCGGCAGGGGCCGACCATGCCGCCCTGGCCGCCGAGAAAGATCGGCCGCTGATCGAGCATGACCCCCCTGGGCACGTCGCCGACCAGCGAGGCGGTGGCCTTGTCCTGATTCGGGGTGAAGTTGAAATGGACGAAGCTCGAGCCCACTTCGCTGTGGTCTTTGGGGCCGGTCCCCCCGGCCATCAGGCAGTCGCAAAAATTGATCAGGCTGCCGAGGGTGACGAACGGAAACAGAATGGTCTGCTTGAGGCCGACGCAGTGGGCGGCGCTGGCCGCCTCCTCGAGAATCGTCCCCTCCCGGAAGTGGGCCCCCGGCCCGACGCGGTTTTGTCCGAGAAAAACCGAACCGGAAAAGGATCCGGCCGAAAGGGCCGTTTGCGCGCCGACCCGGCAGTTTTCAAGGGCAACGGGGCCCTCGGCGCCGATGAGAACGTCTTCGAGGATCAGGGTCGAAGCCCCGGTAATCCGGCAGCCGGGAAACAGAACGACCCCGTTTGCCGATATCCGGTCGAGGTGGACCTCCTCTCCGACGGTCACCGCACCCGGGTTCGGGATTCGAACCCCCTTTTCGATCAGCCTGTCGACGATGCCCGACGCCATCTCCCTCCCCTCTCAGCCTTGCTCGGCATTTCAAATCGAAGGCGGATTCTATCAGCGCCTGCGGTTTTGGGTGGAATGCAATTGCTCTCTTCAAATTTGCGGAACGCAAATTTTCATAAAATCACGTCAGCGATTTTATCCGGGGAACCGGTACAAGACCGCGCCCCAGGTCAAGCCGGAGCCGAGCCCCAGAAACATCACGGTTCGCCCCGGTCCCAGAAGCCCTTTTTCCAGGGCTTCGTCCAGGGCGATCGGGATGCTGGCGGCGGTGGTGTTCCCGTATCGCTGGATGTTGTGGAACACTTTTTCTTCCGGCAGGTTCATGGCCCGGGCAAAGGCCTGGTTGATGCGCAAGTTGGCCTGGTGGGGGATAAACAGGTCGACGGCCTCCACGGACACGCCCGCCTGCTGCAAGGCTTCCCCGGCGACCTTGGGCAGGAGGCGCACGGCCGCTTTAAAGATTTTCTGCCCGTCCATGTGCGGATAGTGCCGCCCTTCGGAGAGCATCTGTTCGTCGATCCTCGGCCACCGGCGGGAGGCCGGTCCTTCGAGCATCAGGCTTTCGGCCATCCCCCCGTCGGCGTGCAGGGACGCGCCGAGGATGCCTGCGGGGGCGTCTTGCTCTGCGGCCTCTACGCAGACCACGCCGGCGCCGTCGCCGAAAATGGCAGCCGTATCCCTTCCGCGGGTGGTGATGTCGAGTCCCGTGCTGTGCACCTCTGCTCCGGCCAGCAGGATCCGGCGAGCGGTTTCGCTCCGGATGTAGGCATCGGCCGTGACCAGCCCGTACAGAAAACCGGTGCACTGCTGCCGGATATCCAGGGCCGGGGTGGCGGCCAATCCCAGTTTGTGCTGGAGAAGACAGCCGGATCCGGGAAAAAAGATGTCCGGGCTCAGGGTCGCAAAAATGATCAGGTCAATATCCGCGGCGCTCCATCCGCTGCGCACCATGGCGCGTCTGGCCGCTTCCAGGGCGAGGTCCGATGCGCCGACGCCGCCTTGCTCGGGCACCCAGTGGCGCTGTTCGATGCCGGTGCGCTGCCGGATCCACTCGTCGGAGGTCTCCATCCATCCGGCGAGGTCCTCGTTGGTCACCACGCGCGGTGGCACGTAGGTTCCGGTACCGCTGATCTTCGTGTACCTCATCGTCGATCCTTTCGCGTCTATAGGCCCGCCCCGCTCCACAGGGCGTCGAGAAGTCCCGAAGTTCGCTCGACTTTCCGGGAAATCGCAGAGGACAGGATCGCCTCGCTTCCGAAAATCACCACCTTCCGGCGGGCGCGGGTCACGGCCGTGTAGACCAGCTCCCGGGTCAGCACCGGATTGTCCGCTGCCGGCAGCACCAGCAGCACTTCGTCGAATTCGGATCCCTGGCTCTTGTGGACGGTCATGGCATACGCCGTCTGGTGCGCGGCGATGCGAAACGGGGAGACGGCCCGAACCCGGCCGGCATCCGCCGGGAAAAAGACCATGAGTTCTGCGCTGTCCGGCCGCGGGTGGACGACGCCCAGGTCCCCGTTGAAGAGGCCGAGGCTGTAGTCGTTGCGCGTGATCATCACGGGACGGCCCGGGTACCAAGCGGTTTCGCCGATTGAAACCCACCCCTCCCGCTGCAGAACATCGAGGGCCAGCGCATTGAGGGTCTCGACGCCGAACGGCCCCCGGTTCACGGCGCACAATATCTTGAACCCCGCCGTCGATTCAAGCGCTTTCTCCGGGGTTTCGGACCGCAGCAGCCGGCGGTACCCCGCGAGGATCGACTGCGCCAGAACGGCCTCGGCATCCTTTCCGCCTGTTTCCTGCAAGAGAACCGGTTCGCTGCGGGCAACGCTGCGGGTGACGGAGACGGCGGCGGCGGCATCGCCGGCCCGGACGCGGTTGCTGAATCGGCCGATGCCGCTGCCCTCCGAGAAACGGAAGTTTCGGGTCAGCAAAACAACGGCGTCTTCGGGTCCCGGCACGCGGCGGGTTTTGGATACCGGGACCGAGGGGGCGATGCCCGTGGTCAGCCGGAGGGTTTCGGCCCACGGCCGGGAAAGGCCCGGTGCCCGATTCCGGCCGCACAGGTCCCCCAATACCGCTCCGGCCTCCACGGAGGCGAGCTGGTCCCGGTCTCCCATGAGAATCAAGCGGCAGCCCTCCGGCACAGCCTCGATCAGTTTGGCCATCAGTGCGACATCGACCATCGAGGCCTCATCGACGATCACTGCATCGGCGGCCAGGGGGTTTTCCCGATTTCGCCGAAAATCGGCCCGGCCGGCCGTTGCCTCCAGCATCCGGTGCAGGGTCTGCGCCTCGACGGGCACGGTGTTTCGAACCGGTTCCGGCGCGTCGATGGTTTGAACGGCCGCCGCCATCGAATCGCGCAGCCGTGCGGCGGCCTTGCCGGTGGGAGCGGCCAGCCGGATTCGAAACCGGTTTTCATCGAAAAGCCATAGCAGCAGCGCGGCAATTCGGGCGGCCGCAGTCGTTTTGCCGGTCCCCGGCCCGCCGGACACCACGCAAAGCGGTTTCAGGACGGCGGTGGCCGCCGCCAGGGACTGTTCGGCCAGTCCCCCGGCGGCGGTTTCGGGAAACAACCGCCGGATCGCCGCCTTCAAGGGGGCTTCGGGCACCTTTTCGATCACCGCCGCCGCTCTTTTGGAAAAGGCGGCGGCGAGTTGCTGCTCGTAGCGCCAGTAACGGTACAGATACAGCCGCCCGCGTTCGTCTAAGACGAGCGGCGCCACCTGGCCCGGCGAACCCACCGCCGGGTGCGCCGAGACCTTCTCCCGAAGCTGCTGCGGGTCCGGCAGCGCCGCACGCAGGCTCGGGGCCGTCGCGTCCTCGTCGACGCGCAGCAGGGGTCTTGCCAGGTCGATGCAGACATCACCGCTTCCCGTGGCGGCGCTGAGCAGGGCGGCGGCGACCATGACCTCCGGGTCGGTGTCCGGCGAGAGGCGACCGATAAAACGGGCGAATTGAATATCGATATCATCAAACAATGATATGTATTTTGAGAAATTTAAGCTCATATACTTAAATTGTAGGTTTAATGATCTTCCAGCCGGTCCGGTCTTTTCGCCACCAGGGCGTTTTTAAGTGCGGCCATTCGGGTTGCGGACGGGCGGTCGAAGTGCACGCCGAGCGCGGTGCCGTGTTCCGGGCGCATGCCCCGGATAAACAGGTAAAAGACGCCGCCGAAACCGGTGTCGTAGCGGTATCCCGGTGCCCGCCGGCGCAGATACAGGTCGAGCGCCAGAGCGTACAGGTCGCTTTGAAGTCCGTAGCGGGCGTCGCGCATGACCCTGACAAGGGCCTCCCGGCCGTAGTCGTCGGCGCTGGGTCCGATTCGGTTCGATTTCCAGTCGACGAGGTAATAACGGTCGTCGTGGTAAAACACCAAATCGATGTAGCCCTTCAGGTATCCTTCTACAGGGGAGAACTGGAGCCGGCCGGCCGGCACCGAAGGCAGCAGGGCCGTCAATGCCCGGCTGTCGATGCGCTTGAGCGGAAAGAAAAACGCAAGCTCGTGGCGTCGGCGGCTGCGGGGGACCGCGCAAAGCCGCAGCTCCCGGGTTGGCGCACCCAAAAGCGGCGTTGCAAGCACCCGTTCCAGGCCGCGGCTGACCGCCTCCTGCCAAAGGGGGCTGTAGCCGTGGTGCTGCAGCATTTCCGCGACCCGCTGTCGGCGGGATTCGGCGGCATCCGGGGAAAACGGCGCGTTTTCCAGCAGGTCGTGGAAAAAGTTCCCGGCCCGAGCGCCGCCGGGAAACGCCAGGATGTCCGCCCGCTCCGGTGCGGCTGCCGGCGGATCCGACGCCGACGTCACTCCGAGGCCAACCCC
>JASFPT010000308.1:0-4462 GCA_050115795.1 Desulfobacterales bacterium
TCCCCTGACGGGATCTTCCCGGTGGGCACCACCAAATACGAAAAGCGGGGGGTCGCCATCAACGTGCCCGAATGGATCCTGGACAACTGCATCCAGTGCAACCAGTGCGCCATGGTCTGTCCCCACGCGGCGATTCGGCCGGTTTTGGCCACCGAAGCCGAGCTGAAGGCCGGGCCGGAGGGCTTCACCGTCAAAAAGGCGCTGGGCAAGGAGCTCAAGGAATACGGGTTCCGCATCCAGGTCTACCCGCTGGACTGCATGGGCTGCGGCAACTGTGCCGACATCTGCCCGGCCAAGAAAAAGGCCCTGGTCATGAAGCCGCTGGAGACCCAGCTGGCCGAGGACGAAAACCGCCAGTATGCCGAGAGCCTTCCGATCCGCGACGACCTGATGAAGCGCACCTCTCTGAAGGGCAGCCAGTTCTGCCAGCCGCTGCTGGAGTTCTCCGGCGCCTGCGCAGGCTGCGGCGAGACGCCCTATGCCAAGCTCGTCACCCAGCTCTACGGCGAGCGGATGGTCATCGGAAACGCCACCGGCTGCAGTTCGATCTGGGGCGGCAGCGCGCCTTCGGTGCCCTACTGCGTCAACAAGGACGGGTTCGGACCCACCTGGGGCAACTCCCTGTTCGAGGATCCGGGCGAGTTCACCTACGGTATGCTCATGGGCCACATGCAGCAGCGAAGGAAGCTGGCCGACCTGGCAAAAGAGGCCGTCGCCGGCGACATCGACGCCGCCCTCAAGGAGGCCCTCAACGGCTGGCTGGCGAACATGGACGACCCGGAAGGCTCCAGGAAGTACGGTGACCAGGTCAAGGCGCTGTTGCCCGACAACGGCGACAATGCGGTCCTTTCCCAGATCCGGGGCCTTTCCCGGCTGTTGACGAAAAAGTCCTACTGGGTGTTTCTCGGAGACGGCGCGGCCTACGACATCGCTTTCGGCGGCATCGACCACGTGATGGCCTCCGGAGAGGACGTCAATGTCCTGGTGTTCGACACCGAGGTCTATTCCAACACCGGGGGCCAGTCGTCCAAGGCGACACCGACCGGGTCGGTGGCCAAATTTGCCGCCAGCGGCAAAAAGACGGCCAAAAAGGACATGGGGGCCATGTTCATGTCCTACGGGTACGTCTACGTGGCGACCGTTGCCATGGGCGCCAACAAGAACCAGATGCTGAAGGCGATCACCGAGGCCGAAAGCTACCCGGGGCCTTCGATCGTCCTGGCCTACTCGCCGTGCATCAACCACGGCATCAAAAAGGGCATGGGCAAGACCCAGGAAGAAGAGAAACTGGCCGTGGCCAGCGGCTACTGGCCGCTGTACCGGTACAACCCGGCCCTCAAGGCAGAGGGGAAAAACCCCTTCACCCTCGACTCAAAAGAGCCCGACGGAAGCCTCCGGGATTTTCTGGCCGGCGAGATCCGCTATGCCTCTCTTCAGAAATCCTTCCCGGAAGAGGCCGCACGGCTTTCCGCTCGACTCGAGAAGGAATACACGGAGCGATACCAGGCGATGAAGCGGATGGCCGAGATGCCGGTGGAAGAGACGCCGGTGGCCGAAGACGGGCTTCCGGTTTCCGACGCATCCACGGATGCCTGCACCCTTTCGGGCACCGCCGAGCACAGCCGCCCCGACGAGGGGGGCGAGCCCTGTGACGACGGACGGGCCGGAAAGGGCTAAACAAAGGCCGCCCCTTGCTGGGCATGACACCGAACGGCAAACCTCAAGGCCGTCCGCCCCGGCGCCATCGGGTCGGGCGGCCTTTTTGTCTGTGGCCCGGTGCTCCTTTTTTTGAATAGGATCACCGGTGGATGCCTATCCGATGCGCTGTGAAACTTCATAAATCCGAAATTCGAATGACCGAAGTTCAAAGGCGGGAATGAAGGAAAAATCGAAATCCGGATTTTTTGCACCCACCCTGAAATCGGTTCGTTTCGGTTATTGGATTTTGTTTCGAATTTCGGATTTCGTGCTTTGGATTTGTTCCGCAGGAAATGAAAAGGGAAGAAGGGGCGCATGAATCACCGCACGAAAATCCAACTTCCTGCGGAATGCCGCCGCTGCGGCACCTGCTGCAAAAAGGGCGGCCCCACTTTGCATGCGCAGGACCGGGAACTGGTGGAAAGCGGTGCGATTCCCCTGCGGCTTCTGGTCACGATTCGAACCGGGGAGATCGTCCGGGAGCCGGAAGGAGAGGGGCTGGTCCGGGCCGATTCAGAGATGATCAAGCTCAAGGGGGCGGCAGGCGGCTGGACGTGCATCCTGTTCGACGGATCACGGAGCCGCTGCCTCCAATACGACCGGCGCCCGTCCGAATGCCGCGCCATGGCCTGCTGGGACACGGCCGAAATCCGGAAGATCATGGAGACCCCGCGGCTTACGCGCCGGGATCTGTTGCGCGGCGTCGGGGGTCCCTGGGAGTTGATCGAAGACCACGGGCAGCGGTGCTCGGTGTTGCAACTGGCCCGGCTGTCGGAATCGATTCGATGCGGCAGCCATGCAAGCGCCGGGGAGCTGCTGCAAATGGTCGGCTACGATCGCGCCCTGCGGGATCTGCTCGTGGAAAACGGCACCGACCCCGAGCATCTCGATTTTCTTCTCGGCCGTCCCCTGGACCGGCTCCTGGACGGGTTCGGGCTTCGGCTGGGGCGGGAAGCCGGCCGGGTTCAGGTGGTCAGGAAATAGGCGGCCTTTATCCGCGAACATTCGACGTTCGTGCATTTCGTTCCCGGAGAGAACCGATGACCTACAACTTCGATCCGGATCGCTGGTACGACAACGAGCGGGCGGCCGTAGAGAGCAGACGGAACGCCGGTGAGTTGACCGCGGAACAATTCCAGCAGGCCCTTGACGAGTTGGACCGCCGCTACGAGGAAATGCTCGACCGTTTGGACGGCACCTACCGGATTCCACCCGGATAAAAATCCCACCCTGATTTCAGGCCGCGTCGCGCGCGCAACCAGTCAAAAAAACGTTCGGTACCCTGGCAGGCGGGGGTCTTCGGGTGACCGCTGCGTTGCGCCGGAGGCCATGGGCAAGACCCCGGCAGCTGCCCCACAGGCGGTGCCGGCAGACGCCGGCCTCATGAAGTGTAGAGTTCCGGGCGGCGGTTCGGGAAAAAGTATCGCATCTCGTGGCCGCGCACCCTTTCCAGGGCCTCCTGCTTCAGGTCGGCAAACAGGATGCCTTCTTGACCGGAGAGGTCTTTTCCGATGACCTCCCCCGAGGGATCGAGCACGACGATGTTCCCCGGGAATGTCAAGCCGTTGCAATTTTCCCCGGTCTGATTTGCGGCGACGATGAATACGCTGTTGTCGAAGGCCCTCGCCGGCAGGTGCCGCATCCACGAGAGGTGCTTTTCTTCTGCCTCGCCGCGCGGCGAGGCATGGGGAATGAATATGACCTCGGCGCCCTTGGCGGCCATGGCGGCGGAAAGCTCCGGGAAATGAGCGTCGTAGCAGAGTTGAACCCCGAAGCGGATTCCGGCGGCGTCAAACACGGGGATCTGGTTGCCGGCACTGAACGTGCTGCGCTCCGGCGGTGCAACGTGCACCTTGCGGTAGACGCCGATCTCTCCTTCCGGCGTCAGAACCAGGTGGCTGGCGTATACCCTGCCGGCGTCGCCTTTTTCCGCCATGCCGGCCAAAATGACGATGCGGTAGGTCTCGGCCATCCGCGCGGCGGCCTCGACCTCGGGCCCGGAAAGGAAAAGCGCCGCCGCTGCCATTTCGGGCCGATTGCAGTATCCGGTCATGTTCAGTTCCGGAAAGCAGACAAGCGCGGCGCCGCCGGAGGCGGAACGCCGCACGGCGTCTTCCATGGCCGACAAATTCGCCTCGATCTTTCCGACCGGGCAGGCGGCAGTGACGGCGGCGATTCGGATGTCTTTCATAAGGAGTCTGATTCCCGTTGCCCGGCCGGCTGCAGGTCCCGGATCCTGGGCCTGGCCGCATGGCTTACGGATGAAAACAGCGGCGCAAAAATCGTGCAGCGGCTTTACACTTTGAATTTTGCCTTGATCTTGAACACATCCGTGGCCGGCAGGTTCAAAATGTCTTCGATGCCGGTCTCCCTTGAAATGTTCTTCAGATTTTCGGCGATCTCTTCCCGGGAAGGCGCGATGAAGGTGAACCAGACATTGAAGTCGTTTTCTCTGAGGTAGTTGTGCGTCACCCCGGAATAGCGGTTGACCGTCTCGGCAAAACGCTCGATTTTTTCCTCCGGCACCCGCGCCGCGCACAGGGTGCTGACGAAACCGAGCTTGTCCGGAACGAAGTTGGCACCGATCCTTCGGATGATCCCCGCCTTTTTCAAGCGCCGGATACGGGAGATGACCTCCTGTTCGGTGAGGCCGAGTTCATCGCCGATCTTCTTATAAGGCCTTGAAGTAATTGGAAATCTAGACTGAATCCGGTTGAGGATGTTGCGGTCGTTGTCGTCCATCGATTCGGGAAAATTCCGGTTT
>JASFPT010000309.1:0-4456 GCA_050115795.1 Desulfobacterales bacterium
GGGGTCAATTCGCCGATTTCTGATTTTTGTGTCAGAAATTTTCTTACAAGGCCGTCTCGGCCGTGTAAGACACGTGTAAGACAATGGAAACGGAAAACAATCGCCGCGAGCGTCTTCAGGGTTCGATCAGGCGGTTTTTCATGGCAAACCGGGACAGTTCGGCGTTGTTTCGCAGGCGGAGCTTCTTGAGGATGCGAAACCGGTAGGTGTCCACCGTCTTGATGCTGATGCCGTAGGCGTCGGCGATCTCCCGGTTCGTGTCTCCGAGGGCCAGCCGGCGAAGAACCTGAAGCTCCCGGGTCGAGAGCAGGTCGAGCGGAGACCCGCCCTTGGCTCCCCGGGCCACGCGGAGGGCGAGAATCTCGGCCGCAGACGAGGTGAGATACCGGGTTCCGCTGTGCACCTTGGCGATCGCGCTCACCAGCTGCTCGGGCGCCGAGCGCTTCGTCAGGTATCCCATGGCGCCGGCTTCGAAAGCCCGCACCAGGTACTGTTCCTCTTCGTGCATGGTCAACACCAGGATCGGCAGATCCGGGTACAACGCAAGCAGATGGCTGATCGTCTCCAGCCCGTCCAGGCCGGGCATGGAGATGTCGATCACCGCCACGTCGGGGCGCTGCTCCCTGGCTTTGGCGATGGCCTCCCGGCCGTTGGAGGCTTCGGCCACCACCGCCATTTCCTCGCTTTCTTCCACGATCCGGCGCAGTCCGGCCCGGACAATGCTATGGTCGTCGGCCAGCAGCACTTGAATCATCGCAGATACCCCTCAATCGGCACGCGAAATTCCACTCTGGACCCTGCACCGGGCGTTGAAAAGACAAAGAGCTCCCCCCCCACCAGTGCGGCCCGCTCCCGCATGCCGGCCACCCCGAGGGCTTCGGTATCGTTGAGCACCGCCGTGTTGAAGCCGCAGCCGTCGTCCACCACCGAGAGCACCAGGCGGCCGTTGTCGGCGGCCAGCGCCAGATGCACGTGGCTGGCGCCGGCATGCCGAGCCACGTTGGTCAGCGCTTCCTGGGCGATCCGGTAGGCGGCGGTGGCCAATGCGTCGGTGACGGGCGGAACCCCGGCCGGGTCGAAGGTACAGGATATTTCGGTCCGCCGTTCGAAATCGGTGGCGTACCACTCCAGCGCGTCTACGAGCCCCAATGTGTCGAGCACCCCGGGCCGGAGCCGGATGGCGATCCTGCGGACCTCCTCGATGGTCTTGTCGATCAGGTCGCACATCGTCTCGGCGCGCCGGGCGCCTTTCGGATCCGATTTATGAAGATGGTCCCGGATCCACACGGCATCCATCCGGAGCGCGGTCAGCACCTGGCCAAGCTCGTCGTGAAGCTCGCGGGCAATGGCCGCCCGCTCGTTTTCCTGGCTCGTCATGATCCCGGCCGACAGCCGCCGAAGCCGGTCTTCGGCTTTTTTGACGGCCGTCACGTCGGTGGCAATGCCGCAGACACCGGTGGGGGACCCGGCTTCATCGTAGATCGGAAAATTGACCGACAGGTAGGTGCGCACCCCGGCCGCGGTGGGAATCCGCTGCTGCGCCTGAATGGAGCGCCTCTCCTGGAGAACCTGCCGGTCGTTTTGCCGGAACTGGCCCGCGATCTCCGACGGCAGAACCTCCTCGTCGGTTTTTCCCCGCACCCGGTCGGCGCCGACACCGAACAGTTCCTCGAACATCGGGTTGACCAGGGTATAACACCCCGCTTTGTCTTTGATGTAGACCACCGCGGGGGTGTAGCGCAAAATGGAGGAGATCTCGCGGGTGCGACGCCGGACCTGGGCCTCCAGGTCTTTCGAATAGCGACTCAGGGCTTCTTTGGCCTTTCGCAGCGCCTCTTCGGCGCGCTTGCGCTCGGTCACGTCGATGGAAACCGCCAGGGTCCGAACGATGTTTCCGGCGGGGTCCCGGTCTGCGATGGCCGACAGCAGCACGTCGATGAGGCGGCCGTCCTTTTTGCGGAACCGGTAGGGGATGTCTTTGCAGAAACCGCTTTTGAAAAAGGCCGGAAAAACCTCCTCCTGGGCGTATCGCCGGGAGTCTTCCGTGAAAAAGTCCGTCAGCGGCCGGCCGATCACCTCCTCGCGCCGATAGCCCATCACCTCGCCCCAGTAGTCGCTGACGCTGACCAGCCGGCCGTTTTGATCGATGGAATGCAGCATGGCCGGCGTGTGGTGATACAGGGAACGGTAGCGCTCGTCGCTTTCCCGCAGCGCCTGTTCGACGGCCTTTCGCTTGACGATCTCTCCGCTGGCTTTCCGGTAGAGCAAAAAAACCGCCACGCCGACCAGCATGCACAGCGAGAGCACGATGGGTCCGGTGATTTTGATCAGGGGTTCGGAGACGCTCTTGGAGATGGCCTCGAAACTACGGAGGTGATGCAGCCGCCAGCCGGTGAAAAAATCGATGCTTTTTTGCTGCAGCTGGTACCGTTTTCCGCTGGGGTCCACGGCGTAATCCGGGTCGGTGAAATCAAACCCGATCCAGGTCCAGGGGCCTTTTCCGAACTGACGGGAACGGGTCAGGTCCGTTTTCTGTTCGGGGGAAAGGGGGCGGATCGACTGGTAGATCCACGGCTTCTGGTTGGAGATAAAAATCACACCGTTGGGATCGGTGACCAGAACGATCTCGTCTGACCCAAGCCCCAGTTCGCTTTCGATCTGGGTGATGGATGCCTTGATGACCGCCAGACCGATGGGCAGATCTTCGCCTTTTTCGAAAATCGGGAAGCTGTAGTATGCGCCGCGCTTGTGCGAGGTGGTTCCCAGCGCAAGATAGGTGGCCGGCGCAGTGTGGAACGCCTGGGTGAAATAGGGCCGAAAAGCAAAATTCTTGCCAACGAAACTGTCCGGGGCCTGCCGGTTGCTCGAGGCCACGGTGGTCCCCTCGTGGTTCATCACGTAGCAGACGTCCACGTTGAGGGCCCGCTTGAACAGGTCGAGAACCGCGTTGGCCCGGTTCAGGGATTCGCGGCTGGGTCGGATCAGCAGCTCCAGCAGTTCATCGATGCCGGCCAGCGCCTCCACCGGCCGGATGTTCTGCGAAAGGGCGGCCGCCAGATTTTTGGCCAACAGCGCCACCCGGATCTCCGCCCTTCTCGATGCCTCGGCAAAGGCCGCCTCTCGAAGGGCCGAGTAATACAGATATCCGCCCGTGGCGGCCGACAGAAACGCCAGAAGCGACAGGACCAGCAATATGGTGCGAAGCTTCATCGGTTGACAATCCCTATAAAAAAAGGTTGTCTTTGACGGCGCTTCGGTTCAATAAACAGACGCGAACCGTCGGCGTCATTCGAGAACCAGAAGCAAAAGGTCTATTCGCCATGCGGTATTTTATGCCGTCGCTGCTGTGCCTGGCGCTGACCGCCGCCATCCTGGCCGCCGCCCCCGCGTCGTCTGCCGCCCTGCGGGTCGGCCTTCTGCTGCCGCTGAGCGGCCCGATGGCCCCGGCCGGCCAGGCGGCCCGCACCGCCGCCGAAATGGGAATCCAAGACGCCGGGGGCATCGACCTGCAGGTGGTCGACACCGCCGGCACCTCCGAAGGCGGGCGCTCGGCGGCAAAGCAGTTGATCGAATCGGACCGGGTCCAGGTCATGGCCGGCGCGCTTTCCAGCCCGGCCGCATGGGCCGCCGCGGCGGTGGCGGAGTCGTCGGGGGTGCCCCTGCTGATCTTCGGCGCCGCGGCCACGGCCATCACCGAACCACCCTGGCAGCATGTGTTTCGCATCAACCCCCCGGTGGAGGAAAAATTTGCCACTCTGGCATCGTTTCTCGACCGGTTTTCGCTGAAGGATCGCAGCACCGTCGTTTTCTGTGAAGACCGTCCGCCGGCCATGGCGCTGTCGGAGATGTGGCTGTCGGCTGCGGCAACGGCGGGGCTCGACCCCCTGTTTCGCATCCCCTTTGCACCGGACCTGGTCGACTACCGGCCGGAACTGGCCAGGGCCCGCGTCAAAAAACCGTCCATTGCGGTGCTGATCGCATCCGCGGCCGACGGTGCGCTGATGATGCGCCAGAGTCGGCAGTTGAACCTGGCGCCCGCACTCGTGCTGGGCGATGCGGCCGGCTTTGCCCGGCCCGAGTTTGCCGCGACCGGCGAGGATTCCACCGAATACGTTTGCACGCTGCTGCCATGGGCGCCTTCGGTGCCCCATGCCGACGTCCGCCGATTCGTCGCGGCCTACCGGAACCGCTATGGTCAAGTGCCCGGCCATCACCAGGCGCAGGCATATGCGGCCATGCAGGTCGTCGCCGATGCAGCGGTGCGGGCAGGCAAGCCGAGTCGAAGCGCCCTTCGACGGGCGCTGTCCACCGCAAACCTTGCAACGATCTGCGGGCAGGTCCGCTTCGATCCGAACAGCGCCCGCCCGGGGCAGAACCGCTCTTCGTGGCTGCTCGTCCAGTGGCAGTCCGGAAGGCTGGAAACGGTGTGGCCGCCGAACAAGGCCAGTGCCGACCC
>JASFPT010000310.1:0-4431 GCA_050115795.1 Desulfobacterales bacterium
CACCGGCGGGACGATTTTATCCAGGGTCTGTTGTTGGCGGCTGCTCTCCGCTAAGCAGCCCCGCCGGATGAAATCATCTGAAAATCATTAGCGAAGGAGTTTGTTTCAATGGCAGAAGGAACGGTTAAGTGGTTCAATGACAGCAAGGGGTACGGTTTCATCGAGCAGGACGGTGGAGCGGATGTGTTTGTTCACTACTCTGCGATCAATGCCAGCGGATTCAAGACCCTCAACGAAGGAGATCGGGTCTCCTTTGACATCGAGGAGGGGAACAAGGGTCCTGCCGCCGCCAACGTGACGGTGATTTCCTGAAACGGTCGCAGAACCGAAACCTGAAAGGCGCTCTCCCGTAACCGGTGAAAGCGCCTTTTTTTTGTCTGTTTACCGGGACGGGTTTTCCGGATGAATTGAATCGCATCCCGGATGGGACCCGGGGAAATTCAGGGCTCCCTACCCTTTTTGCCCTTGGGGCGGAAACTGTTCCAGGGTCTTTTCGACGGCGTTGTTGATCTGTTCGGTGATCTGCTCCGGTTTGCTGTGGGGCGGATATCGGAATGTCGCGTATCCCCGCCACAGCAGATCTTCGTCTTGGCGTCGAAGCAGGTCGATGGCCATCAGTCCCTCGTCGTAGGTCTGCACGTTCGCTCCGGAACCGATAAAGATGCCGCCGCCGCGGCTGTAAGTGCCGTAACCGATGCCGACCCCTCCCTGCACGTCGTCGGACCGGATCTTGGAGCGGATTTCGAAGCGGTATCGGACCAGGGCGTCCGCAGTCGATCGGTTTGCTTTGCGCAGGCCCCGGGCGGTCAGGGACCGTTCCACGGCGCTGCGGATCCGCTCATCCATCAGCGGGTTGTCGATTCTCACGTCCCCGCTCTTTTCCTGGGTGTCCGACGCCCAGGCAAACGAGGAAAGTTGCCTCAGGTCGGCACCTGGTTTGTAGTCCTGGCTGACCTCCACTCCGGAGCAGCCGATCATGGCCGCGGCGGCGGCCATCAATGCGATCACCACCCACTTTCTACCCATCGCGCCCTCCTGAAGACACCGTTTGGACGAATTCGGCAAAACCCTTCATGTAGCGGGCCAGGAAAGTCCGGGTTTTTTCGTCTGTGAGGTTCCCGTCTGCGTCGAACTTGCCTTCGGCCCCGCTGACCCACAGCAGCCCCCCGGACCAGACCTGGGCGCCGAGCACCCGGAAAGTGGGCAGCCACGCGTACTGGGAAAAGGCGGTGCCGAAACTGCCCGGGGTGGCCCCCATGATTCCCACCGGGCGGTTTTTAAAGACCCGGAACCGGTCCTCGGGAGGCCGGGTGAGCCAGTCCACGGCGTTTTTGAACACCCCGGGAATCGAGTTGTTGTACTCCGGCGTGACGATCAGCAGGCCGTCGGCGGCAGCGATGCGGTCTTTCAGTTCGGCCACCGGCGCCGGCACCCCCTCGGCCTCTTCGAGGTCCGCGTCGTAGAGGGGAATCCCGCGGATCGTTTCGATCCGGACCGTGCATCCTTCCGGCGCCTCCACGGCCGCCGCCCGAAGCAGACCGGCGTTGTAGGAGCCTTTCCGCAAGCTTCCCGATAAGCCGACAATACGTGTCATGGTGGTCTCCTTCGAAGCTGTGGGTTTGATGATCCGATTTTGTATTATGGGGTCCGCTGCTGCCGAATTCAACCTGCAACCGCACGGCGGGGTTAAAGTTGCATCTTCGGTCAATATGTCCTAAGAAATAAGGGAAAGGGGTTGTTCGTCATTGACGGATCCGATCAATCGACGAGGAGATCCCCATGCCCACCACATCCAAAATCGCCGCTTTTTACAATACCTTTCGGGATATCAGCAGCCTGGTTCATTCCAGCGTCGACTTGAAAGAAATCCTCGAACTCGTGGTCTGGAAGGTCTCTGAAGCGTTGGACGCAAAGGGGGCGATTCTGCGGATCTTGAACCTGGAGTCCGGGGAGTTCGAATTGAGCGCCTCTTACGGGCTCAGCGACGCCTATCTGTCCAAGGGCCCGATCACACAGCAGCACCTGATCACCGACGTCTACCGGAAAAAGTCGTATGTCATCATCGACGACGTGTTGAACGACAGCCGGGTCCATTATCCGCAAGAGGCCTACCAGGAGGGAATCCGAATCGTCCTGGACCTGCCTTTGGTCTTTCGAGACGACATCGCCGGCCTGATGCGGGTCTTTTTTGCCGCCCCCCGCAGCTTCGAGACCGATGAGATCGACTTTGCCGTCGCGCTGGCCCAGCAGTGCGCCTGTGCCATCGACAAGGCCCGCCTGATCGAAGAACAGCGGGCCCGATACGACCACCTGGTGCTGCAGACCGAAAAACTCTCCTCCCTGGGCCGGATGGCGGCCGGCATCGCCCACGAGATCAACAACCCGCTGGCCGGCGTTTTGCTGTACAGCACGAACCTGTACAAGAAAATCCCGGAGGACAGCCCCCTGAAAGAAGGAATGGCTGTGATCATCCGGGAAACCCAGCGCTGCAAAATCATCATCCAGGATCTTCTGGAATTTGCCAGGGACCGGGAGCCGAAAAAGTCCATGGCCGACATTCACCAGATCATCGACCGGTCTTTGACCATGCTGGAAAATGAATTTCGGCTCCGACAGATCCAGATCGAGAAGTCCTATGCCGAGGAAATGAGGCGCGGGATGCTCGATGAAAGCCAGCTGCAACAGGTCTTTGTCAACCTGTTGTTGAATGCCGCCCATGCCATCGACCGCAAGGGAACCATCCGGATCCGGACCCGGCTGAACGCCGCCGGCCAACAGGTGATCATCGATGTGGAAGACACCGGCTGCGGTATCGCCCCGGAGGACATCAGCCGGGTCTTCGAGCCCTTTTTTTCCACGAAAAAGAACGGCTCCGGGCTGGGCCTTGCGGTCAGCTACGGCATCATCCGAAACCACGATGGCGTGATGACCGTCGCGTCGACGCGCGGAAAGGGCGCCTGTTTCACCATCAAGCTGCCCCTTGTGGAAACCGATCCGAAAAACGGCCGCACGTGGCCGTAAAGCGCCTACTGGATCAACGTTTCTGAACCCGTGAGCCCATCGGGTCCGACAAACCGGCAAGTCAGGCAACCATGGATTCGGATGCCATCAGACCGGCCAAAATTCTTGTCATCGACGATGAACCGGTGATTTGCAAGGGCTGCAGGATGGTCCTGACCGAGAAGGGTCATGCCGTGGACACTTGCAGCACCGGCCGCGACGCCGTTCAGGCCGTGGAAACCGGCGACTACGAGCTTCTTCTGCTGGACCTGAAGCTGCCGGATGCCGACGGCATGGATCTGCTCAAGCGCTTCCACGAACACACCCCCCGCACCGCCGTGATTGTCATGACCGGCTATTCCTCGGTCCAGAACGCCGTTTCCGCCATGAAACAGGGCGCCTTCGACTACCTGCCCAAGCCGTTTTCCGACGACCAGCTCCTGTTCGCCGCGGAAAAGGCGGTGACTGCCAAGCGCCTGACCGAGGAAAACCTCGCGCTGCGGCGGCAGCTCTACGCGATGTTCGACTTCAGCAACATCGTGGGGGAAAACCCGAAGCTGCTCCAGGTCTTCGAAGAGGTGCGCAAGGCGGCCCCCACCGACAGCACGATCCTGCTGCAGGGCGAGAGCGGCACCGGCAAGGAACTGTTTGCCAAGGCCATCCACGCCCACAGCAAGCGGGCCTCGAGACAGTTCGTCGCCGCCGACTGCAGCACCTTTTCCGCCTCGCTCCTGGAGAGCGAACTGTTCGGCCACGTCAAAGGCGCCTTCACCGGTGCGGTGAGCGCCAAGGCCGGCATATTCGAAATGGCCAAGGGAGGGACGCTGTTCCTGGACGAGGTGGCCAACCTGAGCCTCGAAATCCAGGGAAAACTGCTGCGGGTCATGGAAACCCAGGAATTCAAGCCGGTGGGAGCCAGCGCCTCGAAAAAGACCGACATCCGGATCATCGCCGCAACCAACCGCGATCTCAAGTCCCGGATCGAATCCGGACAATTCCGGGACGATCTTTATTACCGCTTGAACGTCGTGCCGCTGTGGCTTCCCCCCCTGCGCGACAGAAGAGACGACATTCCAAAGCTGGTCTATCACTTCCTGAGAATTTTCTGCCGGGAGATCGGCAAACGGATCGAAGGGTTTTCCGACGAAGCGCTAAAGCTGCTCGTCCAGTACGACTGGCCCGGCAATGTCCGTCAACTGAAAAACGTGGTTGAGCGGCTGGTGATCATGGCCGACGGAGAGGTTCTCGCCTTCGAGGACCTCGTCGAGCACATCTACACCAAGGCGAGCCCCGGAAGCGACGCGGTGCCGGAGACGGTCGAACAGCTCAGGTCGACCAAAAAAACGATCGTCGAGCGGCACTACCTCCCCATCGAAAAGGCCTTTTTGCAAAAGGCCGTCACCGCCGCCGGCGGCAACATTACCGAAGCCG
>JASFPT010000311.1:0-4422 GCA_050115795.1 Desulfobacterales bacterium
CAGCATATCCTCTCCTTTGAAGCGGCTGCGGCCGGACCCCAATGCCGGTTATCCGATGCCGATGTCGACGGCTCGCCGCCTCGACCGGGGCAACCGCCATGGGCCCGTTCCGAGGTGTCAGCCGTTGTCGTAGATCCGGATCACCCGACCGGTCCCTTTCCCCTCGACGCTCCTGACGTATCCGTTGACCACCTTTTCCATCGGGATGGGATTGTGGCCCGGAAAGTAAGCGCCGTATCGTTGCACGGCGTCTTCCACCAGCCCGGAGGAGACGGCATTGATCCGCATCCCCCGTTTCAGCTCCAGGGCTGCCGCCCGGACGAAGCTGTGGATCGCCCCGTTGACCATGGCGGCGCTGGTGGTCAGCATCACCGGATCGTCGGCCAGGATCCCCGTGGTCAGGGTAAAAGAGCCGCCGTCGTTCAGGTAATGATGCCCGATTCTTACCAGGTTCACCTGCCCCATGAGCTTGCTTTTCAGTCCGACGTAGAAATCGGCTTCGGACATCTGCTCAAACGCGTCCCACTTGGCATCGCCCGCGATGCAAACGGCG
Organism: Desulfobacterales bacterium; assembly: GCA_050115795.1. Lineage (GTDB taxonomy): Bacteria > Desulfobacterota > Desulfobacteria > Desulfobacterales > CAFBRK01 > JAIPEL01. Next base: position 554 of record JASFPT010000311.1, read on the forward strand.
GCATCGACGCCACCGACGGATTCGAACATGGCCTCGATCGTTTGCGGCTCTGCGATATCGACCCGGACATCCCCGGAGACCCGACCCGCGACCAACACGTCATGGTTCCTGGCAAAGTGGGCACTCACCTTTTTCCCGATGGTGCCGCTTCCCCCGATGATTAGAATCTTCATATGCCCTCCGAAAATTTTACTTCGTACCGGAACGACCCGGGTCGCCGGCCGTTTGCGATCATCCGGCCAACTGCTTGTCCTGCCATTTGGACAGAAGAATCAATGCCCAAAAAGCACCCAAAAGAGCAAGCGCCATATCCGACTGGGTATCCCAGACATACCCCTGCGTGCCCAGAAATGCCTCTGCGGACGCTCCCGACAGCAGGGCCACCCACCATTCAATGAGCTCATAAAAGGCACTGACGGCCAGACAGACGCAACCCACCAAAAAGTGCTGCCATCCCCTGCCGTTGACAATGTTTTTCCGCAGGAAAATTTCGCGGGCGATCATGGCCGGGACGAAACCCTGGGCAAAATGCCCGACCTTGTCGTAATTGTTCCGGGCCATGCCAAGCGCGTCCCGCAGCCAGTTGAACAGGGGCACCTCTGCATAGGTGTAATGGCCCCCGACCATCAGGATGATGCAGTGAATCAGGATCAGTGTATAGGTCAGCCGGGTAAGGGGAAATTTTTTGTGCGTCGCGGCGATCAACACAAACCCGGCCAGGGCGGGGGCCACTTCCAGAAACCAGGTGAAGGCATCCTTCGGATCGACGGCCGACCAGACCAGGACGGCGAAAAAAACGGCAAGCCAGGCGATTTTCATCGGTTCCTCCCAGTTGGATGCCGCCACGCGCCTCCGGTTTTTGGCCGGCCGCGGCGGGCCGGGGTCCGGTCGTTTCCAGCTGCGGCCCGCCCGGCGTTCCGATTCACAGGGCACGTTCCCCGGGCTTTCCGAATTCCTTCTATCGAAGTTTCGGGCCGAACGCGAAAATTTTCTTTCATCGCGGCGGCGATTTTATCGTTTGACAGTCCCAAATCCTCTCCACTACCGTAAAGCGTAGCGGGTGCTTCTGGTCGGAAGGAGAGACGGGATGAAGACCGAAGATCGCCAGATTGTGCTGGGCGTCGATCTGGACGGCGTCTGCGCGGACTTTTACGGCCGGATACGGGAAATTGCCGCCGAGTGGTTCGAGCGCAGCGTCGAGGACCTGACCCCGGAGGTCAGCTACTCCCTGAAAGAGTGGGGAATCGAAACGGAGGCCCAATACCAGAGCCTCCACCGGTTTGCGGTCACCCAGCGGGATCTGTTCAAGACGTCGGAAATGATCCCCGGCGCCCGCCGCTGTCTCCGGCGGCTTTCCGACGAGGGCTTTCGAATCCGGATCATCACCTACCGCCTGTTTATCCACCATTTCCACGCCGCCGCGGTGCAGCAGACGATCGAGTGGCTCGATCATAACGCCATCCCTTACTGGGACCTGTGCTTCATGAAACAAAAAGACCAGGTCGGGGCGGACATCTACATCGACGACAACCCGGGAACCGTCGAAGAGCTGCGGGCAGCGGGCCTTTGCATCGTCTGCTTTGGAAACAGCACCAACACCCACGTCGATCCCCCCCGCGCAACCGACTGGGAGCAGGTCTACCGGCTGGTGCACCGGCTCAAAAAAGGGGCCGTGTAGACCATCGCGGGTCATCGCATGCTACGGAAAGGACCGATCATGGACGGATCAGGATCAAAAAGGAGATTGAACAGCGAGTACCGTCTGGGGGATTTTTTCTTCTACACCTGCCTGCTGGCCGTGCCGGTGGTCACGGCGGTCACCGCAATCCTGAGGCACTCCGCCTGGTGGGTGATTGTTTTCCTGCTGTTTTCGGCCGGGGTCGTTGTGCTGCTGCTCAGGTTCTTCTGTACCCGATGCCCCCACTACGCCCGGCAGGGCAAAACGCTCCGGTGCATCTTTTTCTGGGGGTTTCCCAAGCTCTTCACCCCCCGGGGCGGCGGCTACGACAACCTGGATCTGGCCGTCACCGGCCTGGCGGCCGCCGCGTTTGTCCTGTTTCCGGTCTATTGGCTGCTGCAGGAGCCGGGCCTTTTTGTGATCTACCTTCTCTCTTTTGCCGGATTGGGCGCCGCCATCTACCGAAACGAGTGCGAACAGTGCCTCCACCTGAAATGCCCCATGAACCGGGTGGAGGAATTCGGGGACTGATTTTGACCTTGTCCAAAGCGGCGCCGGCCGGATCGTTTCCGGGGCCGACCTGGCATTTCACTGAAGCCGCATCCCGGTCTCATGCCTCCTGCCGGCCGTCGGCCCGGTACCCCCCGGTCTCCGACAATGCAATGTTGCTCTTGACGAAAATGCCGCTCCCCCTTCCGACCTCCTTGCCCTGGTCGTTGTACGCGGCCGACTCGGCGATGATCTGGGTTCTGCTTCTGCTCACCACCTTGCCGACCGACCTCATCCGGCCTTCGGAGATGGGCCGGGTCAGGTAGACGGTAAACGATGCGGTCAGCACGAAAACATCCGCCACCAGGGAGTTGGCGGCGAAAAACGCGGCATCGTCGAGCATCTTGAAATAGACCGACCCGTGCACCGCCCCTGCGGCGTGAAACAGCTTCTCGCCGACGGCGATCTCGATCTCGGCGCCTCCCTTGGAGACCGCGATCCGCGGTTGGAAGATCCGGTTGATCGGGGCCGCCAGATACATCCTTTCCAGCGCCCGGAAATGGGCATCCCCTTTCATTCCCCCTCCTTGCCCCCGGGGCCGGTGCGCCCAAAGGGCGCATCCGGTCTTCAGTAAAGGTTTTCTCTCATGGACCTTCGGTCGAAGTCGAGGTTCTCGCAGGGCACGACCTCCGCGTGCCCGCGCGCAGCCGGAGGCGAAGTCGGGTGTCGTGCCGCAGTGAACGGCATCCGCCTTCGTTTCTCCGCAACTGCGTCGGGACAAGCGGAAGCCGTTCACCACACTGCAATATCATTGAAAAGTTTTCGCCGGCACGCAAACCAGCCGAGGCCTTTTCCGAGCCGGTTTGTCCCGATCATCTCAAACCCGGCCCCGGTCAGGGCCGCCTCGAACTGTCGGAAATCGAAACGGTCCTGCTGGGGGTGAGCCAGCAGCCGTCTCCACAGCGGGTGGGTGATCAGGTCCCGGAACACTTCCTGCGCGTAAAAGGAGCCGCCCGGCTTCAGAACGCGGAAGACCTCGGAAACCGCCCTTCGCCAGTCCACGATGTGATGGATCGCCCCGAAGTTGAAAACCGAATCGTAGGCCTCATCGGGCGCATCGATTCGGGTGGCGTCCCCTACCCGGATGGCGCCGACGCCCTTCACGCCCGCAAGACGCCTTCTGGCCCGTTTCACCGCCCGCGGGTCGAGGTCGAAGGCGTCGACTTTCTCCGCGCCGAAGCGGGACAGGATAATTTCCACCCCGGCGCCCTGACCGCAGCCGATTTCAAGGGCCCTTCCCGCATGGATCCGTCCGCCGGCGGCCCTTTCCAGACGCGGGGCTTCGACGGCCCGCTGGACCATCGACCGCAGCGGGTTGTTCATCACCAGAAATTCGACCAGGTTGAGCCGCATAGCGCCTCCGAAGCATCTGTCAGACGGTTGACCGCCTTGATACCGAATGTATTTCATAAACCGGGAAAAACAACAGCACCGGTGAAAGGCAGCGTTGCGACCCCGGGCAAGCGATCGGATGGCTTCCGGTGAATCTTTTGTGAAAATTCGTCCGAAGCCGGGTTTTTTGTAAGGCACGACCTCCGTGTCGTGCCGTCCTGAACGGCACGGAGGCCGCTCCCTACGCAGGCAGAGGCTCCGCCAAAAGTTTCACATTGGATCAAACCGGACGCCCCCAAGTCCAGCGGTG
>JASFPT010000312.1:0-4417 GCA_050115795.1 Desulfobacterales bacterium
GCATGAGCTTTCTGCCGCTCATAAAGGCCCGCCCGATGGCCAGCATCTGCTGCTCGCCGCCGCTGAGGGTCCCGGCTTTCTGGTTTTTGCGTTCGTCGAGGCGCGGGAAAATGGCCATCACCCGCGCGATGTCCCGGTCGATCGCATCTTTGTCCTTTCGGGCAAAGCAGGCCAGCATCAGGTTTTCCATGACGCTCAGATTGCCGAAGAGCCGCCTCCCCTCCGGGGCATGGGAAATGCCCAGTTGGCTGACGACCTTGTCGGCCTGGTAGCCGAGAAGATCGATGTCCCGGTACGTCATGCGGCTTCCGGCCTCCGCCGGCACCAGCCGGGAGATGGCGCGCAGCGTGGTGCTTTTGCCGGCGCCGTTGGCCCCGATGATGGTTACGATTTCACCCGCTCCGATTTCGAAGTCGATTCCGTGCAGGGCGCGAATCTTCCCGTAGGAAACCCGCAGGTTTTCCACCTTCAGCAGCATTATTCCACCATCTCCTTGCCCAGGTAGGCCTCGATGACCTTCGGGTCGCTTTGGATCTGCTCCGGCGTCCCCTCGGCGATCACTTCTCCGAATACCAGGGTCTGAATCTGTTGGCAAAGCTCCATGACCATCCGAAGTCGGTGCTCGATGAGAAAAATGGCCAGATCAAACTCCCGGTGAACCCGTCGGATGATCTTCATCATCTGCATCAGCTCCTCCGGGTTCATGCCGGCGGTGGGTTCGTCGAGAAAAAGAATTTTCGGCTCGGTGGCCAGGGCCCGGGCCATCTCGACCCGGCGCTGGGCCCCGTAAGGCAGATTCAGCACGATCTGGTCCGCAAACTGGGCGATGTTCAGCATTTCCATCAGTTCGTAGGCCTTTTCGCGGCTTTCTTTCTCCTGCCGATGGCGCTTGGGTGTCCCGAAAAAAGCACCGACAAGGCCGTAGGTCAGCTTCGAGTAGCGGGCCATCATCACGTGCTCGAGCACCGTCAGATGACGCCATAGCTGCAGGTTCTGAAAGGTTCGTCCCAGCCCGCGGGCGGCGATCTGGTTCGGCCGAAGCCCGACGATCGATTCGTTTTCGAGGCGGATATCCCCTTCGGTGGGATGGTACATCCCGGTGATCAGATTGAAGATCGTCGTCTTTCCGGCGCCGTTGGGCCCGATCAGCCCCCGGATCTCGCCGGTGGAAATGCCCAGGCGATAGCGTTTGACCGCCCGGAGACCGCCGAAATCGTGACTCATGTCGACCACTTCAAGCAACGGCATGCGCTACACCTCTTTTCCCGGATGGGTTTTCGGCCGGATCAGGGCCCGGACATCAAATTCCTTGAATGCGATCAGGCCCGTGGGCCGATAGATCATCACCAATATCAGCAGCAGCGGAATGATGATCCACTTGAACAATTCCAGCGGGCGCAGCGCCTCGCTGAGCAGGCTCAGGCTCACACCGCCCAGAATCGATCCGTACACCGAGTTGAGACCCCCGAAGTAGACCATGGCCAGCACCTCGGCCAGCTTCTGAATGCCGAACGTCCCCGGGTTCACATACCGCAGCACGTGGGCAAAAAGCCCGCCGGCAACGCCGGCCCAGAAGGCACCGAACATGAACGCCAGTATCTTCGTCCGTCGGGTATTGACCGTCATGGCCTCTGCCGCCGTCTCGTCGTCGCGCACCGCGTTGAGCGCCTTTCCGAGGGTGGAGCGCACAAAGTTGTTGATGATCCAGACGCAGACCACGGCGACGCCGAACACCACCGGCAGACTGGCGTAGTTCGGCTGCCCGCTCAACCCCCGGGGCCCGCCGACGAATTCCAGGTTTTCGATGGCGCTCTTGACGATGAACATGAACGCCAGGGAAATGATCGCCAGGTAGTCGCCCCGCGTTCGAAACGAGGGGATCGCGATGGCCAGCGCCCCTAAAGAAGCGACAAGCCCGCCGAAGGCGAGCCCGATCGGAAAGCAGAAGGCCCCGAGGATCTCCGGCAGCAGCGCCTCGCCGAATAGTTTGTCGCTGGCGAAGAAAAACACCGAAAACACCGAAGCGCCGTAGGCCCCCAGCGCCATGAACCCGGGGTGCGAACAGGAAAACTCGCCCATGTATCCGTTGATCACGTTCAGGCTCAGGGTCATCATCACGGCGATCAGCGTGAGCCGAAGGGTCAGCCCCCGGTAGGCGCTGATGTCCGCCCACAGGTGCAGGGCCAGGTACAGCAGCGCCAAGTGCACCAGCACCGGCACGATGATGGGCAGCCGGTAGAGCCGCTCGGCCAGCCAGTTGGCCGGGGCGGCCAGGACCCATGCAACGAGGCAGACGGGGATCAGATAGATCAGCAGGACGTAGAGCAGCGCGCTGGGGATCAGCAGCGGTGTCTTGAGCATGATGACAAATCCGAACAGAACCGGAATCTTCGGCAGACCGACGCCGGTGGCCAATTCGTAGCCGATCAGATGCTCGAGCAGAACCGCCAGCGGCGCAGCGGCCAGCCAGGCCAGCAGCGGACTATTTCCCAGGAAACCCGCAATCCGGCGCCGGAAGGCGGTTGTCTCATTGGCAGCTTCTTGCATTCGTATTCCTTACCAGTCGCTTCAATTTCGCGGAGACCGTGTTTTTCCGCTTTTTTCGATTCGCCGCCGCGTGTCAGAGGCGGAGCCGTGCACTGTAGGCCTCTCCGAAAAACCCGTGAGGCCGGAACACCAGGATCAACAAAATGATCGAGTAGGCAATGAAGTCCCGCAGCGTGGAGGGAAAGATCATCGCCACGAAAATTTCGATAAAACCGAGCAAAAATCCCGCCAGACAGGCGCCCATGATGGATCCGCGCCCGCCTAAAATGGCCGCGACAAACGCTTTCCACCCAAAGACGATGCCCATGTACGGGTCCAGCACCGGGTAGGCGACGCCGAACAAGATGCCGGCGACGGCGGCCAGGGCCGAGCCGATGGCAAAGGTCATTCGCGCGATGGTGTTGATCGATACCCCCATCAACGGGACCACCAGGTAGTCGAAGGCCATGGCGCGCATCGCCATGCCCCACTTGCTTCTCTTGACGAACTGGTGCAGCGCCGCCATGAACAGCAAAGAGACGACCACGATCATGATCTTCTTGCTGGTGACAAAGACACCGCCCACATTGTAAGTGGTCGACTCGATCAGAGAGGGAAAGCTGATCCGCCTCGCCCCCAGGATGGCCAGGTTGCCGGTCTCTAAAATGATGCCGATCATCAGGCCCGTGATGGCGGCCGACGCGCGGGGGGCATCCCGCAGGGGCCGGTAGCCGATGCGTTCCACGAGCATGCCGACAAAAGAGGTCAGAAACATGGAGATCAAAATGGTCAGCACCAGAATCAACCAGCCCGGCAGGGCAAAGGCGCCGGCCGCCGTCAGCGCGACGAGGCCGGCCGCCACCCCGAATCCGATGTAGGCGCCGACCATGAAGATGTCGCCGTGGGCAAAGTTGAACAACATCAGGATGCTGTAGACCATCGAGTAGCCCAGCGCGATCAGCGCGTAAAAGCTTCCCCACTGCAGTGCGTTGATGATGTTTTGAAACAGAAACGTCATGGACCCGATCTCCCGAAGGTCGAAAAAAGCGGGCCAGGGCTATCACCCTGGCCCGAGGATCCCGCCGGCCGGCGGAATACTGAAACAAAAGCCATGAGGTCAGGGGTCGGGGAGTGTTGGGGAAACAAACCGATCTTCTCCCCGACCTTTCTTCGATCTCAGACGGCGAAGCCGCGTTTTCGATATTCGCGAAGCGAAATTAGGGGCAGACCGACTTGTAAAATTCGTACTCGCCCTTTTCACTGATCCGCACGATCACGGCGCACTTGATGGGATCGCCTTCCTCTGTAAAGGTCATCTTGCCGGTGATCCCGTCGAATTCCTTGATCTGGGCCATCGCGTCACGCACGCACTTGCGGTCTTTTTCGACCCGACCGGTGACATTCCCGCAGGCTTCGATCGCCCGCTGGACGATCCGCAGGCTGTCCCAGGTCAGGGCGGCCACGTCGTCGGGAATGTAGCCGTGTTCGGCCTGGTAGCGGTCGATGAACTTCTTGGTATCGCCCTTGGCCCCGGCCGCGGCGTAATGGGTACTGAAAAAGAGGCCGTAGCAGTCCGATCCGCAAAGCTCCACCGTTTCGGCCGATCCCCAGCTGTCGCTTCCGACGATCGGCTTGTTCCATCCCAGCTCGTGGGCCTGCTGCACGATCAGGGCCACCTCATTGTAGTATTGCGGCGTAAAGAGCACCTCGGCGCCGGATCGGATGATTTTGCTCAGCTGCGAGCTGAAGTCGGCGTCCTTGGTGGTGAAACTTTCGTATGCCACGACGGATCCGGACCCATGGAGCTTTTCCCATGCCTCCTTGAAAAATTCGGCAAGCCCCTTGGGGTAGTCGCTGGCCACATCGTAGAGCACCGCAGCCTTGGTGTAGC
>JASFPT010000313.1:0-4414 GCA_050115795.1 Desulfobacterales bacterium
CTCCTCTTCCTCCTTTTCTACCCCCTTCTTCGCCTCTTCGGTCTTCCAGGACCGATCGGCCTCCGCTTCGGGCCGCGGCTGCTGCGGGATCGGAACTGCCTCCGCCGATGTCTCCAGCGGCGAAGGTGCGGCGAGTTCGATCTCCTCAGCGGTGGAAAGATAGTTGCCGGCGCGGTCGAACAGCACCGAAAGCACGGCCCGGACATCGAAGTCGAGCCGGTATGCCACGGCCCCCTCGCGGGCGACGAGATCCCCCTGGCGGGATTCCATTCCGGTGATGCTGCCCAGGCGGTGGCGAACCCGAAATACCTTCGACAGCGCTTCCCAGTCGAGATTCTCCGAGATGGCCTCGAAAAGCTCCTGCTCCCGCTTCCGGATGACATCCGGATCCGTGATGCGAACCTTCATATTCCACCGCCTGTCCCCGTTTGGCCCCGGGCCGCCAAAGACGCTGCGGCCGACTTTCGGGATTCGAAAAACTGCACGAGTTCCATGGCCAGCTGCAGATAGGCGCGGGCCCCGCGCGCAGTGATGTCGTGAAGCACGAGGGGACGGCCGAAATCCGAAGATTCCCGGAGCAAGCCGTCCCACGGGATGGTGGTGCGGAACAGATTGCTTTGGAAGGATGCGAGCATCTCCTCGGCGCAGGCATTGCGTCCGTCGGTTTCGACGGGGCACATCGTAAAGAGCACCCCGGCGATCCTCAGCTCGGGGTTGCTCTGCTGTTTGAGTTGTCGGGCGACGGAAAGCAGTTGCCCCATCCCCTCTAAGGTGTAGATTTGGCACTGGACCGGAATCAGCAGCCAGTCTGCACAGACCATGGCCGACACGGCCAGGAAATTCAGCGACGGCGGTGCGTCCAGAAGCACGTATTCGTAATCCTCTGCAATCGAAGCGATCCGTTTTTGGAGCCGCAGGTTGCGGTCGATGCTCAGCGACAGGGCTTGCTCCACCTCCATGAGGGAAAACCGTGCGGGCAGCAGCCGGAGATACGGCAGGCCCGTGTCGACCACCGTCGATGCGGCATTGCGCCATCCCATCAGCACGTCGGCCAGGTCACCGCCCAGGGCGGCCTTGTCGATCCCGCAGCCGGTGGTGGCATTTCCCAGGGGATCGCAGTCGACCAGAAGGGTTTTCCGCTCGAAAAGGGCCAGGGAACCGGCGAGGTTGACGGCGGTGGTGGTCTTGCCGGTTCCGCCCTTCTGGCTGACGATGCAGATGACGTTTGCCATGATCCTCGACGCGGAACGGATGAGATAAATGGTTTGTGGTTACCACAGTTTGTTGTGGCTGTCAACAGATTAACCACCAATATCTGGTGTTTGCTCCGATCTTTCCCGGTTCTTCAAAGCCGGTTGAGTCTCAAACCGGTTTTCGGTATGTTTGACAAGGGTCGCATCCTGTTTTTCAAATGGGCTGCAAACGGCCCATCGACCAAACACAAAGGAGGGGAAAATGGCCAAGAGAGTCGGTGTACTGCTATCCGGATGCGGGGTCTACGACGGATCTGAAATTCACGAGGCGGTCTTGACCCTCTATTTTCTGGCGCGTGCCGGGGCCCAGATCGTGTGCACGGCGCCCAACGCGGATCAATTGCATGTGATCGACCATTTGACCCAGCAAGAGACCGGTGAAACCCGCAACGTTTTGGTCGAGTCGGCACGGATCGCGCGCGGCGAGATCCGGGATCTTGCCGACATCGGCGTCGAAGACATCGATGCCCTCATCATTCCCGGGGGATTCGGTGCAGCCAAGAACCTGAGCAATTTTGCCGTCAAGGGGCCGGAGGCCGAGGTCCATCCGGAAGTGACCCGCATCCTGTCGGAAATGACGGAGGCCGGAAAACCGGTGGGGGCCATCTGCATCGCCCCGGCGACACTGACCCGGGCAATTGCCGACCGTGGTCCGGAGGTCACCATCGGCACGGACATGGGAACCGCGGCGGCCATCGAATCGATGGGCGGTCGTCACGTCCGCTGTTCCGTAGATGAGATCCACGTCGACGAGAAAAACCGGATTGTCACCACCCCGGCCTACATGGTCGGACCGGGGATTGCCGATGTGGCCTCCGGCATCGAAAAGCTGGTGGACCGGATCATGGCCATGTAGGGTTTTCGATGACAACCCCGCCGCTTGCCGCTGAGGCGACCGGGTTGATGCAGCAACGAAACCGAAATCGATTGAACCCTTCGACTGCGCTCAGGACATGCCGCAAGGGACGCAAAGGACGCCGGGACTGCAGTTTTAGGTTAAAAAAAAGTTCTCTTTGCATACGTGGCGTCTTGCTTGTCCCGAGCCTGTCGAGGGGAGCGACTGACGGAAGCGGGCGGTTCAACGGGTAAGATAATGAAAAGCTTCATAGGCGTGGAACCCGAAACCGGCCCGGGCCTGTTTTTGCACATGGGAAATCGGCTCGAGACCCTTGTCGAAGAGCTCGCCCGGACCCTTTCCCTGCCGCTGAACTCCCCCTTTGCGCCGGAAACGATCCTGGTCCAGAGCCGGGGCATGGAGCGATGGGTCTCCATGGCCCTGGCGCGGCGAACAGGGGTGTTCGCCAACGGGTGGTTCCCTTTTCCCAACGCATTTCTAGAGGACTTGAGCCGACGTCTCTTTTCCCACCTCCCGGCCCCAGAAGAGAGTGTTTTTCATCCCGCGGTAATGGCCCTCCGGATCTTGTCGCTGCTACCCGAAGTCATCGGAAAACCCGGATTCGAGGCGCTGCGGGACTACCTGGCAGATGATATCGGCAAGCGGAAGCGGATGCAGCTGGCGGTCAAAATTGCCGACCTGTTCGATCAGTATCTCGTATTTCGTGCGGATCTGATCTTCCGGTGGGAATCGGGCGCGGAAAGCCACTGGCAGGCCCAACTGTGGCGGATACTGGCAGAAGGGCAGGCGGCGAAAGACCCCCCGGATCTTCACCGGGCCCTGCTGCACCGGAGGCTGATCGAAACCTTGAAAGACCGCGGCGGGCGGGTCCCGGAGCTGCCGGATCGGGTGTCTGTCTTCGGCATTTCCTACCTGCCGCCGTTTCATCTCCAGGTACTGGCCGTTCTGGCGGAGCGAATCCCCGTCCATTTGTTCTTCGTCAATCCCTGCAGGGAGTACTGGGCGGATATCGCCGGACGTCGGGAGGTGCGGCGGGCGGTCAAACGCTCCCCCCAGGTCGGGCTCGATCCGGTTTCGGACCTTCATCTGGAGGAGGGAAACCGCCTCCTTGCGGCCACCGGCGCCTTGGGCAGGTCGTTCTTGCACCTGGTCAGCGGAGAAAGCGCCCGGGTCGAGGAGCATTTCACCGATCCGGGATCGAATACGCTCCTGTTCCGCATCCAGTCCGACATCCTCGATCTGAAAAACCCGGACGGAAGAGAGGCGCATCCGCCCGACGGCTCCATTCAGATTCATTCCTGCCACAGCCTCTGGCGGGAGTTTGAGGTCCTTCACGACCGGCTTCTCTCCATGTTCGAAGAGATCCCCGGCCTGCAGCCCAGGGACGTTCTGGTCATGACCCCCGACATCGAATCGGCCGCGCCCCTGATTCATGCGGTGTTCGATGCCCAGACCGACGAGCCGCTGCGGATTCCATACAGCGTCGCGGACCGAACCGTCAAAAAACAGAGCCCGATCGCCGATGGGCTGCTGCGGATCATGGGGCTGGCCGGCGGCCGCCTGCCGGCCGCCGAGGTGCTGGCGCTGTTGGATATCGATCCGATACGAGGCCGTTTTGGAATCGCCGAGGCCGACCTCGGCCTGATCCAACGCTGGGTCGCCGAAAGCGGGATCCGGTGGGGGCGAAACGCCCGAAGCCGCGCCGGACTCGGCCTTCCCGCCGTTTCCGACAACTCCTGGGAGGCGGGAATCGATCGGCTCCTGCTGGGGCATGCGATTCCCGGAGAAGACCACCTGTTTGGGGGAATCGCACCTTACGGGCACATCGAGGGGGGGGACGCCCGCATCCTTGGGCGATTTCTGGCCTTTGTCGAACAGCTTTTCGACACCCTGGACCGGTTTGCCGGAGAGCATCCGCCCGTGCAGTGGTGCACGATGATCGACGCCTTGATCGAGGCGTTTTTCGAGCGCGCCGAGGCGCTCGAGGCCTTTTTCAGCGCCGTTCAGGAGAAGGTGTCCCAACTGGCCGGGGCCGCCGACCGTGCCCGGTGCCGGGAGCCGGTCGGTTGTGCGGTGATTCAACACTGGCTCGAGCGGGAGTTGGACCGCACTCCGGGCGGGAGCGGGTTCCTCTCCGGGGGGGTGACCTTCGGCGCCCTGGTGCCGATGCGGAGCATTCCGTTCAAGGTCATCTGCATGGTCGGGATGAACAGCGGCGCGTTTCCCCGGGAGGACCGCCCCCTCGGCTTCGACCTGATGGCCAAAGACCCCCGGCCGGGGGATCGCAGCAGGCGCGACGACGACA
>JASFPT010000314.1:0-4350 GCA_050115795.1 Desulfobacterales bacterium
TCCGCAGGATCAGGGGCAACGGCTCGGCGCATCAAAACCCGCCGGGCAGGTCCGCCCGGGGAAGATATCCCGAGTTGACACGTTGTGGCTTTCGGCATAGGCTGGGCCGGAAAGGAACCGCCTCCTACCCTGTTTTCAGGGCGAGGAGCGCCGTCGGCCGGGCGAAACCCGCAACGGGTGCCGGCTGCAGTCGCCAACCCGTTTCAGGAGGGATGCCAGTGAAAGACGGAAAGTGCCCGAAATGTGGAAGCACGGAGGTCTACTCCAGTGCCGATGTCTACCCGAAGACCGGCCCGTTCACGAGCAACACCATTCCCATCAGCCTGACCTCCATCGCGGCCCTGGACAATTATGTCTGCACGGACTGCGGCTACGTGGAACGCTTCATCGCCGAAACCGGCAAGCTCAAGGAAATCTTCATCAAGTGGCGGAAGGTGAAGTAGCCGCATGCTTGCCGGGCCCCTGCGTCCGGCACCTTTGCGCCCCGGCCCGACAAAGGGGGCAGCAGGCCAAAAGTCGAACCGCTGTGCGGGGGTTTTTCTCAGGACGCACCGTCGCCCCCGCCCAGGTGGCCCGGCCGCACGATCGCCCCGAAATTGAACCGAGAGAAACCGGGAACGAACCGACGTGAGAGGATTGAGAAGATTCGGCACCATCGCCAGGGTTCTGGTCCGGCACGGTTTTGCCGACGTGGTCGATCGGCTCTTTTCCCGGCGCACACCCCCTGCCCCGCCATCCGGCCCCGTGGAGATCCCCAAAGGGTCCCTTTCGACAGCCCGAAGAATCCGGGAGGCGCTGGAGGAGTTGGGCCCCAGCTTCATCAAGCTGGGCCAGCTTCTGAGCACCCGCGCCGACCTGTTCTCCCCCGGCTACGTCGAGGAATTCAAAAAGCTCCAGGACAGCGTCCCGCCCGAGTCCTTCGACGCCATCCGCAGCACTGTCGAACGGGAGCTCAAGCGCCCCCTGACGGAGCTGTTCGCGTCTTTCGAGGAAAATGCCATCGCAGCGGCCTCTGTCGCACAGGTTCACCGGGCCCGCCTGTTCAGTGGAGAAGAGGTCGCCGTCAAAGTCGTCCGCCCGGGCATCGCCAAGAAGATCAAGCAAGACATCCGGGTGATGTACTTCTTTGCCGAAAAGATCGAAAAAAACTTCGAGCTGGGGCGGGTCATCGGTGCGACCAACCTGGTCCAGGAGTTCGAGCGGACCGTGTTCCGGGAGCTGGACATGGCCATAGAGGCCGGCAACATCGAAAAGTTCGCCGAAAACTTCCGGCTGGTCAACGAAATCCACATCCCCAAGGTTCACTGGGCGCTGAACAGCAAATCGGTGCTGGTGATGGAGTACGTCCCGGGCATCAAAGTCGACCAGGTCGAGGAGATCGAGGCCCAGGGGATCGATCCGAAGGGGATCGCGATGATCGGGCTGCGGTCCCTGTCGCGTCAGCTCATGGAGTTCGGGTTCTTCCACGCCGACCCCCACCCCGGCAACACCATCGTGATGTTCGACGGTTGCGTGAGCCTGGTCGATTTCGGCATCATGGGCTATCTCGACCACGAAATGATGCGGAACATCGCCAATGTCTTCCTCGGCTACGCCGAACACGACTACGACCTGGTCATGGAAGCGATCCTGGAGGCGGGACTGATCAGCGAAGAGGCCATGGACCTGAAGCAGTTCAAGACCGACCTGAAGGACATCAGCGAACCGTTTTACGGCCGGTCTCTTTTGACGATCTCCGTCAGGGATGTCTACGATCAGGTGATCGGCCTGGTGCTCAAGCACCATATCCGGCTTCCGCGAAACCTGCTCCTGCTGTTCAAGACCCTCATCCAGACCGAGGCGCTCGGAAAAGCGCTCGGTTCCGACGCCAGCATCCTCCAGGTGATGAAGCCCTATGCAAAGGAGTTGATTCAGCGCGGATACAGCACCGAGGCTCTGTTCGAACACGTCAACCGGGACCTGACCCGGGTCGGTGGATACCTGCGGGAGACCCCGAAGCTGCTTTACACCATCCTCGGGCAGATTGCCCGGGGCAAGCACAGAATCGAGATGAAGCTCAGCGGCCTTACCCGAATCGACCGGCTGTTTGAGACCGGCATCAACCGCCTCACCGTGGGGCTGATCATCTCCGCCTCCATCATCGCCGGCTCCCTGGTGCTCAACTCCTCCCAGAAGGTGCTGGAGTTCAACGTCCATTTCTTCGGCGAGCAGACCTTCAGCCTCACATCGATTCTCGGGGTGGCCGGCTACTCCATCGCCACGGTGCTGGGGATCTGGCTGATCCTGAACATCATCCGCTCCGGCAAGCTATAGAACCGATGGCCGGGACTCTTCGAACCCGGATTCCAGCGGCCTCATTGGATGCAATTAAGTGCACCGACTCTACCGGCCCCGGTTTTCAAGCTGAGGATCTCGTTCCCTTGCGCAACGGCTTTTCAACATCCAGGGTTCAGCGGTTTTGTTCGACGTTGGACGTTGGGCGTTCGACGTTCGACGTTCATTCGTCTCCCTGGTCCCTGCGGCAAAGCATCCTTCCCACCGCGTCTCCCCCCTGGGGCACACCGAACCAATGGACCGAAATACACGAACGAATGGCAACGGCACTGAAAAGCGGCGAAATCCGGACCGAAAATCTTCACCGCCTGGGAAAGGCCCTTTCGGAGCGGATCGCCGCCCTGACTCCCGTCATGGAAGACCTCGCCGCAGCCGCCTGCATCCGCTGCCCGGCGCCCTGCTGCCTGGCGGCCAGAATCTGGTTCGATGCAAAGGACCTTTTGCTTCTGCATCTTTCGGACCGTCCCCTGCCGCCCGGACAAACCATCGCGACCATGACCGACCGGTGCCGCTACCTCGGCCCCCGCGGATGCCGCCTGAGCCGGCTGGATCGCCCCTGGGTCTGCACCTGGTATCTTTGCCCGACCCAGCGGGAACGGTTGCGAAACGAAGATCGCCCGGCCTATGATCGCCTTCAGCAGGAGATGAAAGCAATCGGCGCTGGGCGCAAGGCGTTGCTGAGGGCGTTTCTGGAAGGCCGCTGAAAAACCCGCCAGAACGCTCACTTTCGCGAAGGCGGGAATCAACAAGCAGCGGATCCCTATTCCCGCCTTCGCGGGAATGACAAAGAATTGAATCCAAATCGTTTTTCAACAGCCTTCTGTGGGGGGAGACATCTTGACAGGGAACATCTGGATCGCCCTGGGACTCACCGTTTTCGCCGGGATGGCAACCGGGATCGGCAGTGCGATCGCCTTTTTGGCCAAGAGAACCAACTATCGCTTTCTATCCGTGGCCACCGGCTTTTCCGCCGGTGTGATGCTGTACGTGTCCTTTGTGGAAATTTTCTACAAAGGGGTCGACGCCCTGACGGCCGCCTACGGCGGCTACTGGGGGCATTGGGTCAATGCGGCCTCGTTTTTCGGCGGCATGCTGCTGATCGGGTTGATCGACGCTCTGATCCCGTCGGCGGAGAACCCGCACGAAGCCCCTTCCGAAAAGGAAACCGCCCCCCTCCACGACCCATCGATGCCGGTCGATCAGGTGCAGGCTGCCTGCAGCCAATACGCTGGGATTTCGGAAGCGGACACCCGCGATCCCCAGGCGCAACACAGAAAGCTCATGCGCATGGGGCTGTTTACCGCCCTTGCGATCGCCATCCACAACTTTCCCGAAGGGTTGGCGACCTTTCTGGCGGCCCTTCAGGATCCGACGCTGGGTATCGCCATTGCCCTGGCCGTCGCGCTTCACAACATCCCCGAGGGGATCAGCGTATCGGTGCCGATCTTCTATGCCACCGGCAATCGGAAGAAGGCCTTTTTCTATTCGATATTGAGCGGCCTGGCCGAACCGCTGGGCGCCATCATCGCCTACGGTGCACTGCGCTTTTTTTGGGGGGGAAAAAGCGGTGTGATTCCGCCCGAGGTGATGGGCGTGCTGTTCGGCGGCGTGGCCGGCATCATGGTCTACATCAGCATCGACGAACTGCTGCCGACCAGCCGGGCCTACGGGAAAGGCCACGACAGCCTTCTGGGACTGCTGGCGGGAATGTTGGTAATGGCGGTCAGCCTGCTGCTGATGATGTAGCCGGCGGAATCTTCTATGGCCCTATCCGTGCTTCTCGTCTTCGCCATCTTTATCATGGCCCTGGTGCTGTTCGGCCTCTGCGCCGAACTCGTTCACCAGTCCACGCTTCCATGATGATCGAACCGCAAAACCGACAGGCGATGCCCCGTTAGAACCATCTTTTCTTCATGAATATCAGGACACAGATCAATGACCCGATGAATGAAATCCCTGTCACGATATCAAAAGCAAACGACGAATGCTGAAATGGAAGTTCGATGTTCATCCCGT
>JASFPT010000315.1:0-4303 GCA_050115795.1 Desulfobacterales bacterium
GATGAACGCCAGGTCGGCTCCTGCCAGCCCCCTGGCGAGCTGATCCGGATCCGGGACAAAGCCCGCTTCCGGTAAGAGGGGCAGCCGGACAACCGATACACCGGCCATCCGGCAGGCGTCTTCATAATCCGCATAGGTGGGGGACGGAATCAGGGCCTTTTTCGCGGAAAGCGCCCCCGGCAGGGTGTAGATGAACTGGGTCGTGCCGTTTGCGGCGAGAACCTGCCCCGGATCGAGCCCGTACCGACGGGCAAAGGCCTGGCAGCAACCGGCCGCATCCGCCTCCGGCAGGATTTGCGCAGCCCCGAGCCGCTCGCGGAGAACCCGGTCCAAGCCGGGCGGGGGACCGAGGGGATTGACGTTGCTGCTCATGTCGAGCAGGTCCGTGGGACGGCAGCCTGCGATCGCCGCAGCCTCGTAGATATTTCCCCCGTGGCCGCGGATCATCTCCCGCCCCCGGCGCAAAGCAGAAGGAAAAGAACGATTTCGACGGTCTCCACCATCGCACCGAGCATGTCCCCGGTGACGATGCCGATCCGTCGACGGTAGAACCACAGCACCGACGCCGTCGCCGCCGCAAAGCCGATGTTGAGCCGGACCGCCCCGGGGCCGGTGAGCAAAGACAGCCCCACGAGCGGTAAAATCCCCCAAAAGGCGGCCAGCGGCAGTGGCCGGGCAAACAGCGGATGCGCGGTGCCGCCTTCCGGGCGGCCGTAGGGAAGAAGCCGGATTGCAAAGAGCATGGCCGCCCGTGCATAGGCGGGCACGAGCAGCAGAAACAGGCTCCGGTGGGGGCCGAGCCCCCAGATGCCCGCCCACTTCAATGCCAGTGCCAGGCAGACGGCCGTCAGTCCCATGGCACCGACCCGGCTGTCTTTCATGATGCTCAGGGCCCGGTCCCGGTCGTGGTGTCCCAGAAGCCCGTCTGCCGTGTCCCCGAGCCCGTCGATGTGCAATGCGCCGGTGAGCACCGCCAGGGCGAGCACGTCGATCAGCGCGGCAACCGGCGCCGGCCACAGGGCTGCGGCCGCCGCATCGACGGCCGCCAGAATCGCCCCCAGCAGCAGACCCACCACCGGAAAGTAGGGAACCATCCCCACCGGCTCGAAGACAGCCGTTCGTCCCGCCGGCAGGATGGTGATGAACTGGACGGCGGCGATCAGTCCTTTCATGGGCCGGCGTTTCCCTTTACGGCAACCGGAATGCCGGCAACCATGAGGACCACATGGTCCGCACAGGCGGCGACCTTCTGGTTCACGAACCCCACCGCATCTCGGTATCGGCGGGCAAGGCGGTTTTCCGGCACGATTCCGGCTCCCACTTCGTTTGAAACCACGACCACGGGGCAGCCCTCGGGACCCAGGGCGGAAACGAGCTCGCCGGTGGCGCCGGCAACGGCGTCCGGCGCCGAGGAGGCCATCATCAGATTGCTGACCCAGAGCGTCAGGCAGTCGACGAGGACGATCCCCGCCGTTTGCCGCAGGTCCGAAAGGGCCTGGCCCAGGCGAATCGGAACCTCCTCGGTGATCCACCGGTCACCGCGCTCGCTCTGGTGGGCGGCCACGCGCTGGCGCATCTCATCGTCCTCCGGCCGGCAGGTGGCGACATAGATCCGGGGCGTTTTTTGCCGGCTTTCGGCCAGCTTCAGCGCATGGCGGCTTTTCCCGCTTCTGCAGCCGCCGATGACGAAGGTGATCTTCGAGGTCACTGCTCGATTCCCCGGCGCGCCCCGACGCCTTGATGGTAATAGTGCTTGATTTCCCTCATCTCGGTCACCAGGTCCGCACGTGCAATCAGCTCCGGCGGTGCACCCCGCCCGGTGACGACCAGTTCGGTTGTCTCCGGCTTTCGATCGATGACCGCCATCAGCTCTTCGACGGTGAACAGTCCGAAGCGAACCGCGGTGCACCCCTCGTCGATGACCACCAGGTCGTGTCTGCCGGTGCCGAGCACCCGGCGGACGCGGTCAAGTCCGCGTTGCGCGGCGGCGATTTCTTCGGGAGCCGGCGTCTGGCCGATGAAGCGTCCGGTTCCGTATGCTTCCACCGATACCCGGTCGGAAAACCGCTTCAGTCCGAGTATTTCACTGCTGGTGCCGTCTTTGGCAAACTGCGCGACGAATGCCGAAAGGCCGGCTCCAGCGGCCCGGAGGACCAGCCCCATGGCGGCCGTCGTCTTCCCCTTGCCGTTTCCGGTGTAGACCTGGACAAAGCCTCTCATGCTTCGGTCTCCCGGGAGAGGATCGCGTCCAGGGTGTCGGCCAGCGCCGCCTGCCACGGTCGGGGCACGATACCAAACTGCCGGGCAATCCGTTCGCAGGACAGCACCGAAAAGGCGGGCCGCGGGGCGGCCGCACCGAACTCGGCCGTGGTGATCGGCACTACCGTGGCCACCCGAAGCGGGCATCGGCCCCGGGCAAGGGCGAAAATCGCTTCGGCAAAGCCGTGCCAGGTGGTCGCCCCCCGGTTGCAGAAATGATAGGTCCCCCACCCGTCCCCCGGGTCGGACACGACCCGGCCGGCCAGTTGGAGTATGGCGCCGGCCAGGTCCTCGGCGCTGGTGGGACAACCGATCTGGTCGGCGACGACCCGGACGGTGGTCTCCCGTTTGCCGATGCGCAGCATCGCCTTTACGAAGTTGTTTCCTTCCGCCCCGAATAGCCAGGAGGTGCGCAAGATCAGATGCTCCGTCAGCCGGTTTCGGACGGCTGCTTCTCCCTCTGCCTTGCTGCGGGCGTAGACGCCCAGCGGAGATACCGGGGCCTGCTCGTCGTACGGTCGGTTACCGTTTCCGTCGAACACATAGTCGGTGGAGATGTGTACCAGGGGGATTCTTGCCGTTGCACAGAGACCGGCCAGATGTCCTGGCCCGTCCCGGTTGACGGCAAATGCCGCCTCGGGGTGGTCCTCGGCCGCATCCACGGCGGTGTAGGCAGCGGCGTTGACCACCAGATCCGGTCTGGCGTCTTCGACGAGACGCCGGATCGATCCCTCGTCGGTGATGTCAACTTCCGGTATGTCGGCGGCGGCGGTGAAGAAGCCGACCCGACGGCTTTCACGGGTGAGCGCCGCTCCGAGCTGCCCTCTGGCGCCGATGACCAGCAGTTTCACTGAGACGCCCTCACATCGGGTAGATCGCCGGAACCCAGGTTCGCAAGGGTCGGAAAGGCACCGTCCTTGTCAGAGACCAGGGGCGATTTGACCGGCCATTGGATGCCGATCCCCGGGTCGGACCAGAGAATGCCCCCCTCGTCTTCCGGCGTGTAAAAGTCGGTGCATTTGTAATGGACCCGAGCGCGAAGGCTCAGGACGCAAAACCCGTGGGCGAATCCCTCGGGGATGAAAAGCTGGCGCCCCTGCTCTGCCGCCAGACGGACGCCGACCCACTGGCCGAAGGCGGGGGAACCGGGCCGAATATCCACCGCCACGTCGAAGATCTCTCCGGAGAGCACCGTTACCAGCTTGGCCTGGGGCTGGGTCCTCTGAAAATGGAGCCCGCGCAAGGTGCCTCTGACCGAATAGGAAAGATTGTCCTGGACAAATTCGGCGTCGATGCCCATCTGCCGGTACCGCCTTCGGTGGTGGGTTTCCAGGAAATACCCCCTCCGGTCCCGGTAGATGTCGGGCGTGACAAGCAACACCCCATTGAGGCGGGTCGATTCGATTTCCATGGGTTCGGCTCCCGGCCGCTACCGGGGCTTGTCGATGAGGTCGAGCAGGTACCGGCCGTAGTTGTTGTTCTGGTAATCGGCGGCCAGCCGCTCCACCTGGGCTGCGTCGATGTACCCCATTCGGTAGGCGATTTCCTCTACGCAGGCCACCTTGAGCCCCTGGCGGTGCTCGATTACTTCGATGAAGTTGGACGCCTGCATCAGGGTTTCGTGGGTGCCGGTGTCCAGCCAGGCGATCCCCCGGCCCAGGCGCTCCACCAGAAGCTCCCCCATGGAAAGATAGGCCCGGTTGATGTCGGTGATCTCCAACTCTCCGCGGGCGGAAGGCTTGAGCCCCGAAGCGATATCCAGCACCCGGTTGTCGTAAAAGTAGAGGCCGGTCACGGCGTAGTTCGACTTGGGTGCCTTCGGCTTTTCTTCGATGTCCAGCACCCGGCCGTTTTGGTCGAAATCGACGACACCGTAGCGCTGCGGATCCTTGACCCAGTATCCGAATACCGTGGCACCTTTTTCCCGCGCCCTTGCCTCCCCGAGCTGCCGGGAGAGGCCCTGTCCGTAAAAGATATTGTCTCCCAATATCATGCAGATGTTGCCGTTGCCGACGAAATCCCTGCCGATGATAAAGGCCTGGGC
>JASFPT010000316.1:0-4232 GCA_050115795.1 Desulfobacterales bacterium
CCATGGAGCCGGAGCGCCGCGCCGGGCTGTTGTTTCGCATCGCCGACGAAATCGAGGCCCTGACCGAGGAGATCGGGCAGGCCGAGTGCCTCGACAACGGCAAACGCATCTCCGACGCCCGGGCCCAGGCCGGCGAGTCGGCCCGCTATTTTCGCTACTACGGCGGCATCGCCGACAAGCTCGAGGGGCGCTCGATCCCCCTGGGCGAAGAATATGTCGACTACACCGTGCACGAACCGTACGGGGTCTCGGCCCAGGTGGTGCCATGGAACTACCCGCTTCAGCTCGCTGTGCGCTCCGTCTCCTGCGCCCTGGCCGCCGGCAACACGGTGGTGGTCAAGTCACCGGTTCTGTGCCCGCTCAGCGTCTGCCTGCTGGGCGAGGCCTGCCAGCGGGCCGAGGTCCCCGACGGTGCGGTCAACATCCTCTGCGGCAGCGGCGCCGAGGTGGGAACGGCGCTGGTCGCCCACCCGCAGGTGGACCACGTGGTGTTCACCGGATCGGTCCCCACCGGCCGGGCGATCCTGCGCCTGGCGGCCGAACGGGTCATCCCGTCGGTGATGGAGCTCGGCGGCAAATCCGCCGGGGTTGTATACCCGGACGCGGATCTGGATGCGGTGGCCGACGATGTCATCACCGGCGCCTTCAGCAATGCCGGGCAGATCTGCTCCATTTTGGCCCGGCTCATCGTCCACCACCGGATTTTCGAAGACCTGTCGGCGCGGTTGATGGAGCGCATTGCAAAGCTTTCCGTGGGTCCGGGCATCGAGGACCATGACGTCACGCCGCTGATCTCCGCGGCCCAGCGCGACAAGGTCGAAGCGTTCTGCCGCCGAGCCGAGGCGGCCGGGGCCGACCGGGTCGGCGGCGGCAGACCCGCGCCGGGACTGCCGGGCCACTTCTTTTTGCCGTCTGTGTATGCAAACGTGAGCCCGGAGATGGAAATCGCAAAAGAAGAGATCTTCGGACCGGTGCTGTGCCTGCTCCGGTTCGAGACGCCGGAGGAGGCCGTCGCCCTGGCAAACGGCACCGACTATGGTCTTGTGGCCGGCGTTTACACGTGCGATCTGAACCTGGCGCATTGGACCGCCCGTCAGCTGGTGGCCGGACAGGTCTTTGTCAACCAGTGGTTCGCCGGCGGCGTGGAGACGCCTTTCGGCGGAACCCGTCGCTCCGGATTTGGCCGGGAAAAGGGCCGGGAAGCGATGCTCAACTACGTCCAGACCAAGAACGTGGCCATACGCCTTACCGACCGGCAAACCCGGCGGTGAAAAAGAGATCGCTGTGCGGACGGAAATAAAAGGGGCCCAAGCCATCGCTTCGCGCTTTCGGGCCGATTGGACCCACCCCACCCACATCCGCTTCGGGGCAGGCCGCGCTGCCGAACTGCCCGAGGCCTGCCGGCAGCTCGGGATGCGGCGGCCGCTGCTGGTAACCGACCCGGTGCTCGCCCGGCGCCCCGCATGCGGCGCCCTGCTGAAGGCCAATGCGGCGGCCGGGATTTTCACCGATCTTTTTTCCGGCATCGGCCCCGAGCCGGACCGCGAGCAGATCGGCGACGGTGCGTCGGTATTTGCCGCCGGCGCCTACGACGGCATCATCGCCGCAGGCGGCGGCAGCAGCCTGGACGCCGGAAAGGCGATCGCCCTGGCCTCCGTCGCGGGTCCGGACTGCATCTGGTCTTTCGGCTTTTGCGCCGGCAAAGCACCCCCCGAGATCGCCCAGGGCCCACTGCCGCCAATCATCGCCGTTCCCACCACCGCCGGCACCGGGTCCGAGGTCAACGGTTCTGCGGTCATCACCGACGCCCGGCGCCGCGTCAAACGAAGCCTCTATCACCCGTCTCTGCTGCCGGCGATCGTCATCGCAGACCCGAGCCTGACCCGTGCCCCGGATCCGGCCCTCACGGCGGCAACCGGCATGGATGCCCTTTCCCACAACCTGGAGGCCCTGTGCGCCCCGGGCTTTTACCCGATGCTCGACGCTGTCGCACTTCAAGGGCTTCGGTTCGCAAAGGAATGGCTTCCGGCCGCCTTCGGCGCACCGCGCAGCATCGAAGCGCGCGTTTACACCATGGCCGCCTCCATCATGGGGGCCGTCGCCTTCGAAAAGGGCCTGGGGGCCATGCACGCCATGGCCCACGCCGTGGGGGCGCTCTGTAAAACCCACCACGGACGGACAATCAGTGTGGTCATGCCCTACGTGCTCCGGTTCAACCGCCGCCGGATCCGGTCCCAGACCGCAGCGGCAGCGCGATTCTTGGGGCTGCCCGGACACGGCACCTCCGCAGTGATCGACTGGGTCCTGTCACTTCGCCGGACGCTGAGACTGCCCGGTACCCTGGTCGATCTGGGCGTGCGCCCGGCCGACATCCCCGTCCTGGTGGAGCGGACCCTGGCCGACGCCAATGCCCCCACCAACCCGGTCCCGCTCGACAAACGGGGCGCCGAGCGGCTTTTCGGCTGGGCCATGCGCGGAAGCCTATAGAGCGCTTGCCAGAAAAACGTCCCAATTGCAGTGGTTCTGAAGGAACTGATCGGGTTGTCGTCACTTCCCAAATTGCCGGGTCCAAGCGCTAAAAAAACAACGTCCAACGCTGAACGCCGAACGTCCAACATCGAATAAAAGGGCAAATACGGCCAAACATCTATGGGCAGGATGAGGCCCGAAAACGGGCTTGCCCTTGCGAATCAAAGCCGATCCCTCACCGGCCAGAGCGATCGCTCCTCTGAGCCGCGGTCCGCATTCGACGTTGGACGTTCGACGTTCGATGTTCGACGTTCGTCTTACAATGACAACCCCTATCCCCGACAAAACCCAGGATATCTATTGCCGCGGCTCTTCGGATTCTGCTATTCACCCTTGAACGGTTCCGGCCCGGAAAAGTTGCCGGCAACCGGAAGCCTTTTCGGATGCCGGGCCCCACGCACCGACAAAAACCGGTACAAACCCCGACGATGCGAAGATCTCCTTTCATGCAGTTTGCCGCCGCACTGGGCAAGGCCCTTCTGGGGGCCTGCCGCGATCTGGCCCCGATCGTTTTGGTCATCGCCGTCTTTCAGCTGCTGGTGCTGCGGCAGCCCTTTCCGGAGTTTGCCTCCATCCTGATCGGGTTGGCGCTGGTCGTCGTCGGCCTGGCTTTTTTCGTCGTCGGCCTCGACATCGGGCTCTTTCCCCTGGGAGAGGCCCTGGCCGAGGAGTTCGCCCGAAAGGGAAGTCTTTTCTGGCTGCTGCTGTTTGCCTTCACCCTGGGGGCGGGCACCACGGTCGCCGAGCCGGCGCTGATCGCCGTGACCCGGGAAGGGGCCATTGCCGCAGCCGAATCCGGTCTCATCAACAACCTGCCGGAGGCCATCGACCGATACGCCCTGGGGGTTCGGCTGACCGTAGCGCTTTCGGTGGGAGCGGCCATCGTCGTCGGCGTGCTGCGGATTCTTCGCGGCTGGCCGCTGCCGGTGCTGATCGTCAGCGGCTATGTGCTGGTCATGGTCATGACGCTGTTTGCACCGGAAGGGATCGTCGGGCTGGCCTACGATTCGGGGGGCGTGACCACCTCCACCGTCACCGTGCCCCTGGTGACGGCACTGGGGGTCGGACTTGCCCGAACGATCCGGGGCAGAGACCCCGTCACCGACGGGTTCGGCCTGATCGCGCTGGCGTCGCTGACCCCCATGATTTTCGTCATGCTGTTCGGGCTGCTGGTCCACTAGGAGAACCATGGACATCATATTCGATCCGCTTCGTCTGCTGCTGGCCACGGCCAAGGATGTCGTGCCGGTGCTGCTGCTGTTGGTCCTGTTTCAAACGCTGGTGCTCAAGCGGCCGATTCCGCGGCCCGGAAGGATCATTTTCGGGTTCTGCCTGGTGCTGGTGGGAATGGCCTGCTTTCTGGGCGGCCTCGATCTGGCCCTGTTTCCACTGGGTCGAAGCATGGCGGTTCTGCTGGCCGAGGGGGCCCGCAGCGGCGGCGCCGACACCTGGGCGTCGTACGGCTGGGTTTACCTGTTTGCGCTGTTGGTCGGTTTTTCCACCACCATCGCCGAGCCGTCGCTGATCGCCGTGGCCCACAAAGCCGAAGAGGCCTCCCGCCACTCGATCTCCGCCTGGGGGCTTCGGCTGGCCGTCGCCATCGGCGTGGCCGTCGGCATCGCGCTGGGCACCTTTCGCATCGTCAGCGGAACGCCGCTGTACCTGTACATCATGGTCGGATACGTGGTCGTTGCGGTGCAGAC
>JASFPT010000317.1:0-4216 GCA_050115795.1 Desulfobacterales bacterium
GCCAGGGGCAGGTTCTGGCCGTCGCTGGGCGAATCCAAGGAGCTGTCGGGCATGGCCATCGACGAGCTCTACGAGGCGGCCTATTCGTGCACGGGCTGCCGTCGGTGCATGGTCTATTGTCCGTTCGGCATCGATACCCAGATGCTCATGTCCATTGCCAAACTGCTGCTGATCGGCGCCAGCGCCGAGCCCGAAATTCTTACCCTTCTGGCCGACACGTCGGTGGAAAAAGGAAAGTCCCTCGAGTTTTTCAAGGACAGCTTTCTGGCCGGCATCCGAAGACTGGAAGACGAGGTGGTCAAGAAGTGGAAGACCGAGGCCGGCGAGCAGGTGATTCCCGTGGACGTGGAAGGGGCCGACCTGCTCTACGTGGCGCTGGCCGGCGCCCATTCGATCATTCCGGCCGCCGCCGTGTTCAACGCGGCCGGCGAGAACTGGACCCTGAGCTTCTTTGAGGCGGTCAACTTCGGCGCCTTTGTGGGCGATCCGACCAAGACGAAACTGATCCTGGACCGGATCGTCAACGAGGCCAAACGGCTCAGGGTCAAGGAAGTGTGTATCTGCGAGTGCGGCACCGCCTTTCGGGTCATGAAGCAGCTCTCCGGCAAGCAGCCGTTCAAGGTCTCTTCGATCACCGAAGTTCACGCCCGCTACCTGAAAGAAGAGCGAATCCGGGTCGACAAGAGCCGCATTCCGGGTCCGGTCACCTACCACGATCCCTGCCAGATCGCCCGCAACGGCGGGGTCATGGACGACCCGCGGTACATTCTGAGCCGGCTGACCGACGACTTCCGGGAGATGTCTCCCGACCCGCGCTACAACTGGTGCTGCGGCGGCGGAGGGGGGCTGGTGGCCTTGGGAGAAGACACCCTCGATTTTCGGATGAAATCGGCCAAGGTCAAAGCCGAGCAGGTCCAGAAAACCGGGGCGACGATCCTGTCCACGGCCTGTGAGAACTGCCACACCCAGCTGAGCGATCTAAACGACCATTACAAAATGGGCGTGGAGGTCAGGTTTCTGTCTTCCATGCTCGCCGATGCCCTGATTCAGAGCTGAGGCCGGACCGGCCCCGGCAAACCATCTGACCCACAACCCCAACAGGAGGATTGAAACATGAGACCAGCCAGTAAGATGCTAGCGATGCTGGCCCTGGCGCTGCTGCTGGCGGCGCCCCCGACCTGGGCCACCAACGGGGACAACCTGATCGCCGTCGGGCCGATTGCCCGCGCCATGGGCGGCGTCGGGGTTGCCGCCCCCCAGGATGCCATCAGCGCGGTCTTTGCCAACCCGGCCGCCATGTGCTTCGGCCCCTACTGCCCTTCCTCGGAGATCAACTTCGCCGGCACGGCCTTCATGCCCAAGGTGAGCACGAAAATCGAAAGCTCGATTTTCGGCACCGTCCAGGCCGACAGCGATGAAAAGGTCTACGCCATCCCGGCCTTCGGGTTGTCGCTGCCCATCGGCACAGGGCCTTCCAACTGGCGGTTCGGTCTTTCGGCCTACGGCGTGACCGGGCTGGGGGTCGACTACCGGGGCACCCAGGTCGACAACAACACCTTTATCGGCGGCGCCTTTCCGGCGGCTTCCGGGACCTACACCCAGCTTCAGATCATGAAGTTCGCTCCGGCCGTGGCCTGGCAGCCGTCGTCGAACTGGTCGGTGGGCGCTGCGCTTCATATCGACTACGCTTCGCTCGATCTGCGAAACGGCACCTCTCCGGGATACTCCTACGGCATCCAGCCGGGTGTGATTTTCAAGGCGACCGACAACCTTTCCTTCGGCGCCAACTATATTTCCCCCCAGTCGGTGACCCACGACAATGTCGCCGATTTCGACAATGACGGCACCTTCGACTCCCTGGAACTGGAAGCCCCCCAGCAGTTTTCCGCAGGCGCTGCTTACACCTTTCTGGACGGAAGATTTTTGCTGGAAGGCGACGTCAAATGGATCAACTGGTCGGGTGCAGCCGGATACAAGGACTTTGACTGGGAAGACCAGTGGGTCTTTGCCATCGGCGGGCAGTTTGAAGTCATCGAAAAGCTCTTTCTGCGGGCGGGGTACAACTTCGGTCAAAACCCGGTGAAAGAGCACAACGGTTGGGCGCAGGGCAGCTTGTCGACCGTGCAGGGCAAGACCCTTCCGACCTATTATTACGAGACTTTCCGGATTGTCGGATTTCCGGCGATCGTGGAGTCGCATTACACCTTCGGCATCGGTTACGCGTTTACCGACAACCTGAAGCTCGACCTGGGTTTCATGTACGCACCGGAAACGACGATCACCCAGACCGGCGGTGGGCCGGGCCCAGGCACCGGTAACTTCACCATCGAGTCCAAGCTGAGCGAAACCAGCCTCGATTTCGGATTGACCTGGCGGTTCTAATACTGAAAACCGAGGGCGGGCCGTTCGGCCCGCCCTCCGGACGCTCTATGTCCAGCGGCCGGCAAGACCGCGCCCCGCTTTTGGTGGGGCGCGGCAAATGAGGACATCCATGGAAAAAACGCTCGGCATCTACGTCACCTCCGATCACGAGATGGAGAATCTTCTCCGCCTGTGCAAAGCCGCCCGGGGAAAAGGGGTGAAGGTGGCCGTCTTTTTGACCCACATCGCCACCCGGCTGTCGCAGGACCCCCGGTTCGGTGAGCTCACCGAGCTGGCCAAAGTCGCGCTCTGCAAGGTGGGGTTCGAGGCCAATGGGTTCGCGGCGCCCCCGGAGGGGCTGCCGAATGCGGAATTGGCCTCCCAGAGCTGGCATGCGGAGATGATCTACGACTGCGACCGGTATCTGACCTTCTGAGCCGGGCCGGCCGCCGATTGCCGGCCCGGGTCCAAATCCATCCGGCCATCAAAAGGAGCGACGGTGGAACACATCAAGCATTGCGGCGTCTTGGTTCGCAGGGCCCAAGACGTCTGGGAAGGAACCCGCACGACCCTCGGCCTTGCCGCCCACAATTACTGGGCCTATCTCTTCGTCCTCGACACTGCAGTGGAGATGACCGATGCCTTGGCCGAAAACCTGGAGTGGCTCCAGGAGATGGAGTGCGAGACGATCTCCAATGTGGCGGAAAACACCCGATTCGGGTTTCGCCACATGGCCACGGAGCAGATCGCCCGGGAGCTCAAAAAAATGGATCTCGTGATGCCTTTCGGAAAGAAGGGCTAAGGGGTTTCAGACCCAGCGCACGGCCAGAATGCTGTTTCGATACCCTGAGCGAAGACCCTAAATTACAGGAGTCCGTGACCCATGCCGGCCAGAAGAAAAATGCTTCACGTTCTGAAATCCCACCCCGACGAGCTTCAGCGGTCCCTGATGTGTTCGCTTTCAAGGGGGTACAACTGTCTTCAGATTCCGCTTTTCGAGGACGACGGCGAGGTTCCCAACTACGAAGAGCTGATCGACCTGATCTTCGAGTATGACGAAGTCATTACCTGGTGGTAAAGCGTCCTCATACCGGCTGTCATCGTCCTGTTCCGATTGAACCCGGGAACCGATGGTCACCGGCCCATTCTCGCGCTGCCAGTCGCGAGCCGCGGTTTTCGATTCCGCCGGGGCGGGATTTGCGGAAGATCCAGGAAACCCGGAAGGGCCTGGATTCCGGAGCTCGCTTCACCCGTCCGGAAATGCATACCGGCACATTGCGGCGAGTCCTCTTTGGCCGAAACGACGCCCGGCCCCTATCGGAACGCTGCGCCGACAAGCACTTGGGCAGCTCGCCGTGACGTCGGCGGGTTCGGTCGGGTCGTTGCAGATGGGCGCAGATCCGAAATCGCACGCTACTGCCTCAGCATCTCCGGAGCGAGGGTGCCTTCGGCCGAAAAGGGGATCAGGGAGGGGATGGCGCCTGCACCGAGCCGGACCCGACCGGAGATCCGGTAGGAAAGGGCCTTTCGGGTCGGAAGGTCGAAAACCCCGCGGACCATGTCGACCACCGATGAATAGACGGTGACCGGCACGATTTCGGTTTCAAACGAATCGATTTTGACTCCCGTTCGGGAGACGCCGGCGGCAAAGGGCTTGCCGTTGATCTCCAGCGAGCAGTCCACCCCTCGGATTTCAACGGCGCTCTCGTTTCCGTTCATGACCCGAAGGTCGACCCGGAACACGGCCTCCAGCCCCTTCATCTGCCGGAGCTCGATCCCGGCGATCTGCACCCGTGGCGGTTGGAGCCGCTTTCCCACCCCGGCGCATCCCACCATCAGCACCAGCACCAGCAGC
>JASFPT010000318.1:0-4203 GCA_050115795.1 Desulfobacterales bacterium
GTCGGCTCCTGCCTGGGCGGCCCGCAAGGTCGCCTTGATGCCGAAAATGATCCATGAGAGTTCCATCGGTCATCTCCTGTTCCGGATGTTAGAGGCGCAAGGCTAAGGGATTTCACCTCTGTCTCGTAAAAGGCCTTGAGCATCTGCTTAAGCCCTATTTTGCGGGTTTTCAGCACCTTGTGGATCATCTCGACAATCATCGTGGCGAGGGTCGAGAAGATGAGCATGCTGACCGCAAGGGCCAATGCTATCTGCAGCACGTTCATGGGGTCCCCCTGATTTATGCTGGCGGATGGTTCGGCGCTGTCCGGCAAGAAGAATGGTTTTCGTTGGTACGGATCCGTCGAAAATAACACAACTCGTGGTCCAGTGAAAAGCAGTGAGCCGAGGCGAGTATCGTCTGCCGTCAGCGGACCAATCGGAAATCCCGACCGGATCCCCGTTGCCGCCCGAATGGAGCACACCCTGCAGCAAGCAGCAGGGAATCTTCTGCCGCAAGGTGTTCCGTCTATCCAGATTCACTCGCCACTGGGCTTCAACAGGGGGGCCTGGGCCTGATCTCGGCACCTGCCTTTGATGAGATGACCCCGCACGTCACCCATCAGGTGCAAGCGATGCTCGAAAGAGGCTCAGAGGCCCCTGGCGGGATGCTCCGCTGCCGATATCGCCTACGGGTTCTCGGGCAGGGCATTTGCGGCCGGCGGCAAGATCCGTGAACGCAACGGAAACAACCCCCCGCCCCGAACATCCCCCCCCATGATCATTGCATTCTGCAACACGCCCGGTTTTTCTGCAGCAGTCCTTAACCTATTGTAAATTATATAAATATTAGATTTTGACCGGTTGCCGTTACAATCCGCAACAATCCCCTCCTCCTTCTGAATCACCCGTCATACGATTAAATCTAACGATAACAATTGTTTATATGTTTTTTCACGTTCTGGCACGCCGTATGCTCATAAGAAGGCCGGAAAGACGCCGAACCGGCGAACCGCTCACAACCGAAAGGAGCGCGTCATGTTTACAGCCAAAACCAGATCGAAAAAGTTGACCCTGAGAGAAAAGATGGCTCGCCTCATGATGGCCACCACCTTTGCCGAGGCAAACGAGCCCGAAGCGGCCTTGGAAATGTTGACGCAGACGCCGGAGGAAAGGATTCAGCAACGCCCCCAGCGCCGGAACGAATCCCGCCCGGATCGCCGCCCGGTCCTGATGGCGTAATTGCGCGGCCCGGGGCCATGCCGGTCCCAGCGCCGGCGCGGCCCGCCACGGTCCAGGGTCGGAAAGTTCCAGGGTGCGGAGAAGTCTGCCATGCGAAAAATCCTGCTGGCGATCAACGGGGTGACGCCGAACCGAAAGGTCTTCAGCTATGCCGTTCAGCTTTGCAAGCGGCTCAAGGCTGAACTGATCGTGCTGCAGGTGGTCGATCCCGGCGGCGAAAAGGGGCGCATGGGTTTGATCGGGCGCAAGGCCAAAAAATTTCTGGAAAGCTCGTTGACGGCGGCGGCCTTTGCCGAGGCCGGTGAGCATGAAACGGCGCGGGAGATGATGATCCAGGCCCGAAAGCAGATCAACGAGCTGCTGCCCGAGACCGCAAAAGCCGGCATTCAGTGCCACTTCACCATGAAAGCCGGCCCCCCGGACCGGGAAATCGTCCGTTACACGCGCCGTCACCGCGACATCGTCCTGACCGTTTATGACGGCTCCTCGACCGAAGCCCAGGATGACAAAAAAGTATCCCGGGGAAGGGATGTCGCCGGCATTATACGGGAGCGCCTGACGATACCGGTGGTCACCCGGCATGCCTGACTCCGACGTTGGGATCGCCGGCTTCGACGTCCGACCGAGAGGAGACTGGAAACCGGCCGTCAACGTCGCGGCGGGGTCCAGACAGAATTGGGAAAAGCATTTAGAGGTGGTTGTGGCCGGATCTATCATCAAAAAACTGAAAAATTTCATCCTGCGCGGAGACTTCAGGGATTACAGCGACGCCTACGACGCCGCCCTGGTCCGGTTTTTCATGAGCCGCGACTTCGACAAGCTCACCGAGCGCTACAAGCGCTTCAACGACATTCTCACCGCCAACAATGCGGTGCTGAGCATCCTGAACGACCTGCAGGAGCAGGTCAGCGGTCAGCTGATCACCTTCCCCTACTTCAAACAGGAAGTCTCCCGGCTGCTCGAGCACATCCTCGACTTTGTCCGTGCGCTCACCCGCATGTCTCCCCGGCGCTACGACTGGCTCCTTCCCCTGACCGAAAAGCTCAAGGCCGGCATCGAAACGAAGATGGAGACCCAGGCGGTGGACTCGCCCCAGATGCTCTACAGCCTGGGCCAAGTCAGCGCCCTGATGGCGGACCAGATGGGCAACAAGGCCGCCCGGCTGGGTGAGGCAAAGAACCTGCTCAACCTCCCCGTCCCGCGCGGCATCGTCTTTACGCGCATGGCCAGCAGGCATCTGCTGGAGCAAAACGGCCTGGAACCGCTTGCCGCCGAACTGACCGGCGCGCTGAAGTCGGACGATTCGGAGAAGATCGAATCCCTGTCGGCGAAACTCCGCGACGGTATCCGGGCCGCCAGGGTGCCGCGGGACCTCGAGACGGCGGTAAGAGAAACCCTTTCCCAGACCAAGGACATTCGATCTTTCGCTGTGCGAAGCAGCGCCATCGGCGAAGATGGGCGGCACTCTTTTGCCGGTCAATACCACACCGTCTTGAACGTGCCGTCCGACGGCATTCTGGACGCCTTCAAAGAGGTCTGCGCCAGCCAGTATGCGGAAAGGGTTCTGCGCTACCGGAAAGCCCTGGGGATCGAGCCTTCAGAAGATGCGGCCATGGCCGTTCTGGTCATGGAGATGGTGCCGGCCGCGGTTTCCGGGGTGCTCTATTCCCTCGACCCCGAGAGTCCGGAATCCAACCGAACCCTGGTCAATGCGGTGTGGGGTCTGGGTCGGTCGGCCGTGGAGGGAACGGTGGCACCCGACGCCTATGTCCTGGACCGCGCCGACAACGGCCGTCTGGTGGAGCACGCCATCGGGGGCCAGCATTTCCGCCTGGTGGTCGATCCGAAGACGGGCGCCGTCCGCGAAGAACCGGTCCCGGCGGAATTGCACGACAGGGCCTGCCTGACCCCGGAGCAGTTGAACACCTTGTACCAGTTCGCCTGCCTGCTCGAGCAACATTTCGGCACCCCCCAGGATATCGAATGGACCATCGACCCGGACGGGGTGATCTACATCCTTCAGGTCCGCGCCCTGCACGTCTCGGCCGCCATCCCCGAACAAGTCGCAGAAGAAGTCGAAGAAGAGCCCGTCCTATGCGGCACCCCCCTGCATCCGGGTGTTGCCGCAGGACCCGTCTTTCTGATCCGGGATCTGAAACTGAGCGCGGTGCCCAAGGGGTCGATCCTGGTCTCCCGGACGATGGATCCGGAAATCGCCAAGGTCATCCCCCTGTCCAGCGGGTTGATCGTGGAGATCGGCAGCCACACCTCGCACCTGGCCACCATCGCCCGGGAATTTCAAAAACCCGCCATCATCGACGCCAAGGCGGCAACCCGGGTCCTGAAGCATAAAGAGATCCTGACGCTGGACGCCGGTCGCGGAAGGGCCTATCGGGGCCGCATCAAGTCGCTGCTCAAGACCAAATACCACCAGGCCGCCCGGCACGTTCAGGAAGAGATCAACCTGCCCCTGATCAAAAGCGTGATGAACGACATCGTGCCGCTCACCCTGAGTCACGTTCCCGCCGACTACTCCCAGGAAGTCATGATGCCGGTCGAGTCGTTCCAGACCATTCACGACATCATCCGGTTCGTGCACGAAGTTTCCGTTCGGGAAGTCTTCCGATTCGGCGGCACCCGGGAGGGCGACGCCGCCCATATCCTGAGCCTCCCGGGCGTGCCGATGCAGTTTTACGTCATCGACGTGGGAGACGGCCTGGTCCCGGAGGCCACCTTCAAACGCAAGATCTCCCCGTCCGATGTCACGTCCTGGCCGTTTCACGCGTTGGCCGACGGCATGACCCACCTGGGCGTGTCCTGGTCCGGCCCCGTCGAATTCAACCTGGGCGGCTTTATCTCCGTGGCTTCGCGTTCCTTCATTCGATCCAACGTAACGGACAAGGGGGGCCGGGGCTATGCCCTGCTGGGCAAAGAGTACCTCAATTTCCACTCCCAGCTCGCCTACCACTTCACCGTCGTCGA
>JASFPT010000319.1:0-4197 GCA_050115795.1 Desulfobacterales bacterium
CCAAATTCAACCTGATGGGGGCAGAAGCCCTGGAGGACATCAAACGAATCTTCGAGGCGTGATAAAACCGCTTCGCGGTTTTGCAGGAGAACCGCAAAGACGCCAGGGACGCAAAGAACTGCATTTTCTGTTGTCAAAAGAAACGAATTCTTTGTGACCCTGGCGCCTTGGCGGTTCCATCGTTTTGTACCGTGCGCCGCGGAGAAAGGATTGAACCTCCGTGAAAGACAACGCCTTTCGAAAAGCCGTCAAGGCCGTGGCCCGCTGGCGATACAGGGTGGATCTGAGGATCACGCGGTTTTTCCACAGGCCGTCTTACCGCCTGGCCGGAAACTGCGCCCGTTGCGGGGCCTGCTGTCGTACCCCGTCGATCCCGGTAAGCCCCATTTTCCTCTACCCGGGCACCACCCGGCGCCTGATCCTGGCCTGGCACCGAATCATCAACGGCTTTGAGCTGGAGCAAATGGACCGCAAAGGCGGCATCCTGGTCTTTCGGTGCACCCACTACAACCCGCACAGCGGTCTTTGCGACAGCTATTCGAGCAGACCCGGCATGTGCCGCGACTATCCAGAAAATCTGGTGTCCTCCCCTTTTCCCACCTTTCTGGAGGGCTGCGGATTCCGTGCGGTGGCCCGAAACGCCGACAGCTTTTCCCGGGCCCTGCAGGAGTCCGGCCTGCCGCCCGAAACCGTCTCGGGCCTGAAAATAAAGCTGCACCTCGAATAAGATCGCTGCGCCATTTCATTCCGAAAAGCCGGGTAAAAACGATTGAACCGCAAAGGCACGAAGGCCGATAGGAAATTTGACGACAAGAAAGGCGGTTTTTAGCGCTCTTGGCGTCTTTGCGGTCCAATCGTTTTCGCGTCACCGCGTTCCAGCCGGCGGGCCGCCGCCGGCGTCACCCTTGCTACTTTCCGCATCGGCATTACAGTATCCGTACTTCAGTGTTACCCAAATCGAACGAAAAGGAGTCGATCCATGAAAAAGAGGCTTTTCTATACCTTCTTGACGCTGGTTTTTCTGCTGGCTGCGGTTCCCGCGCAGTCGGCGATCGTGACCAAAACGATCAGCTATCAGCACGGCGGGCAGGCGCTCCAGGGATTCATGGCCTGGGACGACGCCATTGAAGGCCGACGGCCCGGCGTGCTCGTGGTCCACGAGTGGTGGGGGCTAAACGACTATGTGCGTGATCGGGTGCGCCAGCTCGCCGGGCTCGGCTACGTCGCCTTTGCACCGGACATGTACGGGGTCGGAAAGGTCACCGAGCATCCCTCCCAGGCCGGTGAATGGATGAAAATGATCACCGAGAACGTGGATTTCTGGCGTCATCGGGCCATGGCCGGCCTTGCCGTCCTGAAAGGCGCCGACCTTGTGGATACGGATCGGGTTGCGGCCATCGGTTATTGTTTCGGCGGGTCCACGGTTCAGCAACTGGCATATGCCGGGGCCAATCTGAAGGGAGTGGTCAGCTTTCACGGGTCGCCCCTTCTGCCCGGCCCCGGAGAAACCGCACAGGTTCGCGCAAAGATCCTGATCTGCCACGGGGCCGCTGATCCTTTCACAAAACCGGACCAGCTGCGGGATTACATCACCGGAATGGCCGCATCCGGAATCGATTGGCAGTTTATCGCCTATGGGGGCGCCCGTCACGGATTCACCAATCCGGGCGCCGATGCAAAAGGAATGGCAGCCCTGGCCTACAACCGCAGCGCCGACATGCGCTCCTGGGCGCACATGAAGTTGTTCTTCGATGAAATATTCTGACGGCAGGTCCCGTTACCGGGAAAATGGAAACAAATGAACCGCCAAGGCGCAAAGGACGTGAAGGGTAGATTTTGGTATGAACTACAAAAATACTTCTCTTTGCGGACTTTGCGTCTTTGCGGTTTGACCTTTTCGGCGGTCTTCCAAGTGAAGGCGTCGCTTTTTGGGCTCCGGGTGCTGGATTCAGAACCCGGGATCCAGTGGTGTCCCGAAAACAATTTCCGAAAGTTTTTAGAGGGGTACCGACAGATTCCCCATCGGTCATTCCCGCGGAGGCGGTGGTTCGACAGATCGACAAGCTCACTGCAGGCAGGCTCACCGTCCTGAGTCCCGCCAGGGCGGGATCGAAGGAGAATCCAGAGGCGGTTGACCCGGGCTCCCGCCGCAGCCTGCCCCGCACCGGACGGGGGGCGGCTATGGCTGTAATTTGTAAGCTATTTCCGGGACACGGGTCTAGACCGCATCCCGAAACGGCTCCAGGCCGATGCGCTCGATGGTCTTTCCGAGCCGTTCGCCTTTTTTGGCCATGTCCCGGTAAGCCTGGACCACCTTTCCCACGGCCGCAATGACCCCTGAGTCGTCGAGGCCGCCGGCGATCTCCTGACCGATCCGGGGGTTTGCCCCGACGTTGCCGCCCACCGTGAGGGCCCAACCGTCTTTTCTGCCGATCAGCCCGACGTCCCGCACCCAGGATTCGGCGCAGCTCAGCGGGCACCCGGAGACGGCCATCTTGAATTTCCCCGGAAGCTCCATGCCGTGATAGACCTCGTCGAGTTTGAATCCGACGCCCATGGCATCCTGCTGCCCGAGCTTGCAATAGGTGGTGCCGGGACACGCGCGAACGCTTCTGACGCAGAGACCGACCGCCGCTCCCGGTGCCAGGGCCAGCTCCTCCCATACCGCGTCGATGTCCTGCTCCTTGAGGCCGACGATGGCGATCCGGGTGGCCCCGGTGATTTTCAAGGCCTTTGCGCCGTATTTTTCTGCGACATCGGCAATCCGCCTCAAAAGCGCCGGGGTCACCACACCGCAGGGGATATGAGGGGCAATGGCGTAGGTCTCCTTGTCCCGCTGCAGGATGGCGCCTTTTTCTCCGAGTCTCAGCATGATGGTTCCTCCGGTTCGGTCCGAGTCTGGAAAATCACGAAAATTTTGCCGTTTATGTAGAGAAACCGGGTGGGGATGTCAAGATGGCGCTGCGCGCAATTGAGCTGATGGCTGATAAGCGGCTAAGCTGCTGCGCAAAAGCAACCGCCTACCCAACAAAGCAGCGGCCTGCAGCCGACGGTCTTCGAGCTTGACAGCGTAGCCGCTCAGAAGCTTGGAAGATTCACCGCCGCCTATACGGCTCCGGAGTTGGGGGGGCGGCCGCCGCTTCTCGGGTACAGGATATCCCGGTACTTGAGATCCGACTCGGTGACGTTCTGGCGGGCATAGGCTGAAACGTAGCGCGGAATCTCGCCCGTTTTCAGGTATTGCTGAAAATCCTGCCGGATCTTCTGTTCGGAAAAATTCCACTCCGCACCGGCAGAGGCAAAAACATCGAAGGTGCTGCATCGCCGGACCATGGCCAGGGTCGATAGCAGCTCCTCGTCACTGCGGTCGGCCTTTTTCAGCGACCGACTCGTCAGGTAGTTGCGGATCCCGATATAGATGACAGCAGCCACCGTCAGGCCGACCAAAAACCACGTATTTTCGTTCACGAGCCTCTCCATTGCCGGCAAAACGCCGATCGACGGACAAAACGGATCTGCCGCCCCGTATTCACCATACCCTTTTCGCCGCATTCGGAAAAGCCTTTGCCGGAAATGGCTTCCGCCACCGGTCCGGAAAAATGTTTCGGTCCGTCCATCCCGGCGCATCAAAAAGACGCCGGGATCGCCGCAGGGGATTTACAGGCCAAAAAGGTCCCGGCTCGATTGTAGACGTTTGTAACCGAATGACGATTTGTCGTTCGATACGGACTATACGATTGTGGTGCGAACGACGACATCTCAAAAAGGAGTATCTCATGGCAGAAAACGTCAAGGAAGTCACCGACAAGGAATTCGAAGAGCAGGTATTGAAATCGGGCGAGCCGGTTCTGGTGGACTTTTGGGCACCCTGGTGCGGCCCCTGCAAGGCTATCGGGCCGGTGGTGGACGAGCTGGCCCAGTCGTTTGCCGGCCAGGTCGAATTTTTCAAGTGCAACGTGGACGACAACCCCTCCACCCCCGCCAACTACGGAATCCGCGCCATTCCGACGCTGATTATCTTCAAAAGCGGCCAGGTGGTCGACCAGATTACCGGAATGGTCGGAAAATCCGCGCTCGAATCGTCGATCAACAAGGCCCTCTCCGGCGCAGGATCCTCCCGGCCCTTCGTGGTGTCCTGAACCGTGCGAGGATTCTGAGATGGGACGATGCGTCCGACATCCCGACCGGGAGACTCCC
>JASFPT010000320.1:0-4184 GCA_050115795.1 Desulfobacterales bacterium
CGGTCGTAGATGTCTTCGTGCACGATGACACGGCGGGTGGTCGTGCACCGCTGGCCGGCGGTGCCCACCGCACCAAAGACGATGGCACGCACCGCCAGGTCCAGGTCGGCCCGGGGGGTGACGATGATCGCATTGTTTCCGCCCAGCTCCAGAATCGTCCGGCCCAGCCGGCCGGCGACGGCGGCGGCCACCTTTTTGCCCATGGCCACGCTGCCGGTGGCCGAAATCAATGGAACGCGCGAATCTTCGACCAGCGGCGTTCCGACACCTGCCCGGTCGCCGATCAGGAGGTTGACGACCCCCGATGGACACCCGTTCTGTTCGAGAACCCGGGCGGCAAGCCGGGTGACCGCGATGGCGCACAAAAACGCCTTGGACGACGGCTTCCAGATCACGGTGTCTCCGGCGACCAGCGCGATCATCGCATTCCAGGACCAGACCGCGACCGGAAAGTTAAATGCGGAGATCACCCCCACCGGTCCCAGGGGGTGCCATTGCTCGTACATCCGATGGCCGGAGCGCTCGCTGTGCATGCTCAGCCCGTATAGCATTCGCGACTGTCCGACGGCAAAGTCGGCGATGTCGATCATCTCCTGCACCTCGCCTTCTCCTTCGGCCCGGATCTTGCCGGTTTCCAGGCTGACCAGCGCGCCCAGATCCTTTTTGCAGTCGCGAAGCGCGTCACCGATCTGCCGGACGATCTCCCCGCGGCGGGGGGCCGGCAATTCCCGCCACTGCCTGAAAGCCTCGGCCGCATTGGCGACCACGGTTTCAACCTGCTCGGGCCCGGCACCGGCCACCTCGCCGATCACTTTCCCGTTGACCGGCGAAACGCTTTGCACGGGGCCGCCCGAACAGGGAATCCATTCGCCGGAAAACGCTCCGGTCAGTCCGTCGACAATGCCCGCATTCTCCAGGATGTCTTTCATGACACACTCTCGTTGAAAAAAAAGTTTCCGAAGCCGGTCGCGGGGATCGAAGCCGACCGACGCTGGCCGACAAGGGCGCGCCCCGCAAAAGACGCCTACGCGGTCACCTCCCGCACCGCCTCTTCGAAGATGGTCAGGCACTGGTCGATCTCGGAGGCTTTGACGGTCAGGGCGGGGCAGAAGCGAATGCTGTTTTCGCCGCATCCCAGAAGCAGAAGCCCGCGGCGGAAGGCCGCCTGGATGACGGCGCCTCGCCATTGCCGCGCCGGCGTTTTCCGTTCGCGATCGGAGACCAGTTCGGCGGCCACCATCAACCCCTTCCCCCGAACATCCCCAATGCACTCGCAGGTTTTTTGAATCGCCTCCAGCCCCTTCCTCAGCCGCCGCCCCTGCTTTTCGGCGTTGTCCAGCAGGCCGCCTTCGAGCAGTTCGATGGTGGCCATCGCCGCCTGGCAGGAAACCGGATTGCCCCCGAAGGTCGAGGCGTGGGAGCCGGCCTCCCAGTTCATGATCGTTGCATCGGCCACCATGGCTCCCAGCGGCATTCCGGAGGCGATCCCCTTTGCCAGGCAGATGATGTCGGCCACCACCCCGAAATGCTCCATGGCGAACATCTTCCCGGTGCGCCCCATGCCGGACTGTACCTCGTCGGTCACATACAAGATGCCGTATTTTTTGGCGATCTGCCGAAGTGCTTCGTGAAAACCGGGCGGCGGGACCACGTACCCCCCCTCGCCCTGGATCGGCTCCACGAAAATAGCGGCCACCTCCTCGGGGGGCAGGGTGGTCCGAAACAGCGTGTCCTCCACCCAGCGGACACAGTACAGGTCGCAGCCCGGGTAGGTCAGGTTGTAGGGGCACCGGTAGCAATAGGCATAGGGAATGTGGGTGATGCCCGGAACGAACGGGTTGTAGTGCTTTTTCTGGATAGCCTTGCTGGCGGTGAGCGACAGGGCCCCCATGGTCCGGCCGTGAAAGGCGCCGAAAAAAGCGATGTTCAGCTCCCGCTGCGTGTGCCAGCGGGCCAGTTTGAAGGCGGCCTCCACGGACTCGGCCCCGGAATTTCCGAAATAGGTCTTTCGCGCCCTGCGGCCCGGGGCGATGGCCGCCAGCTTCTCGGCCAGCAGAATCTGGGGTCGATAATAGAAGTCGGTTCCGGACATGTGCAGCAGGGAATCGGCCTGGCGCTTGATCGCCCGCACCACTGCAGGGTGGCAGTGCCCCGTGGCGCAGACGGCGATTCCCGAGGTAAAGTCGAGAAAAAGGTTCTGGTCCACATCCTCGATCCAGAGCCCTCTGGCTCTTTCGGCCACCAGCGGATAGTCCCGGGTATAGGAGGGAGAAACGAAGCGGCCATCGAGGGAAATCAACTCCTTGGCCCGGGGGCCCGGAAGGGGAGACTTGATGATGGGCTTTTTCATCGCAGGGGAGTCCTTTGGCTCTCAATTCTCGGTTTTCAGGGCGCGGTTCATGCTTCCGGTCCGATACCCTTCCAGGTCGAGCGCCACGTGGTCGAAGCCGAGATCGCGAATGGCCGTCACCAGCGACTCCCGCACCCGAGGAGAAAGCAATTTTTCGAAATGCTCGACGGCCACTTCAATCCGGGCAACGCTGTCATGCACCCGCACACGGCATCCGTCAACCCCCGCCCTTCGAAGAACCGATTCGGCCCGCTCGACTCGCTCGAACAGCGCCTCGGACAGCCGGACCCCATATGGGATCCGTGTCGCCAGGCAGGCCCCTGAGGGACGGTTCCAGTTGGGCAGCGCCATGGATCTTGCGATCGTCCGGATTTCTTCCTTGGTCAGGCCGGCCTCAATCAGCGGTGCGGCGACGCGGGCCTCCTGCGCCGCCTGGAATCCAGGCCGGAAATCACCGAGATCGTCGGCATTGGCGCCGTGGGCAACGGCCGTGATCCCTCTTTCGGCCGCCAGCTTCCAGATCCGCTGAAACAGGTGGGTCTTGCAGAGGTAGCAGCGATTTTTCGGGTTTGCCAGAAATGCGGGCATGGACATTTCGTCGGTAACGATGCGGTGGTGGACGACGCCGAGCCCGGCAGCCAGCGCCGCTGCCGCTTTACCGTCCCGATGCGGGTGGACCGCAGATACCGAAGTGACCGCCTCCACCCGGTCGCCGAGCACCTTCTTCGCCACGGCCAAGAGGAGCGTCGAATCAACGCCGCCGGAAAAGGCGACCAGCAGCCGCGTGTGCGCCGACAAAATCTCCTCCAATTTTTTGAGTTTGCCACTGAAAACCATTTGTTCCTCATCTCCGGCAAAAAAGGAATTCGCCTGTCTACAAAATTCCAGTTGCCGCAGGGGCCGGCCGACGGGCATCGGCTCTACTGCCGGACAAAACTCGCCATTACGGCGGCCCAAGAACGGCCGAGGATAATTTTTTAGAATAATGCATCGGCAAACCGGCAAGACAGCAGATCTTGCAAGGACTCCAATGCGGCCTGATCGGCTCAAACGCCGGCAGCGTCGCCCGGCATCGGATCCGACACCCGTCGTTCTTCGTTTTTGCCTCCCTGGAGTAGGATCGATAACCGCATTTCAATAAAATCGCACCAGCGATTTTATGTTTACAAAAGCGGCCCGATCCGATATGCAGAGAAGGTTTAAATCGGCAGTCTTATCCGTCTATTATATGCGAAACTTTTTATAAATTCAAAGGGGTTGGTATGGGAAAAAACAGTCTGATCAAATCGACTTCGAAAAAGACCGCCGAAAAGGAGCCCGAGGAAAAGCAGAAAAAGGCTGCGGCCAAATCCAAGAAAACGGCCAAAGCAGCAGCCCCCAAAGCCAAGAAGGCTGCAAAAAAAACAGCGGCCAAGGCCAAGTCCACGGCCAAGAAAAAGGCCACGGCCAAGTCCGCCGCAAAAAAGACCCCCAAAGCCAAAAGTGCCGCAAAAAAGCCGGCGGCCCCGAAGAAAAAGGCTCCCGCAAAAAAGCCGGTTTCTGCAAAAGAGCTGCTGTTTCAGCAGTTCGAGAGCTGGAAGCCCAAAACCCTCTATACGCCACCGGCAGAACGTGATGCCAAGCGCGACTTTACGGCGCCGCCGATGATTTCTGCAGGCAGCGCTTCGGAGACAGCGCGCCAGAAAAAGCTTCTGTTCCTCCGTTTTTCCCCTGAAGCACTGAAAGCAGCGGCAAAGGAGTCCGGGGCCGCAAAAAAGGCCGCTGCCGAGAAGGCCGCCGCTGAAAAGGCC
Source organism: Desulfobacterales bacterium (assembly GCA_050115795.1). Taxonomy (GTDB): domain Bacteria; phylum Desulfobacterota; class Desulfobacteria; order Desulfobacterales; family CAFBRK01; genus JAIPEL01. The sequence continues at coordinate 4,141 of JASFPT010000320.1, forward strand.
GCTGCTGAAAAGGCCGCTGCTGAAAAAGCCGCCGCCGAGAAGGC
>JASFPT010000321.1:0-4176 GCA_050115795.1 Desulfobacterales bacterium
GGGAACGACGCAATAGGTGCAGAAATTGTCGCATCCCTGCATGATTGTGACAAATCTTGCCGGTCCATGCTGGTCCAAGGAAGCCGGGGCTTTCTCAAAGGAAACGGGCGGGTCGTCCATCCGCACGTCAACGATGGGACCGCCGTTTTTCAGAATCTGATCAACGTGATGTGCCAGCCGCCCCACCGCATGGGTTCCAAAGACGAGGTCCAGTTGAGGGAGCCTGTGCAGCAGGTCTTCGCCTTCCTGCTGGGCAACGCAGCCGCCCACGGCAAGAATCAGGTCCGGACGACTTTTTTTCCGCTTGGCCTGGCGGCCGAGAAAACTGTAGACTTTCTGTTCGGCCTTCTGCCGAATGGCACAGGTGTTGAGCACAATCAGATCGGCCGCCTCCGGGTCTTCCACAGGCCGGTAGCCGAGGGTGGACAGATGGGCCAGAATCTGCTCCGAGTCGTACACATTCATCTGACAGCCGATGGTGTGAATATAACAGCGCATCTCATTTATCATCGAGGGTTGCGATCCACCGTTCGGACAAGATCCGGATCTGCCGGTTCCAGTCGGATCTCCCCGGAAAGCGCGCGGATCAGGTCATCGAGTTCCTCTTTGCACGACTCGCTCAGATAGAGAACCACCCGACCTTCGACGGGGTCCAGGGTCCTGAGCAACGCCAACCCGTCGTATGCCTCCAACAGAAAGCGAAAAAACGCGATCTGCCGCCGGTCCATCCGAAAATGGAGCTGAAGTTCCCGCATCACCCGCACATCATCATCTGCAACACCGAAAGGCTTTCGGTCGCCGGCCGCACCGGCCCTGTGTGCAGGCGGCCGCCTGCAGCCGCCGCGGCCGGTCGGGGGGTATTGGCCGATCAAATCCGGCATCCTGCGGTGGGCCCGGCTGAAGGTGAAACATAATCACCCTTGCATGGGAAAAAAGTACCGCTTCGACCGGCGCCGAACCTTCCGGTCGTCGAGGAGGCCGTTTCAACAAAAACCGGCGGGCGCCCGTTTTGCGCCGGTCTGTCTTTTCGCCGGGCGTCGGCTCCGTTCAAGGTCCGGATAGCCCTTTGTACTTTCTTTCGGCGGGCGGGCCTCTCCGGCGAGTCCTGCAAAGGAGTATAACGCGTTTGCCGTGAAATGGAAACCCTGCCCGATCCGTTCCGGCCCGCCCAGAATCGGGTTGTCGCCCATTCCAAGATCGGATATAGGCAGGTGCCATGCAAACGTTTTGGACCCTGAAACAGGCGGATCCGGCAAAGGTGGCCGAGGTCGGCCGGGCAATCGGCTGCCACCCGGTGACGGCCCGGGTGTTGGTCGCCCGTGGAATCGAAACCCCGCGGCAGGCAGAGGCGTTTTTGTCTCCCTCCCTTGCCGACCTGAGGCCCCCCGACCGGATCCTGGACATGGACGCTGCTGCCGGACGCCTCTGCCGGGCCGTTCGGGCCGGAGAGCCGATCCTCGTTTTTGGCGACTACGATGCGGACGGCGTAACCGCCGCCACCCTTTTGTACGACTTTCTTCTCCGCTGCGGGGCAAGGGTCGGCGTGTACCTTCCCCACCGGCTCCGGGAGGGCTACGGGCTTCAGGCCGACCAGATCCGGCGGATCGCCCTGGCCGGGCGGTTTCGGTTGGTCGTGACGGTCGATTGCGGTTCGAGCAGCCACGCAGCCCTTTCCGAGGCGGCATCGTCGGGCCTGGAGGTGATCGTCACCGATCACCACCGGATTTCAGAACCGCTCCCCAACGCCGAGGCCGTCGTCAACCCCTGCCGGCCGGACTGCCCTTCGGAGTTGAGCCTGCTTTCCGGCGTCGGGGTCTGCTTCTATCTGGTCATCGCCCTGCGCCAGCGGCTTCGCGAAACAGGGTTCTGGTCAGACCGCCCTGAGCCGAACCTGCGGGACTACTGCGACCTGGTGGCTCTCGGAACCGTGGCCGACATGGTCCCCCTTCAGGCGGAGAATCGGGTGTTGGTCCGAACAGGCCTTTCGGTGCTCGGTTCCGGACCCCGGCCGGGCATGGCCCAACTCATGGCCGTGGCGGGGATCCGCAGCTCCGAGGTGGTCGCCGAGTCGCTGGCCTATCGCCTGGCCCCCCGGATCAACGCGGCGGGCCGAATGGCCCACGCCATGGCCGCTTTCCGACTGCTGTCGACGACAGACGACGCCGCAGCCGGGCGAATCGCCGCCCTTCTCGACCGGCTCAATCGCCGGCGGCAAACGGTCGAGGCGCAGGTGATCGCCGAAGCGCGCGAACTGCTCGATACAAGACCGGCGCTCAAGAACCGCCGCACGGTCGTCTTGAGTCGACCGGACTGGCCCGAGGGGGTGCTGGGAATCGCCGCCTCCCGGATGGTCCGCCTGCTCAACCGCCCGGTGGTGCTGATTTCCACCCGAAACGGCAGGGGCAAGGGATCCGCCAGGAGCATTCCCGGCATCGACCTTTACAAGGCGCTGTTGGAGATCGAAGACGGCCTCGACCGCTTCGGGGGACATGCCATGGCTGCGGGGGTGACGGTTTCAGCCGACCGGATTGCCGTGTTTGCTGAGCGCTTCGAAGAAGCGGTGGCACGGCAGACCGATTCGGCCAGCTTCGACCGGTCCCTTCCCATCGACGCCGAGATCCCCCTGTCGGAGATCTCCGAATCGCTGATGAAAGAGCTCGAAGGCGTCGGGCCTTTCGGGGAGGGCAACCCAGAGCCGCTGCTGCTGGCCCGGTCGGTTCAGATCGTCTCGGCCCAGCCGGTCGGGGCCGATCACCTGAAGATGACGGTTCGTCAGGAGGGCGCCGACCGGGCGCTGGAGGCGATCCGATTCGGGGCTGGGCATCGCCCCCCGGATTCGCCCGTCGAGCAGATGGCCTTCCGTCTTCGCTGGAATCGATGGAGGGGCCGAAAGACGCTTCAAATGACGGTGGTGGACGTCGACGACGGCCGCTGATGGGCAACGATCGGACGGTCTTTTAGAAGTGCGCGATCCAATCGATTTTTGCTTGCAAAGCAGACCCTCTGACAGTATGATCCCAGCACTTTCGCGGCGGGCTCTGCCGGCTGCGAAATGCCGCCGGCGGATTGAAGCAGGAGGTCCCGATCGACTTCGGGGCGCCGACATCGATGAAATCATAAATCTTCGGGCCGCAAAAGGTCCGAGGAAATAGACAAAGGTACCAGCCCATGGGAAAAGTGTTCAGGCCCAGCACCCGAGAGGCCAGCATCCTATCCAAGATCGAGTCTTCAAAGGAATACGCCCGCCGAATGGCCATCAACGGCATCAAGGACTGCCTCGAGCCATTGGCCAACGCCATTTCATCGAAGCTCGTCGAAAACGATCTGGTGGAGACCACCAACAAGAACCGCCTCGAGGAACAGATCGGAAAGTGCCTCGACAAGATCAGCCACGCAGATGATTTCGATATCGACTACCAGATCGCCCCGCTGCGGAACCTGGTTCCGCAGCCCCACGTCGTCAGCCTCTTTGTCACTTCTTTTGTGATCGAAAAACTCATCAACGACAAGGATGTCGTCGACATCTTCGGCTCCGACGAGGACATCTACCTGTGCATCAACAAGCAGGTGCGCAAATTCCTCCCTTGATCCATGCGTTCCTCTTTTTCCCCCCGGCTTGTCAACGATCCATTCGGCGATCCGGGTCTCTTTGTCCCCTTCCGGTTCCTTGGCCGCGCCCTGCTGTTCGACATGGGCGACCTGTCGACCCTTTCGAGCCGCGACCTGCTGAAGGTCAGCCACGGTTTCATCACCCACACCCACATGGACCATTTCATCGGCTTTGACCGGCTGCTGCGGGTTTCGCTGGGCCGCGACAGGCATCTACACCTGTTCGGGCCGGAAGGATTTTCCGACAATCTCGAGGGAAAGCTCCGCGGGTATACCTGGAATCTGGTCGACACGGGGGCCTATCCGCTGGTGATCCGGTCCACGGATGTGCTGCCCGACCGTCTCGTGACGCGACGCTTTGTCTGCAGCGACCGCTTTCGCTGCAGGCAAGCGCCGACAGCGGCCGCATTCGACGGGCGGCTACTGACCGAAGCCGCCCTGACCGTATCGGGCGTTCTTCTCGACCACCGGATCCCGTGCCTCGGCCTGGCCCTCCAGGAGCGGTTCCATGTCCACATTCTGGCCGACCGGGTCGCGGACCTCGGGGCGGTGCCCGGTCCCTGGCTC
>JASFPT010000322.1:0-4175 GCA_050115795.1 Desulfobacterales bacterium
CCATCCAGCTCGTCAGCCCGATCACGATCATGATGTTGTAGAGACTGGCCGGCAGCAGGGCCACCACCGTCAGAATCAGAAAGAAGCTCGGAAAGCAGAGCATGATGTCCACAAGCCGCATGATCAACGTATCGACGGTAATCGCGCCGGTCTCCCCGGCCCCCTTTTCCTTGCGAAACAAGGGGGAAAGCAAGAGCAGCACTGCGGCGACTGCCCCGAAAAACAGCGCGAGTCCGATTTTCCCCGCCGGCAGCAGCGCCGCGGCGGCGATGGCGGCGGCGGCGGCCAGCAGCTGGCGGAGCCGGATCGTCTGCTGTCCGAAATAGCCGGCAATGCCCCCCATGAAGATGCCGATGACCACCGAGATGCCCACCGCCACAAATCCCACCGTCAGAGAGACCCAGGCCCCCTGGAGCATCCGGGCGAATACGTCCCGGCCGAGGTCGTCGGTACCGAAAAGGTAGACCGGCACCTTCGGTATCTCCGCCGGGACCAGCGCGTCCCGGTTGACCGGCGACAGGGGCGGCCGCAATTTTTCAGCCAGGCGGATCTGAGCCGGATCAAACAGCGGATCGGCTCCGGAGGTGAGCACCAGACCGGCCAGGGCGGTCAGGAAGAACACGACGAAGATGACCAGACCGATGACGGCAAGTCGGTTTTTCTGAAACAGCCGCCAGAACTGTTCGAGCCGCGTCCGATGGGGCTCGGTGGGGCGGTCCAGATCCCCTTCGATGGGGAGGGCGGCGGTCTGCGGGTCGCTCATAGCCGGATCCTCGGATCGACGACCATATACAGGAGGTCGGAGATGAACGTGCCGGCCAGCACCAGCACTGCCGAAATGAAGTTCACCGTCAGGATCACCGGATAGTCCCGGGCGAGAATCGCCTCGTAGGCCATCCGGCCCATCCCCGGCCATGAAAAGATCGACTCGATGATCACCGAGCCGCCGATCAGGCCCGGCAGAATCAGTCCGAACATGGTCACGAAGGGGAGAAGGGCGTTGCGCAGCGCATGGCGATAGTGGACCTGTTCGTCAGGCAACCCCTTGGCCCGGGCGGTGCGGATGTAGTCCTGCCCTTCGACCTCCAGCATCTGGCTTCGCACGTAGCGCGACAGCACGGCGATACCGGCCGTGGCACTGAGCACCGACGGGATCAGCAGATGCCAGATCCGATCCATGATCAGGTGCAGCGGCGAGGAAGCGTCCATACCGAAGGTATGCATACCGATCACCGGCACGTGGAAGCGGGTCACCACGAAGATGATCAGAATGTAGGCAAAGAAAAATCCCGGAATCGATATGAGCAGGTAGGAAAGGAACGTGGCCGTCCGATCGTAGGGCCCGCCGCGCTGAATCGCCGACCGGATACCCACGGGAAACGACAGGGTCCAGGTCAGCAGCGTCCCCACGATGAACAGCGGCAGGCTGTTGATGAACCGCTCGCCGATCTTGGACAGCGCCGGTCGGTTGTCTTTCCAGGAGACGGTCCGTCCGGTGAACAGATTCCGGTAGAACAGCAGGTACTGGATATGAAGCGGCTTGTCGAGATTGAACTCTTGGCGGAAGCGCTCCACCATCTCCGGGGTGAACTTCGGGTTGAGCGGATCGACCTGGCTGGGGCTGCCCGGGGCCAGGTGGATGATCAGAAACGACACCACCGAGACGAAAAACAGGGTGACGATTTTCTGCACGGCGCTTCTGGCGATGAAGGAAATCATGAGTTGATCGCAAACCGCTGTTTGTTAATGCAATTGAAAAGCGTTCCTGACGCCAACCCGATAGCTGTTAAGCGAATAGCTGATGAGCTGGTGAGCGAAAGCGACTGAAAAAAAGGTCCATTATAGTTTCCCCTTTGCTTTTCAGCTTGAGAGCTGAACAGCTTACCAGCTAAGCAGCTGCGCAAGGCGCTCAGCCGTCCTGCGCAAACTCCGGCACCTGGGGCAGTTTGACCCACCTGTTGAAGTAGAAGCGATAATTGCCCGTCGGTGTCGGCGTGATCTTCGCGTAAACCGGATTTCCGCTCTCGTCGGTATTGCGGATGACGATCCGCTTGTCGAGAACCGCCGTCCACTTCGATACGTACAGGAAGGTATAGGGCTGCTCGGCGGCGATGATTTCGTGGAGCCGGCGGCATTCGGCCACCTGTTTGCGGTGATCATATTCTCTGCGGATCCGGACGATGAGCGCGTCGGCCTCCGGGTTGGCGAAACCGACGAAGTTGAGCTGGTTCGGGCCGCTCTGGCTCGAGTGCCAGATCTGAAACAGGTCCGGATCGATTCCCATGGACCAGCCGAGGATGACGGCGTCGAAGTCGAGCTTGTTGATCCGTTCCTGCAAAAAGACGGACCACTCCAGAAGGTCGGTGCGCACTTCGATGCCGATGCTTCTCCAGGCGTCCTGGGCCACGGCCAGAATCGCCTTGCGAAGATCGTTTCCGCTGTTGGTGATCAGGGTGAATTGAAAGGGTTTCCCGTCCTTTACCAGCTGTCCGGCGGCGTTTCTTTCCCATCCGGCGGAGCGCAGCAGATCCAGGGCGCCCCGGGGGTCGAAGGACAGCGGCGCAATGTCGTGGTTGTAGTAGTCGGTCTGCTTGACGAAAGGCCCGGTAATCCGCTCTGCCTGGCCGTATAAAATGAACTGGATGATCTTGTCCACGTCGATGGCCATCCCCAGCGCACGCCGGACACGGGGGTCGTCGAAGGGCTTTCGGCGGGCGTTGTAGCCAATGTAGGTGTAGCCGAAGGCGGTGCCGGAGAAGCTCTGGAACCGGGGGTCTTCTCTGAGCCGCTGGACCTGGTGGGGCTCTACGCTGTAGTCGTCGATGGTGCCGGCGTAGAACTCCATCTCCTGGGTCAGGGGATCGGGAATGATCCGGGAAATATAGGCCTTGTAGTTGGCCGGGCCTTCCCAGTACCCCTCGAAGCGGGAAAGCTCGATGTACTGGTCGGATTTCCAGCGATCGAAGCGGAAAGGGCCGCATCCCACCGGATTCCGGTTGAACCGGCTCTGGCGAATGGTGAAGTTCTTCGGATCCAGGCCCCGCTGCTCGGCCTCCTTTGCCAGGGCCGATTTGTTGAGCAGGTGCTCCGGGAGAATCCCCATGCCCCAGGTGCCGATGGCGGGTGAATAGAGGCGTTTGTATACGATCCGAACCGTAAGCGGATCGACGACCTCCACCTGCTTGACCGGCTCGTAGTCGGCCGTTCGGGGGGACAGGTTCTTCGGGTTCATGATCGCTTCGTAGGTGAACTTCACATCACCGGCGCCGAAAAGGTGGCCGTCGTGGAATTTGACGCCGGGGCGAAGGTGAAACAGCAAAATCGGATTATGCTCCACAGGGGGTAGAAGGCGTCTGGCGACAGACGCCGCCTCCGCACCGGGCAGCTCGGCGGTAGGCTCGATGTACCGGTCTGGGGAGAAGGCGGAAAAGTAAGTGTCTCCAAGCACCTGCGACAAGCGCTCGAAAAGGTCCGGATCCACGTGGGCGAGCTCGAGTCGGACCCTTGCCGGTGCCGACACCTCAAGTTCAATTTCTGCTCCGGCCGAAGTCCTGTAAGGGGCCGTAAACCGGCGGGGAGGTTCGATCGTGATTCGCTGGATGTTTTCCAGGGAGCGGCGGACCGGTTCCGGAAGGCTTTCGGTGGATTCGGCAGCGGAGCGAAGGAGCCGGGCCACGGCAGCCGGGGAGGGGTCGTTGGACCCGGCCGGCGGGCGGTCCGCAACCACATAGAAGAAGGCCACCTCGGAGATTTCCCAGCTTTCGGCGAGGCGGCCTCGGAAACGGAGATTTTCGTCGCGGTCGATCAGGCCTTCGTAGACCATCGACTCGATACTGCTGCTGGCCGTGTCGGCAGACAGGATCGGGTTCAGAACGCTGGCGTCGCCGTTTAGCGCCGTGATGAACGTTCCGAGTCGCTCCGGGTTGCCGCGCGTCTGCTCTTCGTAGGTCGGCACCCAGAAATAGGACTGAAGCAGAACCGCCAAGACCGCCAGCGGGGCAATGATCAGAAAACGTCGAATCGTCATGACAATGACATCGGATGTCTTGGATCCGTCGCCTGTCTCATTCCGTTGAACGAGAAACCGGATGAAAAAAGTTTTCGGCAAAAAGCGCCGGGGCGGGTCGGATCGATTTCACCGTACCGGGTGCGGTTGGTGGAGATAAAACGGGCGG
>JASFPT010000323.1:0-4162 GCA_050115795.1 Desulfobacterales bacterium
GGAAGAGAAGCTGGCCCGCATCGCCGAGGCCCCCGGCACCGCGCCGCAGCGGCTCAATCCCGAAGCCGCCGGCGATCGGGCCGTGGTCTCCTCCGGGGTCGCCGCCGCCCATGCCCGGGAAATTCTTCAGGACCTGGGCCTGTGGGGGCAGATGCCTTTTTTCCAGGTGCTCCAGCCCTTTCCGCTTCACCGCAGATTCGTCGAAGAGATCCGGCAATTTACCGAGGTGCTGGTCATCGAGGAGACCGCCGGGGTAATCGAGATGCAGATCGCCGACCACAAGCGGGTGCGCGGGAAGATGGACGGCCGGGTACCCTCGGTGGGAGAGCTGCATCCGGAAACGGTCGAGTCGGTGATCCGGGCGTTTGCAGGCCTTTCCCCGGAGACGGCCTCGCTTCCCACGGTACCGGGCCGGCGGCCCACCCTGTGCGCCGGCTGCCCCCACCGGGCCAGCTTCTTCGCCGTGAAAAAGGCGGCCCCGAAGGGGATCTACACCAGCGACATCGGCTGTTACACCCTGGGGATGAATCTGGGCGCCGTGGACACGGTCCTGTGCATGGGGGCGGCCGTCAGCCAGGCGGCCGGGTTTTACCACGCCCACCGGCACCTCAAAAAGCGGCCGGACATCGTGGCCACCATCGGAGACTCCACCTTCTTTCACGCCGGAGTGCCGGCCCTGATCGATGCGGTGTCCCAGAATGCGCGGTTCGTTTTGGTGATCCTCGACAACCGTACCACCGCCATGACCGGAAACCAGCCGACCCCGGCCACCGGACTGGGGGCAACGGGTGAGCCGCTGGCCGCCGTGGACATGGAGGCCCTGGTGGCCGGATGCGGGGTACAATTCATCCGGGTGGCCGACCCCTATGAGCTGGCGCCGTTTATCGATCTGCTCAAAGAGGCGGTCGCCTACAGCCGCGAAAAAGGGCCCGCCGTGGTGATCGCCCGGCACCCGTGCCTGCTGGACCGGCGGCAGCCGGCTCCGGACCGGCGCCCGGTCAAGGTGGTGGTGACCGGCGATTGCGACGGCTGCGGTTTCTGCCTGAAGCATTTCGAATGCCCGGCCATGGTCGGCGGCCAAAAGGGGGAGCCGGTGCGGATCGATCCGATGATCTGCAGCGGCTGCGGGGTCTGCCTTTCGATCTGCCGAAGCGGTGCCATCGTCGTCGAGGAGACACCGGCTTAGCACTCGATGGCCTCATTTCGGTGGCGTATTTCAGATCAAAGAAGATTCAACATACGAGGCGCTGAGATTGGAAATGCCTAAAATGATCTAAAATGCCTAAAGTGCCTAAAGTTGTGGTGTCGCATCGCTCCGGATTTCATGTAAAATAGTCAGTATTCCATAATTTTTGGCATTTTAGGCATTGATTTCGATAACAGGAAGAACCGATGACGGAAAATGCCAGACAGCAGATCGTCATCAGCGGTGTGGGGGGACAGGGGGTTTTGTTTGTCACCCGCCTCCTGGCCGAAGCGGCCATCGCCCACCGGCTGCCGGTGCTCACCTCCGAGACCCACGGCATGGCCCAGCGCGGCGGGACGGTCATTTCCCACCTGAAGATCGGCGAATTTGCAAGCCCCCTGATCCGTCCCGGAAACGCCGACGGGATGTTCGTGCTCAAGGAAGAGAACCTCGAGGCTCACCGGGGGTTTGTCAGGGCCGGCGGCTGGATGGTGGTCAACACCGCGAGCGCTCCTGTCGTTCCGGAGGTCGACGTCCACTGCATCGATGCGGATGCCGTGGCCCGAAACATCGACCTTGCCAAGGCCGTCAACCTGGTGCTGCTCGGCTGCGGCCTGGCCCGGCTCGACCGCTCGGCGGCCGGGTTTTATTGCACCATAGACGACATCGTCCGCATCGTGGAAGCCGGCCCGAAGAAGGACCGCCGCTTGGCCGAAAGCTCGGTTGCGGCGCTGGCAGCCGGCTTTTCCGCGGGACGGGCCGGAACCTGAAAGGGGATGGAAGGAAACACCGATGGGGTTTATTCCAAAAGACCTGACCACCGACAGCCTGCAGCGGCTGCAGACCGAAGGACTGAAGTGGACCGTAGGCCACGCCTACGCCAACTCTCCTTTTTACCGCAAGAAGCTCGATGATGCCGGTGTGGCCCCCGGCGACATCCGGAGCCTGGAGGACCTCCGGCACCTGCCGTTGGTCGACAAGGACGACCTGCAGGCCGAATACCCCTTTCCCCTTCTTTCGGTTCCCTTCGAGAAGGTGGTGCGGATTCACGCCTCCAGCGGCACAACCGGAAAGCGCAAGGTGCTCAGCTACACCCAGCACGACATCGATGTCTGGGCCGACATGTTCGCCCGCTGCTATGAAATGGCGGGGTTGAGCACCCGGGATCGGGTGCAGATCGCCGTTGGATACGGCCTGTGGACCGCCGGTGTCGGTTTCCAGGGCGGATGCGAGCGTTTCGGCGCGATGGCGGTTCCACTGGGGCCGGCCAATGCGGACATGCATTGCGAGATGATGGTCGATATGGGCACCACGGTTTTTTGTTCGACGGCTTCCATGGCCCTTCTCATGGCCGAGGAGATCGATCGGAGAAACCTTCGCAGCAGCATCCGGATTCGAAAAATCATCATGGGGGCCGAACGCCACAGCACCGCCATGCGGGAGCGGATCCAGGAACTCATGGGGGTCGATGAAATTTTCGATATTTACGGCCTCACGGAGCTCTATGGACCGGGGACCGGTCTCGATTGCCCCCAACATGCGGGGATTCACTATTGGGCCGACCTGTTCATTTTCGAGATCCTGGACCCGATTACCCTAAAGCCGGTGGCGCCCGGCACCGAAGGGGAGCTGGTGGTCACGACCCTGGCCAAGGAGGCCAGCCCCCTGATCCGCTACCGCACCCACGACGTGACCCGCCTCATCGATGCGCCATGTGCCTGCGGGGTGCCGCTTCCCCGCCACGACCGGATCCTGGGGCGAACCGACGACATGTTTATCTACCGGGCGGTCAACATCTACCCGAGTCAGATCGATCATGTGCTCGACCGAATCAGCGGTGTCGGCAGCGAATTCCAGATCCATCTCCATCAGCGGGAAAACGGCCGGGACCTGATGACGATCCGCGTGGAGCGGGTCGCCGGTGCCGGGCCGGAAAACGATGCCGCTCTGGCCGAGCGAATCGTCACCGATATCCGGCGAAAGATCCTGGTCCGTTGCCAGGCGGAGATCGTCGACCACGGGGGTCTTCCCCGCACCGAGAGAAAGAGCAAGCGGGTCTTTGACCTTCGAAACGGCAATTCATGATCGCCCTTGGGGCGCCCCAAGGGAAGTATGCCGTGTATGTGAAGAATGAAAAATACGAAGCACGAAATCCGATATTCGAATTTCGGATTTACTACCCTGGGACGGCCCTATGTCTGCGCTGCAATGTCAGCGTGACGCCCGGGAAAATCAGCCCGCGGGCTGACGACAAAGGAGGTTTCCCATGAAGTTGAAGATGGCATGGATGCTTACCCTGGCGTTGTTCTTCGGGCTGACGGCGTTTGCCTTTGGCCCGGCCCCGGCGTCGGCCGGGCCGGTCACCCTCAATTACGCCAACTTTCCGCCGGCGCCCACCTTCCCCTGCGTGCAGATGGAACGGTGGAAAACCGAAGTCGAGCAGCGGACCGGGGGCAAGGTGAAGATCAACACCTTTCCCGGCGGCACCCTCCTGGGGGCCAAAGAAATGATGGACGGCGTGATCGCCGGACAGGCCGAAATCGGATGCCTGTCCATGGCCTACCAGCCGGGACGTTTTGTGGTGACCAACGCCACCAGCCTGCCGCTGGGAATTCCCAATGCCCGGGTCGGAAGTCGGGTGCTGCTCGACCTCTACGAGAAATACCGGCCAGAGGAGTTCGCCCGGGTCAAGGTGATCACCATGTTCACCACGGCGCCGACCAACATCATGTCCAAGGTGCCGGTTCGCTCCCTGGCCGACCTCAAGGGGCTGGACTTGCGGGCTTCGGGAGGCGCAGCGCGAATCCTGGCCGCGTGGGGCGCCAACCCGGTCGGAATGCCCATGCCGGCCACCGTCGAGGCGCTCCAGAAGGGCGTGGTCAAGGGGCTCTATTCCTCCCTGGAAGTCATGAAGGATTTTAAATTCGCCGAGACCTGTCGATATGCCACCGTCACCGACACCGTCATCTACCCCTT
>JASFPT010000324.1:0-4149 GCA_050115795.1 Desulfobacterales bacterium
TTCTGGGACAGCTCCGGGTAACTGGTGTAGTTAAGTTTCTTTTCGTCGGCCCAGTTGCCCACCACGCTGTAGTCGATGCACATGACCGCCGCCACGTAGTCGCGTTTGTGTCCCAGGACCCAGGCGTCCTTGACATAGGGACTGAACTTGAGACGGGTTTCCAAATATTGCGGTGAAAAGGGCTGGCCGTCTTTCAAGGTGAAGACGTCCTTGGTGCGGTCGAAGACGACCAGGTGACCCTCTTCGTCCATGAATCCCTTGTCGTCGGAATAGAGCCATCCATCCTGGAGCGCCTTTTCCGTGGCCTCCGGATTTTTATAGTAACCCAGGAAGACCGAGGGGCTTTTGGTTATAATTTCGCCGTCTTCGGTAATCTTGATCTCGGTGCCCGGAATCGGCTTGCCCACCGTATCGAACTTGATGTCCCCGCTGCGATGCACCACCGAAATCCCGGCCACTTCGGTCTGGCCGTAGATCTGCTTGAGGTTCACCCCCAGGGCGTGAAAAAAGCGAAAATGGTCGGGTCCCATGGCCGCCCCACCGGTGTAAGCGTTCCTCACCCGGGAAAGCCCCAGGTGGTCCCGCACCTTGCTTTGAACCGTGATCCGCGCCAGCCACTGCAAAATTTGCCAGTGCGGCGGAATCGGCTTTTTTGCAAACTTCAGGTTGGCCACGTGGTAACCGACTTTGGTGCTGAACTCGAAAAACTTTCGTTTCGTCCAGGAGGCGTCCAGGTACTTGACCTGCACCGTGCGGGTCATCTGCTCGTACATCCGGGGAGGGGCGAACATCACGTGGGGACCGATCTCGCGGATGTTTTCCTGGGCGGTTTCCGGTTCTTCGGGAAAGTTGATGGTGTATCCGATCTGAAGACCGCAGGAGATGGACATCATCTGTTCGCCGATCCAGGCAAACGGCAGATAGGAGACGTAATCGTCGTTTTCCGAGCATGGATCGACCGCCATCAGGGCCTTTCCCATGGTCAGCATGTTGTTGTGGGACAGGAGCGCCCCCTTGGGCAGGGAGGTGGTACCGGATGTGTAAAACAACAACGCCACTTCGCTGCCGGTGCCCTGCTGGATAAGCTCCTCGAACCGCTTCGGCTGCTCTTTCTCCAGCTGTCGGCCCAGTTCCTGGACTTCCTTGAGACTGATCAGGCAGTCCTGGTCGTAGTTGCGCATCCCCTTGGGATTGTCCCAGATGATTTTTTCGAGCTTCGGACAATCGTCGATGATGGAAAGGGCCTTGTCGACCTCTTCCTGTCCTTCACCGAAAATAAACTTGGAATCGGAGTGGTCGATGATGTAGCGGACCTCGTCGATCAGACAATCCTGAAAAAGCCACACACCGATGCCGCCGCCGCACAGTGCGGCCATCTCCGCCCACAACCCTTCGGGCCGGTTGTCTCCGATGATCGACACCTTGTCGCCTTTTTGCAGGCCGAGCTTGACCAGGCCCAGGGTCAGGTACTTGACGTTTTCCAGGTACTGCGCCCACGTGATGGGCCGCCAGACGCCGAATTCTTTTTCCCGCATCGCCACGCGGTCGGCGCCGAACTCCTGCGACTTTTGCCAGAACAGCTTCGGAATCGTCAGGTCTTCGGTGATTTCGATGCCGGCGGCCATTGCGCTATCTTCTTGTTGCATAGAGGTCCTCTTCGCCCAAGTAAGCCTTGATCACTTCAGGGTTGTTCTGCACTTCATCCGGGGTGCCGTCGGTGATCATGTTGCCGAAGTTCAAAACGAAGACGCGGTCCGACAGGTCCATGACCACTCCCATGTCGTGCTCCACCAGCAGGCAGGTCACCTTCCAGCGCTCCTCTTCGTTGATGTCGAGAATAAAGCGGGCCATGTCCTCCACTTCTTCCAGGTTCAGGCCTGCCAGGGGTTCATCCAAAATCAGCAGCTCAGGCTCGAGGGCCAGAGCCCGGCCGAGTTCGACGCGTTTTTGCAAACCATAGGGCAACATGCCCACGGCTTTGTGGCGGATCTCTTCGATCTCCAGAAGATCGATAATCTCCTCTTCGATAAACGTTCGATGCTCGATTTCTTCTTTTTTGGCCTTGCCGAGGTAAGCGGCGCCGCTGATAATTCCGGCCCGATAGTGGAGATGACGACCCAGCCGGATGTTGTCCAGGACGGTCAGGCCGCCGAACACCTCCACTTTCTGAAAGGTCCGCGCTATACCGAGTTTCGCCCGCTGATGGGGACGCAGATGGTTGACCCGCTCTCCCTTGTAGGAGACGGTGCCCTGCTGGGGGCGATACAACCCGTTGATCACGTTCATCATAACGGTCTTACCGGCGCCGTTGGGGCCGATCACCGAATGGATTTCCCCTTTACGGATCTGAAGGCTGACTCCGGCCAGGGCACTGACCTTGCCGAAATGCATGTGAATGTCCGCCAGCTCCAGCAGAACGTCTCCATTTTTTGATTGCCCACCTTCCACCAATCTTACGGCCTCCTTTTCGAGTCAATACGGCCCACCTCCGCCGGATTTACCGTGCTTGCGGCCTCATGAAAAAACTGAACGTAGTTCATTTCTTAAAAGACAATCGCCCCGTAGCTACAATGTATCCCGAGTTAAGTCAAGCATATTTATGGATTTTTTTGATGGGAAGTGCCGCGGATGCAGGTTCGGAGCCGGACGCTTCCCATTGACCGGAACGGTAACCTCCAAAAAGGTGAAGTGTATCAAGCAGTTTTCTTCATAAATACTGAATGCGACCGGAATGTCAAGTTTATATAATAGCGGTTAAATAGTGGGTAAAAACCACTATTTTCCAAAGGACAGGAGATGGGATCTCAAATTGACTTTGCGATTTTTGATCCCGAGCTTGCGGCGGATATTATAGCGGTGAAACAGGATGGTGTTTTTGGACAGGCACAGCATTTCGGCCGCCTCCTTGTTGGTCTTGCCCTCCTTGACCAAATTGGCGACGCGTATTTCGGTCGGAGTCAAATTGAAGGGTTGGGATGACAGGTTGCGGATCAACGGTGCAATGATGTTGTCCAGGTTGGATTGTAAAATGCCGAGCAAAATCTGCTGGTCGGTACTGAGACGGCTTTTCCGGAGGCGTTCGATATAGGGCTTGATAAGCTCGCGGACATTGGCGGAAACGTTCTCGGCCAATTCGAGTTTATCGTCCTCGCGCTGTTTGATCAGCACTTTCAGGGCGGTGTTGACTTCCGCCAGGTGGCGGGACTGGGATTCCAGCTCGACCTCCCGCTTGCGCAGAGCATCTTCGGCCCGCTTGCGCTCTTCGATTTCCTGGCCGAGCTGGCGGTTGGATTTGCCCAACTCGGCCGTTCGCTCGGCGACACGCTCTTCGAGCCGGTCCCGGTATTTTCGCAGTTCTTCTTCAGCCCGTTTGAGCGCACTGATATCGCGCAGCGTCACGATGTTACCGGCGGGGTGGCCATCCGAATCGTGATAGAGGGTGGAGCTGATTTGGACATCCAGAATGCGACCGTCCTTGGTCAATCGTTTGGTTTCGAACAGGTGGATTTTCTTTCCGCTGAGCATGTTTTCGATGGCCGACCGGGTCTCGGGAAGATTGGCTGCGGGCACGAAATCGATCTTTTTACCCAGCAGGTCCCGGCGTGAAAATCCGAAGGTCTGTTCAAAGGCCGGATTGACATAGGTCGCGTGCCCCTGCATATCGTAGACCACCACCGGATCCGGGGAAGATTCCAGCAGGGACCGATACCGGCTTTCGCTCTCACGCAGGACGGCTTCAGTGCGTTTGCGCTCGGCCAGCTCCCGACGGGCTTCGGTAATCAGCCCGGACTTGTCCAGGGCCAGCAGGGCCAATTCCGCAAAA
Source organism: Desulfobacterales bacterium (assembly GCA_050115795.1). Classification (GTDB taxonomy): domain Bacteria; phylum Desulfobacterota; class Desulfobacteria; order Desulfobacterales; family CAFBRK01; genus JAIPEL01. The sequence continues at coordinate 3,824 of JASFPT010000324.1, forward strand.
TGCCCCAACAGCGTGATGTCTTCATCCGCAAAGTGCTCTCCCTCATCGACCCGGGCCAGACCGATGACACCGACCACCCGCTGATCGGATTTCAAGGGGATGCCGATCACCGAACTGAGGGCATCCAGGCTCCGGTCGGGCAGTCGGCCCGGCCAGGATTTATAATCCTGGACCACCAAGGGTTCTTCTGTTTCCCAGACCTTGCCGCCCATGCCTTCGCCGACCTTGACCCGCAGACCGAGTTTTCCCTTGAAAAAGCCCATGCCCACCTGCATCTGCATGACATTTTCATGGGCCTCGCGCAGATAAATATACCCGTGATTGGT
>JASFPT010000325.1:0-4121 GCA_050115795.1 Desulfobacterales bacterium
GGAAGACTGGATGAGCGTGACGATCGGCTCCCGGGGTACCTGGGCGACCCGGATGATGTCCTCCATGTAGACGGCAACCACGTTCTTGAAGGGTGCCGCCTTTTTTTTCATCTGCAGGATCTGCTCGCCGAATTTGGCCACCGCTTCTTCAGGGTCCTTTGCATCGATAATACAGGTGAAATACCCATGCCGCGGTTTGTTTTGCCCGTCGACCTCGTCGAATGAGAAATGGCCGATGTGCAGCATCCGTTCTCCTTTCTTTTTGTTGATCGTTGCAGTGCAAAAAACGATCGAAACAAACGGTCGAGCCGGTACCGGTATAGGGGCCGGTATGCTCTTGGAGCATATCGCATCCGGAGGCGGGGGGAAATACGCAAAAATCCGTATTTTGAAAAGAAACCCCTTGCAGACGGAAGATCACCGCAGCCGGGGCCGGTTGGGGGCGGAAAAATGCAGTGGGCCGGCGCTATTCGCCGAGGTCCTGGATTTTTTCCATGCGGATGACGAACATCAGCAATGCCGGGATGACAAAAATCGTAAAAACGGTGGAAAGCGCCAGCCCCCCGAGGATCACGCTGCCCAGCCCGCGGTAGAGCTCGGAACCGGAACCGGGAAACAGCACCAACGGGAGCATGCCGAAGATGGAGGTGGTCGTGCTCATGTAGATGGGCCGGAGCCGCACCCGGACCGATTCGAGCACTGCGGGAAGGTAATCCATGCCGTGCTCCCGGACGTTGGTAAGCGACTGGTAGACGATGAGAATGGCGTTGTTGACCACCACGCCGACCAGGATGACGAAGCCGAGCATGGTGACGATGTCCATCGGCTGGTTGACGAACAGGTTGAGCACCTGCAGGCCCAGAAACCCGCCGGCGCCTGCCAATGGCACCGTGAACATGATGGCCAGGGGGTAGATGAAATTGCCGAACAGCGCCGACATGAGCAGGTAGGCGATGGCGGCGGCCAGCACGAAATTCCACTGAAGGGCGCTTTTGGTCTCCAGCAATTTGTCGGCTGCGCCGCTCATCTCGATGTCGACGCCCCCCAGGGTCCCGGCCTGGCGGGAAGGGCCCAGAATCTTTTCTTCAATCGTCTCCATGGCCGCCTGGAGGGGAAGATCTTCGGGCGGGGTAATCTGCAGCGTGATCGTTCGCAACCGCTCCAGGTGGCGGATCTGGGTGATGCCGCTGGTCCGATGAAGTTCCGCCAGGCTGGAAACCGGAACCACTTCGCTTTTCGGCGTAGCCAGCAGGGCCCGGTAGACGTCTTCCGGGGTCCGGATTTGCTCGTCGGAGGACATCAACACCAGATCGACTTTCTTCTTCCCCTCTTCCTTGAATTCGCTGACGATGCGGCCGTCCATGATCACGTCCACGGCCTCGCCCAGATCGGCCTCGTTCATGCCGACGGCCTTGAGCCGGTCCCGGTCGGGTACGATGCGCACCTCCGGATACTGAAGTTCCATGGAGGGAATGGGCCGGACCTGGGTGCCGGGCATGGCGCCCCGGATCTGTCCGAAAAGCATTCCGGCGGCCCGCACGATGCCGGCCAGGTTCTCCCCCCGGATGTTGAGGTCGATGGTACGGCCGCGCCCCAGGCGGGTCTGGAAAATACCGGGCTGGATGCTGACGCCGTACATGCCGGGGATCGAGTTGAGCAGCCGGTTGAACAAGGGAAGCAATTCCCTGGCCCGCTCCGGCTGGGTCGAAATCGCCCCGCAGATCATGATCTGTTCTGCGGCCACGTAGAACATGTTCTGGATGCCGGGAATTCCATTGGTTTCTTCTTTCCCCAGGTAAGGCGCAACTGCTGCGAACAGATTCTCGCCGATCTGCTGGCGCTCTTCCACCGAAAGGCCGGGCGGCGGGACGAAAATATTGAGCACCAGGTTCCGATTGCCCTGGGGCAGGTATTCCATCTTGGGCAGAAGGATCATGGAGACCAGCACCGCTGCGCCGGTCAGCAGGCCGATGGTGAGCAACCGACGCCGCCAGTTGGCAATGGCAAAGCCCACGGCAGCCACGATCGCATCGACCACGCGGGAGGCCGCCCGGACGAGACCGCTTTTCTTTCTTCTCCGGGAACCGGCGGTGAGGCCGAACAGATACCGGGAGAACATCGGCATGACGGTGATCGAAACCAGGAGGCTCAGAATCACCGCCGCCACAACGGCCAAGGCGATGTCCCGGAAAAGCTGCCCGGCCTCTTCTTCGAGAAAAACCACCGGCAGAAAGACGGCCACCGTCGTTGCGGTGGAAGCCAGCACCGCCCCCCATACCTCCCGGGTGCCGTCATAGGCCGCATCAAATGGGCGCTTTCCCATCGTGCGATGCCGGTCGATGTTTTCCATCACGACGATGGCGTTGTCCACCAGCATTCCGATGGCAAAGGCGATGCCGGCGAGACTGACCACGTTCAGGTTGCGGCCGAAAATGTACATGAACATGAACGTGCCGATGATGCTGATCGGGATGGCGGTGGCGACCACGGCCGTCGATGCGATGCTGCGCAAAAAGACCAGGAGCACGACCACGGCCAGTGAACCGCCCACCAGGATGTTTTTTCGGATCAGATCGATGGCACCCCGGATGTAGCTGCGCTGATCGTAGACCCAGTCCAGATAGACCCCCTGGGGCTTCAGCTTTTCCCGGTTGAGCCACTGGACCACCTCGTAGGCACGGTCGCTCATATCCAGGATGTTGACCCCGGGTTCGGGTTTGATGCCAACGACCATTCCGTTTTCCCCGTTGTGCAGCATGGCCGTGGTTTCCTTGGAAAACCCACGCCGGACGTCGGCCACGTCGGCCAGCACCACTCGCTGCTGGCCGGTGGACCGCAGCACGAGCCTCTCGACTTCGGCCGGCGTTTTGAACTCTGCGGTGGTTCGGATTCGAAAGTCGCGTCTTCCCACGCCCATGGTGCCGGCAGAGACATTCTGGTTTCCGGAAAAGATGGCTGCCGAAAGGTCCCTGATGGTCAATCCGTATGCGGCGAGTCGAACCGGGTCGACCACCACGTGGAGTTCTTCGAGCCGGCCGCCGCCCACGAACAGGTCGGCCACCCCCTCGATCCGCTCCAGATACTGGCGGATCTCGTTTTCGAAGAAGGTCTTGTAGGTGTCCACCGGGCGCGTGTTGCCCGGCGAAGCCCGCATGACGCACCAGATTACCGGAGAGGTCGCCGCCCCGGTGGCGTTGATGATGGGTCGATCCGTACCCTCGGGGTATGACTCCACTTCATTGAGTTTGTTGGACACCCGCAGCAGTGCATCGTCCAGGTCGGTGCCGAGGACGAACCGGAGCGTAATCGACCCCTGCCCGTTGAAGGCGTCGCTTTCCATCTCCACCAGGCCGGGAATCCCCTTCAGGGTGTCTTCCTGCTCCTCGATGATCTCCCGCTCGATTTCGTAAGGGGTGGCCCCCCGCCAGGTGGTGGTGACGGTAATGACCGGCTCCACCACGGTGGGGCTCAGTTGGTAGGGCATGCGGGAAAGGCCGATCAGGCCGAAAATGACCACCAGGATGATCCCGACGATCACCGTGACCGGCCGCTGTATGGAAAACCGAATGGGGTCCAAATAAAATCACTCCGTGATTTTATGAATGGCGGCTGCGCCGCCGGATTAAGAGTTTAGATAATCCTGAGATCAGCGCCGGATCAGGGCGGTGCAGCGTTAGATGTAGGTAGATCCATGGGAATCGTTCGGTCTTGAGCTAAATCCAAAGCGGCGAAGCCGCTTATCATAAAATCGCTGAGCGATTTTATTGCGCCATCAACGGCTGCCCGTCGCGGAGCCGTTCGTTTCCCTTGACCACGGCCTTCATCCCCGCAGCGAGCCCGGGGCCGGAAACCCCCACCATCAACCCCTGGTAACCGAGCACCTGGACCGGGACCATCCTGGCAGCGCCTTCTGAAGAAACGAATATCACATCCCGCCCGAACTGGTTGACGACTGCATCCCGGGAGACGAGCAGCCCGTCGATCTTGCCGCCGGTTGGAAGGTTCGCCCGGGCTTCCATCCCTTCCATCAGACCGCCCCGGTTGGTCAGACGGATTTTGACGGAAAACGTCCGACTTGCGACATCCCCTTTCGGGATCACGGTCTCAAAACGCCCGGTAAG
>JASFPT010000326.1:0-4106 GCA_050115795.1 Desulfobacterales bacterium
CGCAAAGGTCGCTGTCCTTGGCTTCGATGGCCTTTGCCGCCAGATGCACCCGCTCCTCCACCAGGGCGCCGAGGGAAAGGATGCGCTTTTTGATTTTGTCGAGCTCTTTTTGCAGATGAACCGCCATTGGATATACCCTTCTTGAAGTTGACCCCCTCGTTCGAATCGTCGCTGCAACCCGCGGTCGGGGGCGGGTGCTGGTTCTGGATCCTTTTTTCCCCGATTCGCGGGACGCGAACCTTTCATAAAATTGCAAAGCAATTTTATCCGAACCGCCCGGTGATGTAGTCCTCGGTCTGCTTGAGTTTCGGCCGGGTAAACAGCGCGTCGGTTCCGCCGACCTCAATCAGCTTGCCCAAGTAGAAAAAGGCCGTGATGTCCGAAACCCGGGCGGCCTGCTGCATATTGTGGGTGACGATGATGATCGTGTACAACTCCTTGAGCTGATGAATCAGCTCCTCGATCTTCTGGGTGGCAATCGGGTCCAGGGCGGAACACGGCTCGTCCATGAGCAGCACTTCAGGCTCCACGGCCAGGGCCCGGGCAATGCAGAGCCGCTGCTGCTGGCCGCCGGAAAGCCCGAGGGCCGAGTCGTCGAGGCGGTCCTTGACCTCCTCCCACAGGGCGGCCTGTTTCAGGCTGTGCTCGACCCTCTCCTCGATCTGCGATTTGTTCCGCAGCCCGTTGACCTTCATCCCGTAGGCGATGTTCTCGAAGATCGTCTTCGGGAACGGATTCGGCTTCTGGAAGACCATCCCGATCCGGCTCCGGAGACTCACCACATCCACGTCCGGGGCGTAGATGTCGTTGCCGTCCAAAAGGATCCTCCCCTTCACCCGGCTGATCGGGATCAGATCGTTCATCCGGTTCAGGCACCGCAGGTAGGTGCTCTTGCCGCACCCGGAGGGCCCGATCAGGGCGGTCACCTCGTTTTCGTAGAATTCCAGGTTCACGCTGTGCAGGGCCTTAAAATCCCCGTAATAGAAATTCAGGTCCTCCGACGACATCTTGAGGGATTTCTCATGGTCCGAAGAGGGCATGTTCAATGCGGTTTCTGTCTGGCTCATCTGGTCTCTTTCCGGTTTTGGTCAGCTTCTCATTTTTTTCCGCAGATGGGAACGGTAAACGATCGCCACCAGGTTCATCCCGAGCACCAGCGCGATCAGCACCAGCGCGGTGCCGTACTGCAGCGGCCGGGTCTTGGCGATCTCGGTGCCGGCCGTGGCCAGGACGTAGATGTGATACGGCAGCGCCATCACCTCGTCGAAAATCGACGTCGGCATGGTCGGGGTGAAAAAGACCGCCGCGGTGAACATGATCGGCGCCGTTTCGCCGGCCGCCCGGCTGATGCCGAGAATGCCGCCGGTCAAGATCCCGGGCATGGCCGCCGGCAGCACCACCCGGTATATGGTCTGCCACTTGGTGGCGCCGAGTCCCAGCGACGCCTCCCGGTAGGTGTCCGGCACCGCCCGGAGCGCTTCTTCGGTGGAGCCGATGATCACCGGTAGGGTCATGGCCCCGAGGGTCAGGGCGCCGGCGGCGATGCTGACCCCCATCTTGAAGTAGACCACGAACAGGGCCAGTCCGAAGAGGCCGAACACGATCGACGGCACCCCCGCCAGGTTGTTGATCCCCAGGCGGATGATCCGCAGGGCCTTTCCCGGGCGAGCGTATTCGTTCAGGTAGATGGCCGAGGCCACGCCGATCGGCATGGCGATGACGATGGCCCCCAGGCTCAGGGCCAGCGTGCCCACGATGCAGGGCAGAATCCCGCCGCGGGTCATCGAATCGATGGGCGGCTGGGACAAGAAGGTCCAGTTGATCGCCCCGATCCCGTTTTTGAACATGAAGAACAGGATCACGAACAGGGCGGCGCCGTTGACCACCGCGGCCAGCCGGATGAGGGAAAAGACGGCCGTCTGAAACGCTTTCCGGCGCCGGAGCCCCGGGGCGGCCGCTTGTGCAAAGGTTTTGACCGTCTCCATGTGACGCTCCCGGGAGTCGTTGTCGATCGGATCGTCTGGAAAGGGCGTGCGGCGCATGTCCATTTCAAAGCCTTTCGCCGGTCGGTTCAAAGGCTGGCCTCCCCGACCTGGCGATACTTGTTGGAGATGTAATCCGCCACCAGGTTGAACAGGAACGTAAAAAGAAAAAGCACGATCCCGGTGGCAAACAGCGCATAGTAGTGTTCGCTTCGAAACGGGGCTTCGGCCATTTCCGCAGCGATGCTGGCCGGCATGGGCCGGACCGGGTCGAAGACCGACTCGGGGATCATGGCCGCCCCGCCGGCCACCATCAACACCACCATGGTCTCTCCGATGGCCCGGGACATCCCCAGGATGATCGCCGTTGAAATGCCCGATATCGAGGCCGGCAGGATCACCTTCCCGATGGTTTCCAGGTGCGTGGCCCCCAACGCCAGGGAGGCCTCCTTCAGCGCCGTGGGCACGCTGTGGATCGCGTCTTCGGAGATGGAGCAGATGGTCGGAATCGACATGAACGCCAGCATGAGAGAGGCGTTGAACAGGTTCAGCCCGGTGGGGATGTCGAAAATCTGCTGCAGGAAAGGGGCCACCAGGACCATCCCGAAAAAGCCGATGACCACCGAGGGCAGGGCGGCGAGAAGCTCCACCACCGGCTTTACGATCTCGGCCACCTTCGGCTTTGCGATCTCGGCCAGGTAGACCGCCGTCATCACCCCCAAAGGAATGGCGATTGCCGCCGACACCGCGGTCACCGCCATCGATGCCACGATCAGCGACAGGATCCCGAATTCCGGCGGGTCGAACGTCGGATACCAGTATTTTCCGAAGACAAAATCGGTCACCGACACCGAATCGAAGATCGGGAGCCCTTCGGCAAACAAAAACAGCATGATCGCCGTGAGGATCGCAATCGAGGCGGTGGCGATCATGAAAAAAAACGACTTCATGGTCCGTTCGATGGTGTTTCGCCGCAGCATGCTCCCTCCCGGGGAAAAAGTGCGGAGCGCATGGGCCGGCAGCCTGCCGGGTCATGCGCTCCGAAGGGTCAGACGGTCGTCGGTATGTTAGTAGAGCCGGACATAGCCGCTTTCGGCCACGTATTTCTGCCCTGTCTTCGGGTTGAGCACGAAGTTCATGAATTTGAGGACCTCGCCCTTGGGCCAGCCGTTGGTAAACATGTACAGCGCCCGGCTGATGGGGAAAACGCCGCTCAGGGTCGTCTCCTCGGTGCCCTCGATACCGTTGACGGTCAGGGCCTTGACGTCGTCATTGAGATAGCCGATGCCGATGTAGCCGATGGCGTACTTGTTCTTGGCCACCGCCTGGGCGACAGCCCCGTTGGAGGCCAGCAACTGGGCCCGGGGGGTGACCTTCGTCTTTTCCATGACCTTGCCTTCCCAGGTCTCGAAGGTGCCCGAGGAGGTGTCGCGGGAGACGACCACGATCTGAAGGTCCGGTCCCCCGACTTCCTTGAAGTTTCGAATTTTCCCCTGGTAGATCGCCCGGAGCTGTTCGACCGTCAGGTTGTCGATGGGGTTGCTCGGGTGCACGATCGGGATGATGCTGTCGTAGGCGACGGCAAAGGGGACCGGATAGACGCCCTTGTCGACAGCCATCTTGACCTCCTTGTCCTTGATGAACCGGGACGAGTCGGCAATGTCGGTGCTCCCGTCGATCAGGGCCTTGATCCCGTTGCTGGAGCCGCCGCCGGAAAGGGAGATCTTCGTTTCCGGGTGGGCCGCCATGAAGGCTTCCACCACCTTCTGGGCGATGGGAAGCACCGTTGTGGAGCCTTTGATCACGATGTTGCCGGCCAGGGCCGGGGAGCCGATGAGCACCAGCGCTGCAACGACAGCCGTCAATACGACGAATACCTTTCTCATGTGAACCTCCTTGAACCGTTGAGTGGTAAAAGAGATGGGGCTTTTTTGTTAGCGTTTGGTTAGCATTTCGTTAAATTTGTGTTGGGCCGAAATTCCCCCCTTTCCTTGCCGTCCTTCCGATGTCGATCCGCACGGATCGCCTGAACCCCTCCATCGATCTGGGGGTCGAAGTTAGGCAGTATGTGTTAGGCTCCCGGTAGCGGCAGAAGAGAATTTGGTTAACCGATGCTTATCCGGC
>JASFPT010000327.1:0-4098 GCA_050115795.1 Desulfobacterales bacterium
TTCATATCTGGGGATTCGGCTGCTGGGAAAAGGAAAGGTTTCGGTTCAGGTTCCTTCCCGCGGAAAGCGACCACTGGAACGTCTTTTTGAAAAGGTCGAAGAGCTGGAGGCCGGAAAATGAAATATCTCTACTACCCGGGTTGCTCCCTGGAGGGAACCGCAGCCGAGTATCACGCTTCGACCCGGGCCTTTTTGGAGGCGTTCGGCGTGGAACTGCAGGAGATCGAAGACTGGACCTGCTGCGGTGCCAGCGCTGCAGAGGCGGTGAGCGAATGGCTCTCCTACGCACTGCCCGCGCGGAACATCGCCCTGGCCGAAAAGATGAACGTCGGGCGCGACATCCTCGTCCCGTGCAGCGCGTGCTACCTGAACCTGAAAAGAGTGGAAGAAAAGGCAAAGGAGAAAGCCGCTTTCCGGGAGAGCGTCAATCAAATCCTGGCTGAAGAAAATCTCTCGATCAAGGGGACGGCAACGGTCCGGCACCTGCTCGACGTCATTTCCCGGGATCTGGGTGCAAAGAAGATCAAAGAACGCGTCAGGCGTCCGCTTGCCGGGATGACGATCGCCCCCTACTACGGGTGCCAATGCCTGCGACCGTATCGGATCTTCGACGACCCGGAAGAGCCGACATCGATGGTCTCCCTTCTCGAGGCCGCTGGTGCAACGGTGCATCCCTGGGACATGGGCGGCCGGTGCTGCGGGGCGTCCCACATGAACACCAAACAAGAGGTCGCCCTGCAGCTGGTGGGGGCGATTCTGAAGGCCGCCCGCGGAGCAGATGCCGTTGCCACGGTCTGCCCCATGTGCCAGATGAATCTGGAAGCCTACCAGAGCCGGGTGTCGGAGCAGTTCGGCGAGGATTTGAACATCACCGTCGTCTACCTTCCCCAGCTATTGGGGCTGGCCGTGGGGTTGTCGGAAAAGGAGGTCCGGCTCGACCTGAACCTGGCGGTATCAGACGCGTTTCGCGAAAAGCTCTCCTGAATCGGTGCGATCCGGAGCGAAGCGCTCCGGGAAAGATCTACACGGCAGGTCCTGCGCTGCCGGAAGCAAACACCTGCACCGTCTCTGACTCGATTCTCTCCTGAGCGCGCCTGCTCTTTTCCCTTTCCGCCGATGACCACCCCATTTCAGCGGCCTTCTGACAGTGGCGTCCGAGGCCGGACGGCCAGGGAGGCAGCACCATGAACGGTCTCGACAACTTCGAGGGCAAATTTCCACTGAAAATTGCGATCGTCGGCGGCGGACGGGCCTGCAAGTTTTTCCTCGATCTTCTCCAGCGAGAAACGTTTGCCAACCTGAAAATCCGCATCGCCGGTGTGTGCGACATCGACCCGGAGGCCGAAGGGTTCAAAAAGGCCCGGGAATTGGGGATCTTCACCACCGCCGATTTCAGGGACTTTTTCCAGATCGAGGGTCTGGACGGCATCATCGAGCTGACGAACAACAATCAGGTGCTGCTGGAACTGATCAAGCTTCGCCCGAAACGGATCGGTATCATCGAGCACAACATCGGCCGGCTGCTGCGAAGGTTCTTCCAGATGGAAGAACAGTTGAAATCGGCCGAACAGCAGGTCTCCCGGGAAAAGGCGGTCGCCGATTTTCTGATCCGACAGGCCAAGCAGCGGATCATGATTCTCAACACCGATTTTACGATCGCCGACGTCAACGAAGCCTGGCTCAACGCCGTGAGGCAGAACCGGGATCAGGTCCTGGGCCGAAAATGCCACGAGGTGATTCACGGCTACAGCGTTCCGTGCTCCAGTTCGCAGTTGGGGTTTTCCTGCCCGATGGTCGAAACCCTTCGAACCGGAGAATCCGCCCATGTCATCCACGAAGGTCCTGCCGAAGAAAAGGAATTCAGCTACTCTGAAATCGTGACCTATCCGATCAAAAACGAGCGTAATCAGATCGTCCGGGTCATTGAAATCTATCGGGACATCTCCGAGGCCCTCTCCCTGCGCTGGGAAAAGCGGATGAAGGCCCTGAAGGCGGATCTGAACAACCTCGTCCAGGAAGACCGGCTGATCTCCCTGGGCAAGCTGGCGGCCAGCTGCGTCCACGAGATCAACAACCCGATCCAGGGTCTTCTGACTTACAGCCGCCTGATGGAGCTGGGTCTCGCCGAGGAGGCGCCCGCAACGGAGAGCGTCCGATCCCTGCAGGCCTATGCCGAACTGATGACCCACGAACTGGAGCGCTGCGGGCGGATCATCTCGGGACTGCTGTCGTTTTCCCGGGAGTCTCGCATGGAATACACCCTTCTCGACCTCAACGAGGTGCTCAACTCGGTGGTCACCCTCACCCGACACAAGATGGAGCTTCAGGAAATCGAGGTCGCGCTCAACATGAGCAAGGAGCAGATGACTGTGCGCGGTGACATGCACCGGCTCCAGCAGTGCTTTTTGAACCTCATTTTCAATGCCATCGAGGCGATGCCGTCCGGTGGGATGATGGAGATCCAAACCTATCCGGATCTGGAGAAGCAAAAGGCGATGGTCGTCGTCCGGGACACCGGCTATGGAATCGCCGAAGATCGTCTCGGCCACATTTTCGATCCGTTTTTTACCACCAAAGAGATCGGCAGCGGAACCGGCCTGGGGCTTTCGATCGTGTACGGCGTGGTGAAAAATCACGAAGGAAACATCGAGGTCCACAGCAAGGTGGGCCGGGGCACCGTTTTCATCATTGCGCTACCCCTGGTGGCGCCCTGAGTGCCGGCAGTCGATCCCGCCGGCCCGAGCGCGCCGCCCGGGGACTGGAAATCGAGGGGGACGGGTCGCGTTGACGGATCGAGGAACGGATCCGTAGCGCAGCGTATCTGAAACCCGAAACCGGAAACCCGAGACCCGCCAGGAGAGCCATGGACGAACACCTTCAGATCATGATCGTAGACGACGAGCAGATCGTCCGGGAATCGTTTCGGACCTGGTTCGGAAAGTTCGGCCACCGGGTCGATGCGGCCGCCTCCGGGGCCGAAGCCCTGGAAAAGCTGGAGGCGACGCCGTTTGACCTGCTGTTCGTCGACATCAAGATGCCGGGAATGAACGGCATCGAACTCCTCGAACGGGTCAAGGCCGGATATCCGGACACCTCCGTGGTGATCATCACGGCCTATGGCTCCATCGAAACCGCCGTCACCGCCATGAAACTCGGGGCAAGCGACTACCTGCTCAAACCCTTCAAACCTGATCATCTCAACCTGGTGCTGGAGAAGATCCGCCAGCAGCGGCGGCTCGTCTCGGAATGCTCCTACCTGAGGGACCGCCTCGAACAGTTTACCCGATTTGAGAACATCATCGGCCGTTCGCCCCCGATGCAGCGGATCTTCGACACGATCCCGGAGGTGGCCGCCAGCGATGTTTCGGTGTTGCTCACCGGGGAAACCGGCACCGGCAAGGAACTGGTGGCAAAAGCCATTCATGCGAAAAGCGCCCGGGCCGAACGGCCGTTTATCGCCATCAACTGCGGAGCGGTTCCCGATTCGCTGATCGAATCGGAGCTGTTCGGGCATCAGAGGGGGGCTTTCACCGGGGCCGTGCAGAGCCGGAAGGGGTTCTTGGAAGTCGTCTCCGGCGGCACCCTGTTTCTCGACGAAATCGGGGAAATCAGCCAGAAGATGCAGATCGACCTGCTCCGGGTCCTGGAGGAAAAAAGGGTCCTTCGGGTGGGCGACAGCCGGCCGATCGACGTCGATTTCCGCCTCATATCGGCCACGCGCAAAGATCTACGCCGGGAGATTTCCGAAAAACGTTTCAGGGAAGATTTTTTTTACCGGATCAACGTCGTTCATATTCCGCTGCCCCCCCTTCGGGAGCGCCGAGGCGACATTCCGCTGCTGGTCGACCATTTCCTGAGAAAATACAGCCGGGAGACCGCCAAGCAGGTCGACCGCGTCACGACCGAGGCCCTCGGCCTGTTGCAGGCATACGGGTGGCCGGGCAATGTCCGGGAGCTGGAAAACGTCATCGAGCGGGCCGTGGTCCTGTCCCGCTCCCGGACCCTGGACGCGGCCAGCTTTTCATTTCTCGACGCGGGCACCCCACCGGAAGCGGCCGCCGGACACCGAACGCTTCGGGAGATGGAAGCGGCCCACAT
>JASFPT010000328.1:0-4085 GCA_050115795.1 Desulfobacterales bacterium
GATACCGATCTCAAACCCGACTCCGAATACCGCTATCGCATCATCGTGGAGGATGCCGACGGTCTCAAAAGCGATCCGGCCGAAAGCGACCCGATTGCCAGTCCCATCGTCAAACCAGCATCATGAAACCGGACCGAAAAGGCGTTGGGCACACCGGGACGGTCTCGATGCCCGACGCCGGCGATGAACGGCCCCGGTCTTGGAAAGGAGCCAGTTGACATGAAGACGGCCCGAATCGATCCGCCCACCCCCGTTGCGGGAGACCCCTTTGCCGCGCCCGGCCCCGGCCGGTGTAAGACGCTCGCCGTATGCCTCGCGGCAGCCGTCCTGATTCTGACGGCGCCGCTTGCTGCTGTCGGCGCCGATTCGCACCAGCGGTTCATCTTGTTCAACGCCGAGTACAACTCCAGCCTCAAACAGGTCAGCAAGACTACGGTGTTCCTGGAAAAACGGCTTTTCAAGCTCGACACGCAAACCGGAGAGACCTGGGTGCTGATCGATGTCCTCCAGGACGGCAGGGACATTCGGTACTGGCAGAAAATCACCGAAACCCCCCAGAAATGAACTGCGACGGATGGCTGGAATGCCCTATCGCTCACTCGGAAACCGGCCAGCGGGGTCTGCCCCGGCGCGTCCGACCTTTGATCGAAGACAGGCCCTCAAAATCCTAACGGCGGTGGGTGCCGGAGTGGTCTGGCCGTCGCTGCTCGCCGCCAAGGGCGCTTTTGACCTCGCACTGGAGGGGCAGGAGAAGATCCAAAAAGGCGATTTCGCCGACGCTGTTCGGGTCCTTGCCGAGGCCGTGCGGCTCGAGCCGCAAAACGACTGGGCTTTCGGGCTCCTGGGACGGGCCTATTACGGCATGGGAAAGCCGGCGGAGGCGGTCGCCGCGTTCCGCGAAGTCCTCCGGCTTCGGCCCGGCGACACCTACGCCCGGATGATGATCGATATGCTCACCCAGAAGCCCTTGCCCGGGGCGCGCACGGAGCAGAGCGATTTCCCGGAGCTGCAGCAGTCGGCCCGCACCGAGGAACGGCAGATGGCAGGCCGGTTGGAAGACGGGCCGGCATCCAGCTATCGGGTTCGCCGGGTCGTTATCGACCCGGGCCACGGCGGCTTCGATTCCGGTGCGGTGGGACCCGGGGGGCTTCAGGAAAAGGACGTCACCCTCGCCTTGGGCATCCGCCTTCACGAACGACTTTCCCGGGAAGGAAGGATCCGCTCCTTTCTGACGCGCACCGGCGACTACTTCGTGCCGTTGGGCGGGAGGACCAGCGCCGCCAACCAGTACCGGGCGGATCTGATGGTCAGCCTCCACATCAATGCCAGCCCGGATCGCATCCCCGGTGGCGCCGAAACCTACTACTGCGCCGAGAAGGCCTCCAGCGCCGAGGCCGCCAGGGTCGCGGAGACCGAAAACGCCGTGCTCCGTTTCGACGAGCCATACAAGAGGCGGACCGGTTTCATCGACATCGAGGAGATTCTGTTTCGATTCGAACGGCAGCTTTACTGGGACCAGAGCGCCCGGTTTGCAAGCATTTTCCAGGAGCGGTTCAAACAGGACCTCCCCTTGAACAACCGGGGGGTGCACGCGGCCAATTTTTATGTGCTCCGGAGGGCCAAGATGCCCGCCATCCTCCTGGAGACCGGCTTCATCTCCAATCCAGAAGAAGAGGCCCGGCTCCGACGGCCGGAATTCAGAGCAGCGGTGGTCGATGCCATCGCCCGGGGGTTTTCATGAAGTACCGGTTTTCCGCCCTGCTCCTGGCCCTGGTGCTGGGGCTCTGGCCCGTCGCCGACGGCCGCGGGTCGGATCTGTCGGAGCTGGTGTTTTCCGGGGCAGACGCCCACTACCGCGGAGATCTGCAGACCGCGGCGGCCGATTTCGAGGCGGCCCTTCGGCTTTCGCCGGACAACGCCTTCGCCCGCAATCAGCTCGGGCTCGTTTACGCCAAGCAGCAGCAGTGGACCCGGGCCATGGCGCAGTTCCGGCAGGTGGCCCAGATGGACCGGGACAACACCTTCGCCCGGCTGTGGATCGGCATCCTTCATCTCCAAAGCGGCAATCTGGCCGAGGCCCGTGCCGCGTTCGAGACGGTGCTGGCCATCGATCCCGACAATGCCGACGCCTGCTACTTTCTCGGAACGCTTCACTACATCGACCGGGATCCGGCCGAGGCGATCCGCTTCCTGAAGCGGGCCCGGGACGCCGACAGCCAGGAGCCGGAAACGCATTACCGGCTGGCCCGTGCTTTTGACAACGTCGACATGATCGACAACGCGCGGCTGGAATACCTTCGTACCCTGGCCCTGAAACCGACCCATACCGGCGCGCTCAACGACCTGGGGTGGCTCCAGTACAACCGGGGCCTGACCCAAGAGGCCATTGCGTTGTGGAAAGAGACGCTCCGCATCAATCCGAAGGACCGAGATGCGGTGTTGAACCTGGCACGGGTCTACAACGAGCAAGCATTTGCCGCCATCCGTGCCGGCGATGCAGGCGCGGCCGTGGCCTTGTGGCAGAAGACCCTGGCGGTGCATCCGACCGACAAGGCCGCCGCCTATTACCTGTCGAAATATTCGAAAAACGGAAAGGGGTTGCAAACGCCCACCCGGCCCGAGTAAAATATGTTGCCTCCGGACTGATGCCTTGCGGTGCCGTCCGGATTCCGTTTGCAGCCAAAACCGGTATGAACAAAGGAGGCGTGGTCATGAAGAAAGTGAACCTGCTGGCGGTCTGGACCTTGGCTGTCCTGCTGTTTCTGCCCATGGCGTCTTTCGGATCCGACCCGAGCGCACTGGTCCAGACCATAGGGCAGGGCAGCGTCAACTGGACGGAGGGCTACATCGAGGCCAAAGGGATCGGTGCGCCGCCGGAACAATCTTACGGAAAGCCGAACGCCAGACCGATGGCCATGCGGGCGGCCAAGCTGGACGCGCTTCGAAACGTCCTGGAGGTGCTCAACGGGGTGCGGGTGAATTCCACGACCCTGGTCCGGGATTTCACCATTGACAGCGACCTGATTCGGGCCGAAGTGGAGGGCGTCGTCCGCGGTGCCCAGCAGGCGGATCTCCAGTACATGTCCGACGGCACCGTGGAAGTGGTCATGCGGGTCCCCCTGCGCGGTGGATTCTCCCAGGCCGTGCTGCCAAAGGACATCCAGGAGGTCGGCACCATCACCACAGACGCTCCGCCGCAACAAAGCGGGGGCGTCTTCACCGGTCTGGTGGTCGATGCCCGGGGTCTGGATGCCCGGCCAGCCATGGCGCCCAAAGTCCTCGATGAAAACGGACAGGAGGTTTACGGTTCTGCCTTCGTCAGCCGGGAGTACGCCGTCCAACAGGGGATGAGCGGGTATGCCAAGGCGTTGGAGGTGGCCATGGGCAACGAGCGGGTCACCGACAACCCGTTGACGGTCAAGGGACTCCGAACCGAAGGGCCCGGCCGCTGCGACATCGTGATCAGCAATGCGGACGCCACGCGAATTCGCAATGCCGCAGAGCATCTGTCGTTCATGAAAAAATGCCGCGTAATGATCGTCGTCGACTGATCCGGCCCGGTTTGCTGCAACGGACCGCCCCCGACGAATCCACGCGCCAAGGAGGGATCATGAGTATCAAGAAGCTTTCAATCGGCCTTGCAGTGATCCTGCTGCTCTCGCTGACCGCCTGCGGGCCAAAGCCGATGGCGCCCAAGGCCGAGCTCGACACCCCGGAGCATCACGTGGCCAACGGCAACAAGTTGCTCAAGGTGGGCAAGCTGGAGGATGCATTCTCGGAATTCAACCGGGCCCGGGAGCTCGACCCGAAGTATTCCCCGGCCTATCTTGGAATGGGTCTGGTCTACGGTCTGCAGGGCACTTTCGAAAAAGCCTTCGACGCGATGAAATCCGCCGACCGCTATGCCAAAGACGACAACGAAGAGCTCAACGTGGACGTCGGCTATATGCGGCTATATCTCACCGGCCAGGAGAAAGTCGACGACGACTGGCTCAACAGCGTCTACAGCTATTACCGGAGCGCGGTCCGCATCGACGACCAGCGGCCCGAGCCCTATTACTACATGGGTCTTGCCTACAAGGCCT
>JASFPT010000329.1:0-4051 GCA_050115795.1 Desulfobacterales bacterium
AGTTCTACAAGGAGATGTGCGCCGCCCGGCTGGCGCCGGTGCTCGAAACCCTCAAAGAAATGAAACGGCTCGGCGTGTTTGTGGAGGTGACCACCCTGATCATCCCCGGGGCAAACGACGACCCGGCGGAACTCAAAGACCTGGCGGATTTTCTCGTCCGGGATCTCGGGCCCGAAACGCCCTGGCACATCAGCCGTTTCCATCCCACCTACCGGCTCACGGACCGTCCGCCGACTCCGGTGCAGACCCTTCGAAAGGCCCGGGAGATCGGGATGGCCGCGGGCCTGCGCTACGTCTACACCGGCAACGTGCCCGGCGAGGAGGCGGAGAGTACGTTCTGCCACGCGTGCGGCAAAAAAATCATCGAACGGTTGGGGTTTACGGTCAACAGCAATCGGATCCGGGAGGGGAAATGCCCCGACTGCGGGGCGGTTGTCGAGGGGATCTGGGCGTGAGGGGGGAACGGTTGATGGGTCAATGGGTTGAATGGTCGAGTCGGAAAACCCTTTCAGATCTTTTTAGGGCGAGATGGGCCGGTATGCCAAGCGGGTGCCGAGGCTTTTCCACTTGACCATTCGACCATTCAACCATTCAACCAATAAACCAACCGACCACCTAAGCGTCGCCATGCACCTTGCGCAGTCGCAGCACCGAGCATGAGGCATGCTCTGCAACCCGCTCGGCACACGATCTGCTGAAGGCTTCGTTGATCGAACTGCGACGGTTGTGATAGACGATGATCAAATCCGCTCCCCAGGATTCGGCCTCGCGGATGATCTCTTCCCAGTTCTTGCCGGTCCGGATCTCGTGTGAAACCGGCTTGTCGCAGTTCTCTTCGACAAACTGCTTCATGGCGGCCGCGACTCTTTGGCTGGTTTCCTTGCGGATCTGGTCAGATATATGGGCGGCAACGATCGGCATACCGAACCCCGGCACCACGGTAATCAGGCGGATTTCCGCCCCGCAGCATCGGGCGAGCTCCGCCGCCTTCCGGTACACGGCGGCGGCGGTTTTCGAGTAGTCGACGTCAAGGGGCACAAGAATCTTGGAAAACATGGTCGTCTCCGGCATAAAGGTTCACCCGCTGTTCGGGTGGAAAGGATATGGCCGCTTCCGGTCGGCCAAGAGTCGGGCAAAAGAACGAATGCCTTCTTTTCATTCGGTTTCGGGCGCCGGACTCGATAGACCCTCGCCCTTGGCAGCTTCTTCTTTTTTCAGCCGCCCCCGCTGCAGGCGGTAAATCAGGGCCAAAAGCGCAAACGCCGGAATAAACATGAGCTGCTTGGGCGGCCGGTCGTTGGGCACCTCGACGCTGACGATTTCCTGGTCGAAATCGAGGCCGGATTTTTCCGCCAGGCTCGCAAAGGTCACCATGTCCACGAAGACCTTGCTCCCCTCCGCCCGGGTTTCAAACCCCAATCCCGCCAACTTTTCAGCCCCGGTCTCCTCATCGCCTACCGGCAGGCTCAGAACCTTTTTGTACTCGCTTCCGTCGAGCTTTTCCCCCTTGACCCATATCAGCAGATGATCGCCGGGCGCCATTCCTTCTGCAATCTGCTCGATTTTGGCGGGCGGTTCCTGGGTAAACTCCGGATACGCCATGTCCCACCAGAATCCGGGCCGAAGGAGGGTGAAGGTCACCAGCAAAAGCGCGGCGGTCTCCCAGAGGCGGTTTTTCGTCAGCCAGAATCGCCGGGTGCCCGCGGCGAACATCATCATGGCGACAATGGCAGCGGCCACCACGATCACGAGGTGGAACCAGGTGCCGATCCCGATCATCAGCAACTCGGTGTTGAAGATGAACAGAAAGGGCAGAACCGCCGTGCGGATGTCGTAGCCGAACCCCTGGATGCCGGTCCGGATCGGATCTCCGCCCGATATCCCGGCCGCGGCAAAGGCCGCCAACCCCACCGGCGGGGTGTCGTCGGCCAGGATTCCGAAGTAAAAAACGAACATGTGCACCGCGATCAGCGGCACGATCAACCCGTTTTCGGCCCCCAGGTTGACGATGACCGGGGCCATCAGGGTCGAGACCACGATGTAGTTGGCCGTGGTGGGAAGCCCCATGCCGAGCATCAGGCTGATCACCGCGGTGAAAAACAGGATCAGGATCAGGTTGCCGCCGGAGATGAACTCGACGAACTGGGTCATGACCAGCCCGATGCCGGTGAGGGTCACCGTCCCGACGACGATGCCGGCTGCGGCCGTGGCCACACCGATACCGATCATGTTCCGGGCGCCGGTCACCATCCCGACCAACAGGTCCTGCCATCCGGCCTTGAAGGCGAACGCCTCTCCTTGCGCTTTCCGGAAAACCCCCTTCAACGGCCGTTGGGTGATGATGATGAAAATCAGAACCATGGTGGCCCAGAACGCGGCAAGGCCAGGGGAAAGGCGCTCCACCACGAGACACCACATCAGCACCACGACCGGCACCAAAAAGTAGTAGCCCGCCTGGGCGGTCTCCCCCAGTTTGGGAAGTACCTCGATGCTGTAGCTGGACTCGAGTTCCGGCACCTTGCATGCAAACCAGAGCAGCAGCAGATAGACGAAAAGGAGCAGGACGGCGACGATGTACTTGGCCCCGCTGCCGGCCACCACCTTGATCCAGCCGATGCCGTAGTAGGTGACGCCGGCCATGACCATCAGGAACAGAATCGTTCCGAAAAACAGGATCAATTTGTAGGGCAGCGAGTGGGATATCGGCTTTTCCAGCCCCTTCAGGCCCATCTTGCAGGCCTCGAGATGGACCAGGTAGACCAGGGCGATGTAGGAGATGAAGGCCGGCAAAAATGCGTGCTTGATCACTTCGATGTAGGAAATGCCGACGTATTCCACCATCAGAAAGGCCGCGGCGCCCATCACCGGCGGCATCAACTGCCCGTTGGTGGAGGCGGCCACCTCCACCGCCCCGGCCTTTTCCGCGGGAAACCCCACTTTTTTCATCAGGGGTATGGTGAAGGTACCGGTGGTGACCACGTTGGCAATCGACGAGCCGGAGACCAGTCCGGTCAGGCCCGACGCCACCACCGCCGCCTTGGCCGGCCCGCCGCGCAGATGCCCGAGGCCGGCAAAGGCGACGCGGATGAAGTAGTTGCCGGCACCGGCCGTCTCCAGAAGGGACCCGAACAAAACGAACATGAACACCATGCTGGTGGAAACGCCCAAGGCGACCCCGTAGACGCCCTCGGTCGACAGCCAGTAATGGGACATTCCCTTGGACAGGCTGGCGCCCTTGTGGGAGATCACAGCCGGCATGTACGGCCCGCCGAAGGTGTAGATAATGAACACGCCGCAAACGACCATCAACGGGGGCCCCAGGGCGCGGCGCGTGGCTTCCAGCAGGAAAATCAGTCCGGCGACGCCGACCACCAGATCGAGGGTGGTCGGATCGCCCGGTCGATCGGAAAGCCCCTCGTAGAATATAAACAGGTAGGCGGCGCAAAAGGCGGCCAGCAGGGCGACGGCCCAGTCCTGGAGGGGGATGTAGTCTCTCGGCGACGATTTGAACGTGGGATAGGCCGTGTAGGAAAGAAAAATGGCAAACGCCAGATGAATCGCCCGCGCTTCGGTCGAGTTGAACACCAAAATATTGAACATGAACGGAAGCGGCGATGAATACCACAACTGAAACAGGGTCCATGCCAAAGGCACGAAAAACAGGATGTTTTTGGAAACCGCGCCGGTGGGATTGCGGGCGCCGGTTTCTGACTCGGCGACCAATTCATGGACCTGCTCCAATGGCGCCTGGTTTTCCGATGGTTGGCTCATGGTCGGGGATCCTTCTGGTTGGATAATCGTTCCGGAAGCGGTGCGCCTTCGGATCCGCCGGTGCACCGCTTCCGGTTTTCAGTCAACGGCATGCTGCAGTTACATCAGGCCCGCTTCCTTGTAGTACTTTATGGCTCCGTCGTGCAGGGGGGCCGAGAGGCCGTCTTTGATCATCTCCTCTTTTTTCAGGACGCTGAAGGCGGGGTGAAGCTTCTTGAACTGATCGAAGTTCTCGAAGACCGCCTTGACCACCTGGTAGATGACCTTCTCCGGAACCCGG
>JASFPT010000330.1:0-4042 GCA_050115795.1 Desulfobacterales bacterium
TCCCGATCCCAGTTCGACAGCGTGGATGCCGCCTACAAGCAGGCCCAGGCCCAGGCCGACGAACTGCGGGCGGCCATCGCCAAAAAGACGATCCGGGCCCCCTTTTCCGGACGCCTGGGATTGCGGAAGATCAACCTGGGCCAGATCCTCGAGGGCGGGGAACCGATCGTATCGCTCCAGACGCTGGATCCCATTTTCGTCAATTTCGAGCTTCCCCAGCAGGACCTGGCGCGGGTGGAGCCCGGACTCACGGTGCGGATCGCCGCCGACGCCGTTCCCGGGGCACCTCGGCAAGGAAAAATCACCGCCATCAACGCACAGGTTGATCCGGAAACCCGAAACGTCCAGATCCAGGGAACCATCGCCAACCCGGACGGGCGGCTTCGCCCGGGAATGTTCGTCGAGGTCGCCGTGGTCCTTCCCGCCGCCGAACCGGTGTTGGCGATTCCCGCAACGGCCGTGAGCTACGCCCCCTACAGCGACTCGGTTTTTGTCGTAGAGGAGCGCCCGGCGAAAAAGGGCGGCGAACCGATCCGAATCGTGCGCCAGAAGATCGTGCAGATCGGTGAAAAACGCGGTGACTTCATCTCGGTGCTCACGGGGTTGAATCCGGGAGAAACCGTGGTCAGCACCGGCCTTTTCAAGTTGCGAAACGAGCAGCCCGTCGTCGTGGACAACACCCTTGCCCCCGCCTTCAAACTTTCGCCGGAACCGGAAGACAGCTGACCCCCGGGGGATTCATGAAAATCACCGATCCCTTCATCCGGCGACCCGTTCTGGCCCTGGTGATCAACCTGGTCATCATCATCGCCGGCCTCCAGGCCATCGGCTCCCTGAACGTCCGCCAGTATCCCCGAAATGAAAATGCGGCGATCACCATCACCACCGTCTACGTCGGGGCAGACGCCGAACTGGTGCGCGGCTTTATCACCACCCCCATCGAACGGGCCGTTGCCGCCGCAGACGGCATCGACTACCTGGAGTCCACCAGCGCCAAGGGGGTTTCCACCATCAACGCCCGGTTGAAGCTGAACACCGACCCGGTGCGGGCCCTGGCCGAAGTCAGCAGCAAGGTGGACCAGGTCCGGGGGGACCTGCCGCCGGAGGCCGAAGTGCCGATCATCAACGTCGAGTCGGCCGACAGCCGGTTCGCCTCGGCCTACCTGAGCTTTACCTCCGGTGTGCTCAAGCAGAATCAGATCACCGACTACCTGGCCCGGGTGGTCCAGCCGCGCCTCTCTGCCGTGGAGGGCGTGCAGCGGGCCGATATCCTGGGCGCCCGCACCTTTGCCATGCGCATCTGGCTCAAACCGGACCGGATGGCCGCCTATAACGTCAGCCCGGTCCAGGTGCGCCAGGCCCTGGCGGCCAACAACTTTTTGGCGGCCGTGGGCCAGACCAAGGGCGCCCTGGTCCAGGTCAATCTGACCGCCAACACCGACCTGACCAGCGTGGCGGAATTCAAACGACTGGTGATCCGGGAGCGGGACGGGGCCGTGGTGCGCCTGGAGGACATCGCCGATGTGGTCTTGGGCGCCGAGGACTACGACACCGAGGTCCGGTTTTCCGGACAAACGGCTGTTTTCATGGGAATCTGGCCGCTTCCCAATGCCAATGCCATCGACGTAATCAAACGGGTTCGCACTGAAATGGCCTCGATCCAACGGGATCTTCCCGTGGGTCTGGAAGGCCGGATCGCCTACGATGCCACCGACTACATCAACAACGCCATCCATGAGGTGGTCAAGACGCTGAGCGAGACGCTGCTCATCGTGGTGGTCATCATCTTTTTGTTTCTGGGTACCCTGCGGTCGGTCCTCATTCCGGTGGTCGCCATCCCCTTGTCCCTGATCGGGGCGGTGTTTCTGATGCAGGTGTTCGGATTTACGATCAACCTGCTCACCCTGCTGGCCATCGTGCTGTCGGTGGGGCTTGTGGTGGACGATGCGATCGTGGTGGTGGAAAACGTGGAACGGCACCTGGCCAAGGGAAAGACGCCCATGGAGGCCGCCCTGGTCGGCGCCCGGGAGCTGGTGGGGCCCATCATCGCCATGACCGTGACCCTGGCGGCGGTCTACGCGCCCATCGGGCTGCAGGGGGGGCTGACCGGATCGCTGTTCCGGGAGTTTGCCTTCACCCTGGCCGGGGCGGTGGCCATCTCGGGGGTGGTGGCGTTGACCCTGTCGCCCATGATGTCCTCCAGGCTGCTGCGTTCCGAAGCCGAGGGGAAGGGTTTCAAGGGGAGAATCGACCGGGGGTTCGACAAAATCCGCAGCACCTACGGCCGCTGGCTGAAGGCCACCCTGGAGACCCGGCCGGCGGTCTACATGGTCTGGCTCGTGGTGAGCCTGCTCACCGTGCCCCTGTTCATCATGTCCCCCAAGGAACTGGCCCCCACCGAGGACCAGGGGGTCATTTTCGGCATCATCGACGCATCGGCCAACGCCACCCTGGACCAGACCAGCCGATACACCAAGGCGGTCAACGACGCCTACATGAGCGTTGCCGAAACCGAATTCGTCTTCCAGGTGACGCGGCCGGACGGCGGATTTGCCGGCATGGTGGTCAAGCCGTGGGACCAGCGATCCCGCGACATCCACCAGATCCTGCCGGAGGTGCAGCAAAAACTGGGGCGCATCCCGGCCATCCGGACCCTGCCGGTGCTGCCGCCCGCCCTGCCCGGCGGCGGACAGTTTCCCGTGGAGTTCGTTCTGGCATCCACCGCCGAAGAAGACCAGATCCTGGCGTTCGCACAGCAGCTCCGGGCCAAGGCCATCCAAAGCGGGATGTTCGCCTTTCCGCCGATCATCGACGTCAAGATCGACCAGCCCCAGGCCGAGATCGTCATCGACCGGGACCGGGTAGCCGACCTGGGCCTCAATGTCCAGCAGGTCGGCAGTGACCTGGCCTCCATGCTGGGCGGCAATTTCGTGAACCGGTTCGACATCTCGGGCAGAAGCTACAAGGTCATCCCCCAGATCAAGCGGGTGGAACGGCTCAACCCGGACCAGCTCAAGAACATCTACGTAACCGGACCCGCCGGAAGGCTTCTGCCCCTGAGCGCCATCGCCACGATCCGCAACACAACCGTGCCCAGGTCCCTGAACCGGTTCCAGCAGCTCAACGCCGTCAAACTGAGCGGGGTGCCGGTGCGCCCCCTGGACCAGGTGCTGACCTACCTGGAGGACGAAGCCGCCAAAATCCTCCCCAAGGGATACGTCATCGACTACACGGGCGAATCACGCCAGCTGCGCACCGAGGGCTCCAAATTTCTGCCCGCATTCTCCCTGGCGGTCACCCTCATCTTCCTGGTTCTGGCCGCCCAGTTCAACAGCTTTCGGGACCCGTTCGTGATCCTGGCCGGCTCGGTCCCCCTGGCCATGTTCGGGGCCCTGGTCTTTACTTTTCTCAAGATGCCCGATCCGAGCGTTTCTTTCTGGACCTCCGGCTGGACCACCACCATGAACATCTACTCCCAGGTGGGCCTGGTCACGCTGGTGGGGCTGGTGTCCAAAAACGGCATTCTGATCGTCGAATTTGCCAACACGCTCCAGCGACAGGGAAGGTCGAAACTTTCCGCCGTGCAAGAAGCCGCAATGGTCCGGCTTCGCCCCATTCTCATGACCAGCGCGGCCACCATCGCCGGCCATTTCCCCCTGGTCCTGGTCACCGGTGCCGGAGCCGCTGCCCGAAACGCCATCGGCCTGGTGCTGGTGGGGGGCATGGCGATCGGTACGGTGTTCACCCTGTTCGTGGTGCCGGCCATCTACATGCTCGTGGCAAAGGACCACCGCAAGGAAAAAGCGGTCGGAACCCCGATCCTTCAGACCCCGGGAAGGTAGTTCGCCGATTGGCTTCACGAGGCGATGCCCGCCGCAGACGGACCGGGGAATTTGCAAATCGGTGTGTTGCGGCCGATTCTGGAACGTTTTTTTGTTACAAGCCTTGTGCCGCGGGTTCTTTTTCGGAACGTCATACCGGCCGGAGGCACAAAAAAGGGCCGGCGCCACCCGGGGCGCCGGCGGATTTCTGATGGCCGAAC
>JASFPT010000331.1:0-4035 GCA_050115795.1 Desulfobacterales bacterium
GACACGGATGAACCGGTATTTCCGGTTGAGTTGGTTTTTGTACTCCAGCCACGCATCGAGATCCGCGCCCCCCTGGGAACGAAAATCCTGCGAGTAATAGGCGGCGTAGCGCTCGATGTCCATCGAGGACCAGGCCTCCAGCCAGCTGTCGACCATGGCGACGATCTCCTGCTCGTGGTCCGTTTTTTTCAGCTTCCGGCAGGCCGCCACCAGGGCGTGCCCCTGCACCCGATCCTTCAGGTCTTCCGCCAGGACCTGGTCTTCATCACCGACGATCCGAAGCCCTTCGGGGCCGCGGGCCATGAAAAATTTTCGAGTGCCGATGAAAGCCTCCTGAAAAGGGGTGCGCACCATCTGGTCGAAAAGAACCGTGTACAGATCGCGGTACTGAAAAACGGCAAGTTTGGCCGGCAAAACGGTAAAGGCTTGTCCGTCGCCATGGAAGCTTCGGCGCAGCCGATCCCAATCCCGCCACCAGCTCAGATCCGGCAAATATCCCGGATCGTAGACGCTCAGATAGTCGTGATACGTCCCGCCGGATAGCGCTGCGGCCCAGCGGTCGACAAGCTCCCGTACACCCTTTTGCAGCGGTGTTTTGATAAAAGTCCTCGCTTCGGCGAACCGGTCGACGATGATGATCGGCGTTCGGTGGAGGGTGATGTAGTTTGCCAACCGGTCGATGGTTTCGTTTTCAACCACGATGCAGCCGTTGGAATCCCGCGGTTCGAGCCGTTTGTTGGTGCCGTGAAGCCAGATGGCGTTGCCGTTGCGGCCGGCCAGCCGGTCCATCAGGTTCGGGTAGTCGATGGGAAAAGCCCGGGACCCGTAGATGGGGGAAAGATCCCGCTTCGGATGCTCCTTGATGAAAAAGTACACGCCCTCCGGGGTCTTTTTGTCGCCCGAGCGGCTCTTGGCGCCGAAGACCTCCCCGGTGGAGCAAGGCGCCCGAAACGCCTCCTGGAAAACGCCGTTTTCCAAGGTGAGCAGAAAAAGGGTCTGGCTTTGCTTTTCCACCAGCACCGCATGGGAAAGCGGAAAATCGCCGCCGATTTCCACTGCGGCCGAATGCCCCGGAAAAGACGCGCCGGTGTCCGAGAGCCGGGAAGCCGACGCGGAAACAGCCGTCAGCAGAGGCAGCAGAATCAGAAAGAGAACCATTTGGCGAATCTGCAGACCGAACTTCAATCGTTCCTCCTTGTCGACGCCTTGACAATCCGGTTTTCGAAGCGGCTCCGGTCGATTGCAGACCTGCCGAAGGTCCCGCTGCTTCGTTTTACCGCCGGATCCCGGCAGAAACGATTCTATTGCGCGAAGATGCATATTTTGTCAAAACGTGTCGATTTGTTATCCCGAATCTGCCGAAAGCACCCGAACCGGATCCCCGCGCCCGCACCCCAGGGTTTCAGCGGCGCTGCCCTGGTTGACGGCGATTTCAAGGGTGCCGCGGCTGCCGAAGATCGCCAGCGCCTCTCCCGGGGCAGCGGCGGCATAGCTGCCGACCGTGCCGGCCAGTCGGCGGCCGCCGGCCTCGATGACAAGATCCCGCCGCCGGCCGCAGGGATCGAGGCGGGCCAGGTGCGCACCGGCGATATCGGTGATCAAGTTGCCGAATCGGTCGATCCAGACCACCGTGCCGGTCAGCGCACCGTCGGCGGTCAGCACCGGTTCGGGAAGTTCGACGCGGCAAAGATCTTCGGCAGCCGCTGGCGGCCCGAGGGTTTCAAAGGGCACCTTTTTCAACAGGTGGGCCCCGACGGGAGCAAAGATGTCACGACCGTGGAACGTCCGGCTGACCTCGGAGCGAAACAGCGACCGGTTTTTCACTTCAACGATCTGGACAGCTTCATCGCCGGCAAAAATGGGGGTCAGCAGGCCGTTGTCGGGTGCGACGAAAATCTGTCCGGAGCGCCGGACCGCCAAGATCTTCCGCCGGCTGCCGACGCCGGGATCGACCACTGCCAGGTGCACGCTGCCTTCGGGGAAATAGCGCCAGGCATGGTCGAGCAGGACGGCGGCGGCAGCGATATCGTGGGGATCGATCCGGTGGCACAGGTCGACCACGGCCGCCTCCGGCGCGATGCCGTAAATCACCGCCTTGACCAGTCCAACGTACTCGTCGTCGGTGCCGAAGTCGGTCAGAAGGCTGATGACGGCCATGGTTTCCCTCTGGATGCTGGACCCTGGATCCTGGATGCTGGTTCCTGGATGCGTCTTCGCCTACGCGCTGCCGGAAAAGTGCCGGAGAACCTCCTATTGCAATTCATACGATTCTCCGGGGATCCTTGTCTTTTGGCTTTTTATCCAGGATCGAGGATCCAGCAGCTAGAAGATCTTCCCCTGGACCGGAACGCCCAGGTGCTTGAAGGCGGCATCGGCGCTTTTCCTGCCCGAAGAGGTGCGGATGAGATACCCGATCTTCAGCAGGTAGGGTTCGACGACGTCGACCAGCGTGTCGGTCTCTTCCTGGAGTGTTGCGGCAATGGCCTCGATGCCGACCGGACCGCCGCCGTAATAATCGATGATCGTTTTCAGGTAGCGCCGGTCCAGTTCGGTCAACCCCATATCGTCGACACCCTCGAGCTGAAGCGCAGCCCCCACCGCGTCCGCTGTAACAACGCCGTCGGCGCGCACCTGGGCGTAGTCGCGCACCCGCCGCAGGAGGCGGTTGACGATTCGGGGGGTACCCCGGCTTCTGTATGCCAGCGCAACGGCCGCATCTTCGTGGATCTGCACGTCGAGCAGCTGGGCCGAACGAAGGGTGATTTGAACCAGGTCCGGTTCAGCGTAAAAATCGAGATTGCGAAAGATGCCGAAGCGGTCCCGAAGCGGCGCCGACAGGAGGCCGACCCGGGTGGTGGCGCCCACCAGCACAAAGTGCTTGAGCCGATAGCGGTGGCTGCGGGCGTGGATGCCTTTGTCGAAGATGAAATCCACGGCAAAGTCTTCCATGGCCGGGTACAGAAATTCTTCAACGGTCCGCGGTGTTCGATGGATCTCGTCGATGAACAGGACATCGCCGTCGTCAAGGCGGGTCAGGATGCCGAGCAGGTCGCCGCCCTTTTCCAGCGCGGGGCCCGACGTGACGGTGAGGCTGCCGCCCATTTCGTTGGCGATGATGTGGGCCAGGGTCGTTTTTCCGAGGCCCGGCGGGCCGTGGAACAAGACGTGGTCGAGGGCCTCTTTCCGCTTCCGGGCCGCCTCGATGGCGATCCGGAGGGCTTCGACCACCTCCTTTTGGCCGATGTATTCGCCGAGTCTTTGGGGGCGAAGAGAAAAGGTCTCAGGCTCCCGATCTTCGGGCAGGCGTGAGCGGCTCAACACGCCTTGATCGGGAGTGGACCGTGTCAGAAAATCGTCGCTCACGAGTCGACCGCTCCTCGGTAGATCTCTTCAAACAGCGCCTCGGCGGAGGAAATGGACGGGTCCCGCCCCATCGCCTCGGTGATCAGTCGCCGGGCTTCGGCTTTGCTGTGGCCGAGCTGCTCGGTGAGCACCCGGCTCACTTGCCCGGCCAGGTCCTCCGTCGATGCCGGCGGGGCCACTGCGTCGGCCGCCCGGATCAGGGCGAATTTTTCCATCTTTCCCCGGAGGGAAGCCACGATTTTGCCCGCGGTGCGGGGACCGATCCCCTTGAGGCGTTTGAGTCTGGCCGTGTCGCCGGTTTCAATGGCAACGGCGATCTCCCGAACCGGCATTTCCAGCGCCTTTACGGCCTTCATCGGACCGATGTCTTCTACGGAGATAAAGTGCTGGAAAAATTCGCGCTCCGCCTCCAGGGCAAAGCCGATCAACACCGGTCTGGGCTGCCGCTCGGTCTGGTGAAAATAAATATAGAGCGCGACCTCGTCTCCGGTCGACTTGTCGGCCATCGATTCCATGACAAAGGCCGGGAGCATGACCTCGTAGCCCACGGCGCCGGCCAACAGCAGGATGCGGTCCGTTTCCTTCTTGAGGATGTTGCCTTCCAGGTATCCGATCATGTTTCTACAGACCGAGAAATAAGCATGATATTGCCCATCATGAGATACCGCGCCG